>NZ_CP023270.1:5724124-6032166 GCF_002966795.1 Achromobacter spanius
AGCGCCAAGCTCACTGTTGTCGCGCACGGTTTCCACCAGCCTGCGCAACGGCGCCGCCGGGCTGGTCACCGTGCCCAGGACATTGACCGCCTCGGCAAGGTCAAGAAAGTCACGAACTTCGAGCTGGTTGAGGTTGCGCTGCCAGGTGTCGATGTAATCGCGGCCGTAGATGGCCTGGATGCGCTTGGCCAACGCCCGCTTGTCAGCCTCGGAATAATCGATATTGCGCCGCTCGCCCAGCGCCCACTGGTCAATCATTGCCAGTTCAGTCAGATCCTGGCTGTGCGGCGCGAAATAGCTATGAAACCCCTTGGCCGTCAACAACGCGTCGATACGGCCATCGGAAGCGAGTGGCCCCGCTTCCCCCTTGCCGGCAGCCGCAGGCTGATAGACCACATCAAACGCCGGACCGATCTCATTGCGCAGGTCCAGCGGCGCCCTCAGGTACTCGCCCGCCTGCCGGCGCATCGTCATGTAAACGCGCTGCGGCAACGGGATCTGCCGCAGGTCGCGCTGCACGATGGACACGCGCTGCTGAAACTGAGGCAGCAACGTATCGGCGTACTTCATCGCGTAGTCCAGGTGCCGCATCAACGCGCGCTGCACCTGGTCTTCGCCGGGGAAAGCCCGCGCCCACTGCTGCCCCATCCAACGCTCCACCACCGGCGGCCGGCGATTGGGACGGTCTTCGATCATGCGGTACACGCGCAATGCCTCAAGCTGCGCATCGCTGTCCACCGACGTGCCGTCCAGATGCTCCATCACCCCATTGGCCAGCGCAGGCAGAAAGCGCTGGGACAGCAGCGTCAGATACGCCTGATCGACCTTTGGACCAATCTGCCATCCCTGATACAGCCCCATGTCCGCCACAAGCGGCCACGCCTCCCGATAATCGCCGTACACCGCCACCGCGCTGCTGATCTGATCCAGCGGCTGAAGCAGGTTGCGGCCTGTCGTGTCCAGCTCGCCGTCGATGGCGTGGGCGCTGTAAGCGCGGCTGCGTTCCAGCACGCTCATGGCCTTGTCCCGGTTCACGGCGTAATAGTGATACCAGCCACCGACAATGATCGCGCTTCCCAACGATGCCACACCAAAACGCAGAGCCAGCGCGCGCCGCTTTTCAGCCCGCACACGCGGGTTGTCGCCCGCCAACCCCGACTCGGGATAGATAACGCGCTGAAATAGCTGCTGGGCAAAGTAGACCATCGCGCGGCCGCTGGGATGCGTGGCCGGCACGGGCTCCCGGATATCGTAATTCTGCGAAGCAGAGGCCACGAAGGCGTTGGTCAGCACGCCCTGCTGATAGACCGACGACAAAAAGACGCCACGCGGCAACGCCGGCGTTAGGTAGCGATCGCTGCCCAATACATCGGTCAGGAACTCCATCAAGAGCGGCCGCATGCCGGTCAGTTGCCGAACCAGGGAATACAGGGCTTCACGTTGATTCAATTCGCGGACATCGGCCAACGCATCGAACACCTGCTCGTTCAGGCGCGTCAGAAACTCGTCGTACCGCGCGCCCAGTTCATCCCGCCACGCGTCATAACGCTGCACGGAGTCCAGCGTAAAAGAAAAGCCAAAGATATCCTCGCGCGCAGACTTGGGCAGCCGGGCGAACAGCGGCTCAAAGCCTTCAAGCAGGTCGAATTTGCTCAGAACGACATACAGCGGCGGACGCGTGCCAAGCTGACGGCTCAGTTCGGCCAACCGGGCCCGCAGCAACGAGGCCAACGCCTTGCGGTCGCTAGGCTGCTGATTCAGCAACGTGACCAGACTGACCATCAGCACGACGCCATTCAGCGGACGGCGGCTGCGACTGCGCCCCAGCCATCCCACAAAGCTATCCCACAGGCGGGAATGGAGCTCCTCCGGCAAGAGCGCGGGTCCCGCAGCGTCTGCCGGCTTCGGCGGTTCCGTGTTCCCGGACGCGGCAGATTGCTCAAGTTCCGCCGTCATCCGAGGCTGGCTGATCAGTTCGCCCGGCGGGTCGATCAGCACGGCGTCATCGCCAATCCACCAGTCAATGCGGTAGATCCGGTCGGGGTCGTCTTGCAGGCGCTGGCTGCCGGCCTTGACCTCGCCCGTCAGCGAGAACGTCTGGCTGGACCGGTTGACGAAGCTGGTCTTGCCCGCGTTCTCCTGACCCAGGATCAGATACCAAGGCAGTTGGTACAGCGCGTTGCGGCCCTTCAGGTTGGCGTGGAGAACGGCGAGGCTCTTGTCCAGATCCCGCTCCTGCGCCTGCACGTAGCGCAGGCAGGGATCCTCCTGCTGTTTCTGCGACTTCGCGCGCTCGGCTTCCAGCGTCAGATTCCGATTGCGCAGCCGGATGGCCCAGACCAGCAAGGGCAGCGCAATCAGCCCAAGCGTGGCCAACACGCGCGCGGTGATACTTGCCAGCGGGCGGTGTTCCTCCCATGTCCACATCGGCCCCAGCCACCAGATGGCAGCCAAGGCGAGCGCCAGAATCAGCAGCAACGCCACCGGCATGCCCTGCTTTGCCCATTTCAGTAGCGGCAGGCCATAGCGTTTTACTTTCGACCAGATCTTAAACATGGGGTTGCTCCAGTTTCTTGCATTCGATTGCGGCATTCACCTGCCGCTCAAGCAGGCCGAACAGACTCGGTTCCCATTGCGCAGCGCAAGCGTCTTGCATGATGTGATGCGCCCGGGCGTACAAGCCGTCCGCCAGCCACGACAAGCCACGCGCGCCAAGCAGTTCGGCGGCGATCGTGATGACATGGCAGCCATGACGCGGGTCCGCCGACGCCTTCTGGATGGTTTCCAGCCGCTTGAGCATCGACTCCACCCCCGTGGCTTCCAGCGCCTCGCGCAACTCCTCGCGCAACGCGGGGTACTCGTGTCCGGCGCCCAGCTTCGCGGTGTCCGCATCCGCGCCACTGATCCACGACTGCGTTTCGCCATCGACGAACGCGCGGCCATCCGCAAACTGCAGCTTCACCAACGCCGGCAGCCTTGCCACAAAGCGCCCGGTGGATTGGCGGATAGCCTCGGCGACGTTCTGCATTTCCAGGCGGCGAGCGATACCAGCAGCCAGGAAGCTGCCGCGCAGCCAGTACGGTGACGAGGTAATGCTTCTTTCAACGCGCTGCAACAGCGCGGGATCGACCGCATTGGCTTTCAGCGCATCCCAGTACGCCTCGGCGGTTTCGGCGGGAACCGCCATCAACTCTGTGCGCGTCGTATCTTTGCGCGTCGACGGCGCAATGCTCAGATGCGCCCACAAGGCAAAGCGGCGCAGCAGGTAGCCGGTCGGGTCATACGCGTCTTGATGGTTGATGAGGTCGGCCACGGCCAATAACGAACGGCGCGCTTCCCGTTCGTTGCCAGGCGCCATGGCCACGGGCGTGAAGAAGGCCTCGGTGATCCCGGACGTCTGCGCCGACAGGTCGAGTTGCGCATCGGCGAGCTCGGGCGCACGTGTCGCCTCGGTCTTGAGCCGTAGCTGCGCCTCCAGTCGGGTCAGCGTCGGCACGTCCAACCCGCATTCGTTCGCGCAGGCCTGCAGCTTGTCCAAGGCCTGCTGGCCGGATTTGTAGAATTCGTCGGCGTATCCCTTACTGTCGAGCTTGGCCAGCGCCTCTGTCAGGCGCTCCAGTTGCTGGGACAGCAGACGCCGCTTGGCCATCAGGCCCGCCGCGCCCGGTTTTGGATGGCTTGTGCTCCAGTACCGGCTGGTCATCCCAGCCAACATGCCTGCCGCCTCGGCCCAGCCGCGCCAACCGCCCGAGCGCATGCGGGCCGTTGCCAGTTGCGCGGCAATGCGCAGGTGCTTGCACTGCGACTGCAGATACTGACGCGACGCCGTATCGACATAGCCCCAGTCGATGGTCGCCTCTTGCAACCCCCCCAGCTTCATCATCTCGTTTTCGATGCCCTGGTAGGCGTTGTCTTCGTCGTCAAAATCGCCAGCCGGCTGTTGCGGCGATATGGGTGACAGGATGGCGTCGAGATCCAGTGCGGGAAAGGTGCTCACCAATGACAAGCCTCGCGTTGTTGCGCCATCAGCGCATGCAGCGCTGCCGTATCGAACGACAGCCCGTCGAACGACGCGTGGTCGCTCTCGAGCTGCATCTGCTGGGACGCACGCGTCAGATGGCGAAGCTGTTCGATGGCGACCAGCCCACGGCCCGCATCCGTGACGGTGCCGTCGTCCAGGACCTGCCAGGGCCTGCGGTCGGAAATGGGCCGCCCATCCAGCAACACGCGGATGCTCACGCGGCTGACATCCAGCGGCTCGGCGGTAATCAACTGCAAGCGCGAAATGTTCTGCAGGCAACTGATCGCCAGCAGCGGCCGCGGCGCGCTTCCGGCCAAGGCCGGCGCCGAGATCACGACCTTGTCCTGACCCGGTATCGCATCGCCGACGCGCAGCAGCAGCGCGCCGGCGTAATCTGCCTTGCGGCGGGACTCGTTGCGTTGCACGAGCCCGACAATGTCCGGCACCCGAACCAGTTCGAACGGTGCAGCGGCCGATGCCGCGACGCCGGCCGCCGCGGCACCGGCCGCAGGTGCCGCAGATTCCGCGGTGGCTGTCGGCGGCGTGCCCGCTTCGGCGTCAAAGCAGGCCAGCCGCTCGATGGCCGACACGATGGTTGTGCAACGACGGCCCGCCGCCACCGCGTCCGTGGCTGCGTCACCGCCCATAAGCACGGCGGCCGCCAGCAGGAGCGCCCAGAATGGCTTCATATTGCTTCCTCTCCAGTCAGATTCAGATCCAGGCACTTGCGCGCCAACGTACGTTTGGGAATGCCCAGGCTTTGCGCGGCCACCCGGCGCGACCCTGCGGCCTGGCGCAGGCGGTCTTCCAACAGCAAGCGCTCGAACGCCGCCAGCGCTTCGGGCAGGCTTTCGGTACGCCACAGACGCTGCAGGCTGGCTTGGCCGGTGTCATCGTTCATGGGCTCGTGCGTGCCGCTTGTCAGCTCGACCAGCCGGTTGGTCTGGATGCGCTTGCCCGGCGGCGTTCGCTCTGCCGCCGCAAGCACCAGACTGCGCAGTTCCCTGACGTTGCCAGGGAACCGATGGCGTTGGAGCTGTGCAATGGCGTTGTCGGAAATGCCGGCGACGCGGCCGGGAAATGCCCGGTTGTGCTCGAGCAGAATGTGCGCCACCAGCGCCGGAACGTCTTCAAGACGCTCGCGCAGCGGGGCAATGTGCAGTGTCAGTTGGCAAATGCGGAAGTACAGGTCTTCGCGAAACTGGCCGTCTCGCACCAACTCAAGCAAAGGCCGATGGGTTGCGCAGACCAGCCGGAAGTCGGAAGGCAACTCTCGCGTCGCGCCCACCGGTCTGTATTTTTTTTCGTTCAGCAGGCGCAGCAGTGCGCCCTGCAGGCCCAACGGCATGTCCCCGATTTCATCCAGGAACAACGTGCCGCCGTCAGCTTCCGCGACCAGGCCTGCCCGCGCCTGCACGGCCCCGGTATAGGCGCCGCGAATCGCGCCGAAAAGCTCTGCTTCGATCAGGTCTTTGGGAATGGCCGCGCAGTTGACCGGCACGAACTTGCCCTTGCGCGCGGACGCCTGATGGATAAGCCAGGCGGCATGGTCTTTGCCCGAGCCCGTTTCTCCGGTCACGAGCAACGACAGGGAAGAGTCGGCGAAGCGCAGCATGTCTTCGCGCAGCCGCCGCGCAGTCGGTCCTGAGCCGACAAAGCCGGTGGACAGCAAACGCCGGCGTCCCCGCGTGTCGGACTGCTGGTCCTGCATCGTCTGGCGCGTCTGGGCCAGCGCGTCCGAGCCGGGCCGTTCAAGCAGGCCATTCAAGACCGCGTCGTAGAGCCCGCGCAGTTCCTGCCACACCGGGTCGGCCGTCCAGACACTGAGCCCGGGTGCAGTCCCGGCCAGAAACAGCACCGCCACGGCCATCTGGTGCTTATCAAGCAACGGCACCACCAGCCACGCATCTGCCGCCGCCAGCCGCTCGCGAAGTTCCTCGTACCCCCCGGCAACGCCGAACAGGCTGTCCAGGCGAGACACGTGACGTGCCTGGCCGGTAGTCAAGCAATAAACGATTGGGTTGTCGAGGTCCTGCAAGGAGCACGCCGGCAGCAAGTCCAGCGCGACACCATGACTGGCGATCGGCCGGATGCTGTCACTTGCCGCCTCGCGCCAGTAGCAGACTCCGTAACGTATCCCGGGCGCCGAACAAACGGCTTTCAGGAAGCGGTCGGCCAGGGAAGCGATGCCGGCGGCCTGGACCAATGTCCGTGCGAGCGCTGCGGCGCCTTGGGCACTCAAGGACATTGCACTTACTCCACCATGGCGTCGAAGGCAGCACCGTTCCAACTGATGGTGGAACGCTGGAACCGCTTCCCGCTGGCCAGACACTTCAGCACCGCCAGCGACAACGGCGGCAGCATGTCGCCGTCGATGCTGGCATCAAGCAGCCGCGCGCCGTTCTGGTGACGCAGGCAACGTGCGCGCAATTCATCCCGCGCAGACGCCTCGATCGTCAATGGCGCGTTGTAGCGGTCGCTGAACTGCTTTTCGATGCGCCGCAGCCGGCTTTCGACAATTTCGCCGAGCGTTGCCTCGTCCAGATAACAGAATGGAACGACCTGCATGCGCGCCAGCAGTGCCGGCTTGAAGAATCTTGCAAGATGATCGCGCAGCGCGTCGGTGCTGAGGTCGGCAAGCGGACCGCCGTCCTGATCGAAGCCCAGATTCGACGTCAGGAAGAACAGCACGTTCTGGCAGTCGATGCGACGCCCTTCGCCGTCGGCAAGCTCGCCTTTGTCGAAGGCTTGATAGAAGATATTGAGCACCTCGGGATGCGCCTTCTCGACTTCGTCCAGCAGCACCACGGAGTACGGCCGTTTACGAATGGCCTCGGTCAGTACTCCGCCTTCGCCGTATCCGACATATCCCGGCGGGGCGCCCAGCAACCGCGATACGGAGTGCTTCTCTTGGTATTCCGACATGTTGATGGTGGTCAGAAACTGCTCGCCGCCGAAAAGTGCGTCTGCGACGGCCAGGCCCGTCTCTGTTTTCCCCACCCCGCTCGGCCCCACCAGCAGGAACGCGCCCATGGGAGTGCCGGGCCGCCGCAGGTCAGCCATGGCGGTCAGCAACCGGCGGTGCACCGTGTCGATCGCGGCGTTCTGTCCCTTGACGCGTAACCGTAGCGTCTCGGGCAGCTTGTCCAGCCGATGAAACTGATCGCTGTTCAGGGTGGCGGCGGGAATCCCGGTCCAGTCCGCAATCACCTGTGCAATCTGCTGGGCGCCCACGTCCGCGTGCAACAGGGCGCCGTCGCGTTGAAGGTCGGCCAATTGCGCGACCAGCGCTTCCAGCCGCAGCGAGGTGTCTTCCTGGGACTCGCCCGCACGTAGCGTGATGATCTGGTCTATCAGCGCTTTCTGCTGCTGCCAGGCGGCCTGCAGCTGTTCAATGGAATCCCGAATCTGCTGCCGCGTCACATCCAGCGCGGCCAGTCTGACGGTTTCCGGCTGTCGTCCGGCACGAGCATCCCGCCATAGCTGGTCGGCCTCGGCATCAACCTGCCGCAGTTCGTTCTCCAACGACGCGAGGCGTCGCGGTGACTCGGCCAACGCCGTTGCGACGCGGGCGCAGGCGGTGTCCAGAACGTCGATCGCCTTGTCCGGCAATTGCCGGCCCGACAGGTAACGTGCCGACAACGCTGCGGCCGCCTTCAGGGCATCATCGGCGATGTAGACCTGATGAGCGTCTTCATACACGCCGCGCAGGCCGCGCAGGATGTGCACGGCCTGCTCCACGCTGGGCGCATCCAGTTTCACCAGTTGAAAGCGCCGCGTCAGCGCAGGATCTTTTTCGAAGTACTTTTTGTACTCGGACCAGGTCGTGGCGGCGATCGTGCGTAGCTCGCCGCGCGCAAGTGCAGGCTTCAAGAGATTCGCCGCGTCGCTACCGCCTGCCGCGTTGCCGGCCCCGATCAACGTATGCGCCTCGTCGATGAACAGGATGATCGGCTTGGACGCGTGCTTGACCTCGTCGATGACCGCCTTCAGGCGTTTCTCGAATTCCCCTTTGACGGAGGCGCCGGCTTGCAGGGCGCCTAGATCCAGCCCCCACAACGTCACATCGCGAAGCGGCTCGGGAACGCGTTGCTCGACGATGCGTCGCGCCAGGCCCTCGACAACGGCGCTTTTTCCCACGCCTGCTTCACCCACCACGATCGGGTTGTTTTTGCGGCGGCGCGAAAGAATGTCGATCATCAGATCGATTTCGGCATCCCGGCACAGAACCGGATCGATGTTTCCCGCGCGCGCCTGGGCCGTGAAATCGTGTCCGTATTTACTCAATGCGCTGTCGGAAGCCGCAGCCGCCGATTGGTTTGGCGATGAATCCTCTGATACCGGGGCTTCCGAGGAATCGGCCAGCAATTCGCGAAAACGCTTGCGCAGTGTCTCGCGATTAATGGATTCGAATAACCGGATCGTGGGAAAGGGCAGGTAGCGGGCCGGGTTAGACAAGGCGGCCAACAGCAGCGTGCCGGTTCGGATTTCGGTTTGCGTCAATTCCACCGAGCTCAGTAACCAGGCGTCCTGCATCAACTCAAGCAGCAATGGCGAGAACGAGGGGTATGCGTACCCTGGCCCGGCATCGAGTTTAGGAAACGTGCTGGCAAGCGCCTCGCGCAATGCGTCCGGATCCAATTCCGAGTTAGCCAGAATGCAGCGCACGTCGCATTTCGGTTGATCCAGGAACTGGTACAGCAAGTGGGCAACCGTGACCTCTGCGCCATGCTGGCGGATGCAGAGACTGCCGGCTTCCTCCAGCGCGTGCCGCGCCACGGCGTGCAACCGGTCGAGCAGTGCAGACAGATCAACGGAAATCATGCCGGATTTTCCTCGTGGCCATGTGTTTTCTCACCATTTATTGTTTAAGCGCTACAGAAAACGAGCGCATTAAGAAACCATAGCCACAGACAAGGATCAATCGGACTAATTCGAATATCAGTTAACTGCCCTTCATTTCTTATGACCGCTCATATTTCCAATATGAATCCGATCAATTCGATCAGCTTTTCGAACTTTTCATATGTTCGAAGCTTTGAATCTCGCATCAGAATGGGCAGCTTTTTTTTGCTTCATCTCACCATGCGCTAGCGTCGTTTGATTTTGCGAAACCTTGCCAGAAGACCTGATATTCCGTTTTTGATAAGGGCGGCCTGTTATGCCTTGTGGGACGGACGCGTAAATGGCTCGAAAATCTATAAGGAGTGACCCATGGCATCGAAAGTTGGTTCAGTTGCACCGAAAGAGCGGATCAATATCCGCTACATCCCCGCGACAGGCGACGAGCAGGAAGAAATCGAACTTCCGCTGAAAGTAATGGTGCTCGGAGACTTCAAGGGGCATGCCGACGAAACCCCGTTGGAAGATCGCCCCGCGGTCCAGATCAATAAGGACACCTTCAACGAAGTCATGGCCGAAGCCGGCCTGAGCCTGAAAGTCGACGTCCCGGCCACGCTCGAAGAAGGCAGCGAAAGCGACACGCTCAGCGTCAACCTGCAATTCAAGAACATCAAGGACTTCGGTCCTGACGCCATCGCCCGCCAAGTCCCCGAATTGAAGAGCCTGCTGGAACTGCGCGAAGCGCTGGTGGCGCTGAAGGGACCCATGGGGAACATCCCGGCATTCCGCAAGCAGATCCAGACCCTGCTGGGTGACGACAGCGCACGCGGCAAGTTGGCCCAGGAACTGGATCAACTCCTGGCGGCGCCGCAGGCGTGACGCCCGGCCCCGTCTCAATCTCACTCTTCAGGTTCTCAAGGACGCACCGATGACCAAAGCCCAAACTGCCGAGATTCAAGAACAGGCCAGCAGCCAGCCCGCGGGCGGACTGCTGGCGCAGATCATGGCCCAGACCCGCATCGAGCCCAGCCAGGAAGGCTATGCGGTCGCCGAGCGCGGCGTTGCCGCATTCGTGTCCGAGATGCTCAAGTCCGACTCCCGCGAGCAGCCGATCAACAAGCAACTGGTGGACCAGATGCTTGCCGCGATCGACCGCAAGCTCAGCAAGCAGATGGATGCCATCCTTCATCAGCCGGAATTTCAGCAGCTTGAATCCATCTGGCGCGCCTTGTTCGACTTCGTGCAGCGCACGGACTTCCGGGAAAACATCCAGGTCGTGTTCGTTCCGGTCACCAAGGACGAACTGCTGGAAGACTTTGAAAGCGCTGCCGACATCACCCGCAGCGGCCTGTACAAGCAGGTATACACGGCGGGCTACGGCCAGTTCGGCGGCCAGCCGATCGGCTGCATGATCGGCAACTACAACTTCGGTCCCTCCGCGCCCGACATCAAGTTGCTGGGCTACCTCGCCTCCGTCGGCGCCATGGCGCACGCGCCCTTCCTTGGCGCGGCCGGACCCGAAATGCTCAATCTGGAATCCTTCGAAGAGCTGCCCAACCTGAAGGAAGTCAAAGACATCTTCGAAGGCCCGCGCTTTGCCAAGTGGCGCAGCCTGCGTGAATCCGAAGACTCGCGCTACCTGGGCCTGACCATGCCCCGCTACCTGCTGCGCCAGCCGTACGATCCGCTGGAAAACCCCGTGCGCAGCTTCGCCTACGAAGAAACCATCGACGGCGACCACCGCAACTACCTGTGGGGCAACACGGCATTCCTGATGGGCAGCCGGGTCACCAACAGTTTCGCCAAGTTCCGCTGGTGCCCGAACATCATCGGCCCGCAGTCCGGCGGCGCGGTCGAAGACCTGCCGATGCACCTGTACGAGTCGCTGGGACAGCTGCAGGCCAAGATCCCCACGGAAGTCCTGGTCTCCGACCGCAAAGAGTTCGAACTGTCCAGCGAAGGCTTCATTCCGCTGACCATGCGCAAAGACAGCGACAACGCCGCGTTCTTCTCGGCCAACTCGGTGCAAAAGCCCAAGGTCTTCCAAAAGACGCCCGAAGGCCTGGCCGCGCAGACCAACTACATGCTGGGCACGCAGCTTCCGTACATGTTCATCATCAACCGCCTGGCGCACTACATCAAAGTGCTGCAGCGCGAGCAGATCGGTAGCTGGAAGGAACGCCAGGACCTGGAGCGCGAGCTCAACAACTGGCTACGTCAGTATGTCGCCGACCAGGAAAGCCCCACCAGCGACGTCCGAAGCCGCCGTCCACTGCGCGCCGCGCGAGTCGTCGTGCAAGACGTCGCCGGCAATCCTGGCTGGTATCAGGTCGCGCTGTCGGTTCGCCCGCACTTCAAGTACATGGGCGCCAGCTTCGAACTGTCGCTGGTCGGCCGCCTGGACAAGGACTGACAGGGAGCTGAGCCATGCCCCGGTCCCCAGGGCGCGGAAGTCTGTTCGAACGCCTCGATCCAGATCTTCCGCCGCGGCGCAATCGCACCCGCCAGGAGATGGCGGCCGAGCGTATCCGCGCCATCAAGCGCCAATTGGAATGGATCCTCAATTCCCGCCAGGGCAGCTCGCAGAGCAGCCCTGGTTTGGGATTGCGCGATCTGAACGACGCGGCGATTGGCGCCGTGGACCTGCGCCAGCAGGTCTGTCTGGACATCCACGCCGCGGTGGCCGCCTACGAGCCACGCGCGCGCGTTGTCGAAGTCAGACCGCTTCCCGGAACGGACGCGTCGCTGAATCTCGGCTTTCGGCTGGTCTGCCGGGTGCCGGTGAACAACCAGGAAGAGCAGGTGGAAATCAGCCTGCTCTTTCACCATCAAGGCCGACAGGTCAGGGTGACCTAGCACTAGCCATGGGAGGCTGACCGGATGCCACTGAAGGGAAAATTCCGCGAGGAACTGGACTACCTGCGCCGCTTGCGGCGCGTCTTCGCACGCAACAACCCGCAGCTGGCGCCGTTTCTTGGCGAGGAAGCGACCGACCCCGACGTCGAGCGCCTGATGGAAGGCTTTGCCTTCCTGACCGCGAAGCTGCGCCTCAAGATCGAGGACGATTTTCCTGAACTGACGCACTCGCTGCTGCAAATGCTGTGGCCCAACTATCTGCGGCCCCTGCCCAGCGCCACCATCATGCAGTTCGAACCCACCGACCATTCCATCACCGGCCGCCAGACCGTGCCACGCGGCACCAGTATCCAGTCTCGGCCTGTGGACGGCGTGCAGTGCCAGTTCCGTACCTGCCAGGACGTGTCGATATTCCCGTTCGAGGTCGCCGACGTCAATGACGGCCATTCGCTGGAAAAGTCGATTGTCCGCGTCGATCTGGCCACTCTGAGCCAGAATCCGCCCAACACCTTTGGCTGCGACAAGCTCGAGTTCTACCTGAGCGGCAGCGACTACACGGCGCAGACGCTCTACCTGTGGCTGGCCAAGTACCTGAGCGAGATCCGCCTGGAATCGTCGGGCGTGGTTCGTCACATACCGGTCAACCAGATTGGTTTTCCCGGGTTCCAGCCTGATGCCGCACTGCTGCCTTACCCCAAGAACGCCATGGATGGATACCGCATCCTCCAGGAGTACTTTCTCTTTCCCAGGCGCTTCTACTTCTTCTCCCTGACGCACCTGCTCGGATTCTGGCCGGACCAGCCCGCGACCAACGTGCGCATCGAGTTCCACTTCACGCGGCCCATGCCGGCGGACGTGCGCGTACGCAAGGACGACATCGCGCTGTACTGCACGCCGGCGGTAAACCTGTTCGAACACGATGCCGAACCCATCCGCCTGACCGGCAAGGCTGCCGAGCACCGTCTCATGCCTGGTGGGCAGCGGGCCGATGCGTATGAGATCTTCAGTATCGACAAGGTCGACGGATGGAAGAACGGCGATAGCGCGCAACCCGGAGAATGGCTGCGCACCTACGAGCCCTTCGAGTCGCTGCGCCATCAGATCGAACACGAACGCGGCCGCACCACGCTGTATTACCGCACGCGCTTGTCGTCATCGCTGGTCGATTCGGGCGTCGAGCACCGCATCGCCTTCGTGCGAGGAGACGATCACCACTACATCGGGCGGGAAGAGACCGTATCGCTCGCGCTGACGTGCACCAACCGCGATTACCCGCTGGCGCTGGGTGTGGGCGATGTCCGCGAAGGAATGCGCGACACCCCGGCGTTTGTCCGCTTCAGAAATCTGACCACGCCCACGCCGCCGTACCGTCCGGTCCTGGATGGCGATCTGCACTGGAGCCTGATCTCCAACCTCTCGCCCACTTACCTATCGTTGCTGTCGGCCGAACCGCTGAAGGCGATTATCGGCAACTACGATTTTTCGGCGCATCACGATATTCAACGCGCGCGGACGACGCAAAAACGTCTGGACGGTCTGCAGGAAGTGGTCAGCGAGCCGATTGACCGGATGTTCAAGGGCCTGCCGATCCGAGGCACGCGCACCCTTTTGAAGCTGGACCAGAACGGCTTTTCCTGCGAGGGCGATCTCTACCTGTTCGGGACAGTGCTCAGCCACTTCCTGTCGCTGTACGCCAGTCTGTCGTCTTTCCACGTGCTGGAAGCGATCAACACCACCAATCAGGAGCACTACGCATGGCCCATGCGCAGCGGCACGCAGCCCCTGATCTAAGTGACGCATTGCTGGCCGAGGCCAAAAGGCATGACTTCTTCTGCCTTCTGGAGCGCCTGCATGCGCTGCACGAGGACGATCTGGAATCGCCCGACAGCTTCGATGCGGATCATCAGCGCGTGCTCCTTGGCAATCACGCCGGGCTTGGCTTTCCGGCCTCCGACGTCGCCCTGGCCGAACGCCTGGAGGATCACGTTCCGCACCAGTATCGCGTGCAGGCCACGTTCTTCGGCATGCACGGCACGGATTCCCCCTTGCCCAGCTATTACCTGGATCACCTGGCCTACGAGGCCGGCCAAGGCGTGGGCATCCGGCCGGCGTTCCTGGACTTCTTCAACCATCGCCTGCTGACGCTGCTACACCAGGCCTGGCGCAAATACCGGTATTACGTCCGCTTCCGGCGCGGTGCGGACGATCAGTTCTCGCGGCGGATCTTCGCACTCATCGGCCTGAAGCATGACGCGACCCGCGGCGACACGCCGATCGCCTGGAGCCGGCTGCTGAGCTTTGCAGGCGCGGTGGTCCTGCGCAGCCGTTCGCCGACCATGCTGGCCGGGCTGATCGCGCATTGCTTCGATCTGAAGGATGTGCAGATCCGCGATTTCGAGCTGCGCTACACGCTCATCGACGACTGCGACCGCATCCGGCTCGGCCGGCGCAACGGCCAGCTCAGCGAAAGCTTCCAGATCGGCGACAGCGTCCGTACCCGGCACTGCAGCTTCGTCATCGTGATATCGGGCTTGAGCCAGGACCGCTTCCGTGAATTCCTGCCGGAAGGCGAAAACTTCGAGCGACTGCGCCAGCTTGTCGTGTTCCTGCTGCGCGACCCGGTGCCCTGCGACCTCGAACTTGGCCTGCGTCAGGACGAAGTTCCTCCCTTCAATCTTCGGCACGCCGACGGCACCCAATTGGGGTGGACCAGCTTTCTTGAGCAGCCGGCCACAACCCTCCCGCCGCCCGTCAGAGTCACTCTGCGCACATGACACCCACATCCTCCAATCATCGCCTTGCCCTGGTGGTCGACAATCCTCAGGTTCTGCAGAAAGGTAGCCAGCCCCGGTGCATGTTTGACACCGCAGGCGGCACGATCGGCGCCAACGGCGCGGACTGGATCCTGCATGACCGGTCCGGCCGCGTGCAATCCATTCACTGCGAGGTCCGCTACGAAGACGGCAGCTACTTCGTCATTGACCGCTGCGGTCAGACACGAGTGAACGACCAGATGGACCCGCTGGGCACGCTCGTCGGCGCCCGGCTGCGCGGCGGAGACATCCTGCATGTCGGACCCTATCGCCTGACGGTCAACCTGGATGGCGAGACCTACAACCTGCCCGACCCAGCCCGGCATCTCGCTGAACATGACGTAGCCGAGCTGCTGGGGACGTCGAATGAACCTATCGACGTCTTGCCCCACCACCGCGACGATGCGCTTGCGCCGAACCAGACGCCCGATCCCGGCTGGCACGAGTTCGACGCGTTGTCGGAGCCCTCGCCGCAAGGACGGCTGGACCCTTTGCTGGCGCTTGAAGAGGCCGCCCGGTCGGATTCCGCCTTGTCCAGCAGCGCCGCCGTGCTGGATTCCCGGAATTACGGGCAAACCCAGCTGGCCGCGCAGGCCGACCTGTCCACCACCCGATTCGAAGCCGTTTCCGGCTCCCCTTTGCATGCCTTCGGAGATCCCCCCATGTCGGGACACCCCCCTTCTTCTGCAGCCCCTGGCGCGTCCGATCAATGGATCCAGAATCAGTTCAATCAGACTGGCGACGCGGCAGGCCTTGTAGCGCCGCTGGTCGAAGGCCTGGGCGCACCGGTCGGTGCATTGGACCCCCATGCCGCGCACACCCTGCTGTTCGAGGCCGGCACCACCCTCGCCGCGCTCATCCGCGGTCTCGCCGCGCTGAACAGCACACCTGAAGGCAAGGGACTGGCGTTAGCCAAACGCACCCTGCAACCCATCGAAGACAATCCGCTGCGTCTCGCGCAGACCTACCCCGAAACCGTGCGCGCCCTCTTTTCGCGGGATCGCAGCATGGTTCACCTGTCGCCCACTGCCGCCGTCGAGGAATCGCTGGAGCAGATCGGCGAGCAGCATCGTGCGATGCTCAAGGCAGTTGCAGCGGGCCTGAACGCATTGCTGCAGGCATTCGCGCCCGACCAGCTTGAACGCCGCTTCGCCAGGTACCGGTCTGGCCAACACTCCGAGGCATTGCCCGGCGATTGGGCATGGCAGATGTACCGCCATTACTACGAAGAACTGAAGTCCAGCCGGCAGCAGGGTTTCGACAAGCTGTTCTGGGAGGTCTTTGACCAGGCCTACGATCAGGCCCTGCGCAAGGAAGAACCATGAGGCCAGCAGTTGGACTCTTGTGCATCGCGGCGTTGCTGTCCGGCTGCACCACGGTCGGAAACGTGCTCACGAAGACGGGGCAGGTCCTGATGGATCCCGGCATTCAGGTAGGGCCGCCCGAGGATCAGCCGACGCAAGTGGCCTTGAGTCTGTACGCCACCAAAGACGTGAATCCCAATCCCGTGGCCGAGCCGGCCGTGGATCTGGCGCCGGCTGCGCTGGATGAACGGTCGTTCTCGGTCAATGTGCACGGCGAATCGCGCGAAGACCTGGTCCACAGTCTGCAGACATTGCTCGACCACTTGCATCAAGAGGCCTCGGCGGCAGCGGCTTCTGAAGACGGCACGAGCACGTTGGTCAGGTCCGGTTTCACCAAGGTCTTCAAGCCGCGATCCGTCGCCGTGAGTCCCGCGCTTGATCGCCTGTGGGCGGACACGGTGACGACGAGCCGGGTTCCCTTCCCTGTGCAGTGGCAACTGCGCCAGGGCGACGACGCGCAAAAGTCGACTGCCGCCACTGGCGAAGTCGCGGGCGGCTACGACGTGGATGTGGCCCTGGGTCAATACCGCGACGGGGTCCCCCTGGCGCCCGCGGCGGCACTCGCCGCCGCAGATCACGTCAACGCCACGCCCATCGCCTTTCGCGTGATTCAGCTCAAGGACGATTCGCTGCTGGAGAACGCCGACCCCGACCTGGTCCGCAACGCCCCGAAGAAGGCGTTGGGAAGCACGTACATCAAGGCCGACGACTACATGCTCGCGCCCGGTCAATTCAAGTTCATCAACTATCACGAGCTGGACGAAGACACGCATTACGTCGCCGTCGTCGCAGCCTTCAACGCACCCGACGCGCAACGTTGGTACGACGTTCTCCGGGTGGAACCGCGCAGCCGCAAGTACGCCCTGCTGGTCACCCTGCAAGACACCCGCGTCGCCATCACCGACGAAAACTACCGGCCCGAAAGGGCCGCTCCACGCGCCCGCAATCAAGCGAGAAAAAATCCATGACCAGCCGCAATCCCGTCGTTTGGGGCGAAGGGCAGTTCGTCAAACCCCAGCATTTCCAGCAGACCGACCGGTACCTTGAACACTACGTCAACGTGCGCATGGGCAGCCGATATTGCTACGGCTTTTCCGAGCTGGAGCTGAATCAGGAGTTCCTGTCGTTCGGCAAGATCGCCATCGTGCGGGCCCGCGGCATCATGCCCGACGGCACCGCCTTCAACATCCCGCACGACCAGCCCCCGCCCGAGCCGTTGTCGATTCTGGATGCGACCGCCGCCAACCAGACGGTCTACCTGACCCTGCCGCTACGTTCGGACGGCATATCCGAGGTCCGCTGGCCCGATACGCTGGGCAACGCCCGCTACATCCATCGCACGGAAGACATCCGCGACACCCATAGCCATCAGGGCAATCACACGCCCATCGCCCTGGCCGTGCCCAACCTGCAACTGGCGCTGAACCGCGACGATCGCAGCGCCTTCACCGGCTTGGCGCTGAGCCGCATTCTCGACCGCCGTCCCGATGGCAGCCTGCTGCTGGACAGCGACTTTCACATCACGGGCATGTATTTGCAGGCCATCCGGCCGCTGGCGCATTTCATGGAAGAGATCGCCGCGCTGATGCACGAGCGCGCGAAAAGCATCGCGCACCGGATCGGGTCTCCGGGCCAGTCCGGGGTCGCGGATATCACCGACTTCAACCTGCTGCAGGCGCTGAACCGCTGGCAGCATCTGTTCCGACACCTGGCCCGCGACCCGGACGTTCGTCCGGTCGATGCATATCTGGCCTGCGGCCAGGCGTGCGGTGAGCTGACCACCTTCACCGACGAGGGCCGGCTGCCGCAGGACTACCCCGCGTATCAGCACGACTCGCCGCAGACCTCGTTCCGTATGCTGAAGGAGACCCTGCGCCGGGTCCTCAGCACCGTGCTGCAGCCACGCGCCGTGTCGCTGCCGCTGGACATGCAGGGTCACGGCGTCTACACCGCGCAAATCCACGACCCCAGCCTGCTGCAGAGCGCCGACTTCATCCTGGCGGTCCGCGCGCGCATGCCGCTGGAGCAGATGCGGCAACAGTTCGTGCGCCAGGCCAAGGTGGCGTCGCATCAGCTGCTGCAGGAGCTGATCCGCCTGCAATTGCCCGGGGTTCCGTTGATGACGTTGCCCGTCGCGCCGCGCCATCTGCCGTTCCATGCCGGCTTCACCTACTTCCAGCTCGACCGGTCGCATCCCCATTGGCAGCGTCTGATGCCTCAAGGATCAACTGGCTTCGGCTTCCACATTACCGGCGACTTCCCGGAGCTGGAGCTGCAGTTCTGGGCCATTCGGAGTCAATGAGATGAGCCAAACCATAATGGTCGGCAACGACCGTATCGACAATCCTTCCAAGGGTTCCGCCCTGCCCGACGTGCCCGACGATTTCATGCGCGCGCCGCGTGATCCCATCGTTCATGACCCCGAAAGTGTCCTGTACGACGGCGTCTTTCGCATCAATGCGGACGAGGACCTGCAATTTCAATTGCGTGGCCATAGCATCAACCCGCTGGTGGACATCGCCCAGCCGCTCTTCGGTCTGGTGATTCGCGTACGCCGCATGATCGAGCTGCCGCAAGAAGAGGTCAGCCGCCTCTATGAGAACGTCCGGGACCATATCACCGCGCTGTCCGAAGAGGTCCGGCAGCTCGGCTACGACGGGGCGACGCAGCTGTCATTCCGCTATGCCTTGTGCGCCTTCATCGACGAGGCAGTAATGGCCACGCCTTGGGGGGTGGGATCGCGCTGGAAGGGCCGGTCACTGCTCAGCTACCACCACAACGAAACCTGGGGCGGAGAAAAGTTCTTCACGGTGCTGGCCCGAATGCAGATGGATGCGGCCAAGTACCGCGACGCGCTCGAGTTCAAGTATCTGTGCCTGTGCCTGGGTTACCAGGGCAAGTATGGCCAGCAGCACAACAACAAGGACACGCTCAACGCCATCATCACCCGACTGCATGAGCAGCTGCGCCAACTTCGGGGCGACGCGCCCGAGCGGCTGGTGGACGCGCCCGCGAACATCGCCAGACTTCGCCGAAAGCTTCACCGCCAATGGCCGCTATGGACGCCGTGGGCGGTGGCCGCGGCCGTTATTGCCGGCGCCTATCTGTACTTCTCCCTGAAACTCGGCGCCGCCACGCAGATGGTGCTGGATTCGCTAGAGAGCATCCTCAAGCAGTGACCTGGCTTGCACCGAAACGAAGATAGAGACACCATGCCCACGCAATCCGATCTGCGCTTCACGTTTACCATCGGCGACGAGTCCTTCGAAGTCATCGAATTCACGCTGCAGGAAGGGTTGTCGGAAGCCTTCCTGCTGGACGTGGAGCTGGCCAGTGCCAACCCCGCCATCGATTTCGGCGCAGTGCTGGACCGCGCCGCACTGCTCACCATCTGGCACGCCGACACCCCGGTGCGGTACGTGCACGGCGCGGTCTCCGCTTTCGCTCAGCGCGACACGGGCTTTCGCAGGTCACGCTACTCCGCAATCGTGGAGCCGCGTCTGGCGCGACTGAAGCTCAGTTCCGACTGGCGCATCTTCCAGTCGCAAAGCGTCCCGCAGATCGCCGAAGCGGTGCTCAAGGCGCATGGCCTTACCCAGGATTACGAGCAGCGCAGCACCACCGAACACCAGGCGCGCGCATACTGCGTGCAGGCCGGCGACACCGACTATCACTTCGTCGAGCGCATCATGCGCGAGGAAGGCTTCTTCTATTCCTTCCGCCATACCGCCGAGGGCCATCACCTGGTCCACAGCGACCGCCTGTTCATCCATGGCCGCGTCGGCGATGAGCCGGTGCAGTACAACCCGATCCCCGGTGGTGACCAGCCGCAGCCGGCGCTGCGCCGTTTCTCGTACACCGAGAACGTGCGCACTGCGCGCCAGACCCAGCGCGACTACACCTTTCACCATCCGCGCTACACCCACCAGCACAGCCGAGATGGCCGAGATCTGGAGCATCAAGGCCGCCGTTACGAACGCTATGACTACCCTGCTCGGGCCAAGTTTGACGAAGCCGGCAGACCTTTCGCTGAGAACCGCCTGCGCGGCCATCGCCGCGATGCGCGCGTCGCTGTTGTTCAAGGTGATGACCCGCGGCTGCAACCGGGCATTTCATTCACCCTCGCCGGTCATCCGCGCGACGACCTGAACCGCGGCTGGCGTCCGGTGCACATTGTCCACCGCGGCATCCAGCACACAAGTCAGGCCGAGGAAAGTGCACAGGCCCAGCTGGGAACACACTACAGCTACGAAGCCGAACTGGTCCCGGACGACGCCGAGTGGCGCGCGGAACCGCTGCCTAGGCCCCGCATCGACGGCCCGCAGAACGCCATGGTGGTCGGCCCGCCCAATGAAGAGATCTATACCGACGAGTATGGCCGAGTGAAGGTCCAGTTCCCCTGGGACCGGCTCGGCAACGAGGACGAATACAGCTCATGCTGGATTCGCGTCTCGCAGAACATCGCCGGCGCCACCTGGGGCCACATGGCCATCCCGCGCATCGGTCAGGAAGTCATCGTCTCTTACTTTGACGGCGACCCCGACCAGCCCGTGATCACCGGCCGCGTCTACAACCGCCTGCAATTGCCGCCCTACGAACTGCCGCGTCACAAGACGCGGATGACGATCAAAAGCAAGACCCACAAAGGCGAGGGATACAACGAACTGCGCTTCGAGGACGAGAAGGACCAGGAAGAAATCTACGTCCACGCGCAGAAGGACCAGAACATCCACGTCAACAACGACGAAACCACCTTTGTGGGGCACGACCGCAGCGAGCAGGTCGAGAACGATGAAACCATCACGATCGGCCACGACCGCAAGGAGACCGTGGGCAACGACGAACAGGTCAACATCGGCCAGGACCGGCGGCACGACATCGGACGGGATGATTTTTTGACCGTGGGGCGCAATCACACGATCTACACCACCAAGGACCGCACCGAGGAAGTGGGCAATAACCGCCGCGACAAGACCGTGGCGAATCATTGGGTGAGTATTGGCGGGCATCAGGAACTCACCGTCGAAGGGCATTCGGAACTGCAGGCGGGACAGGCGATCCGGCAGCGCACGAAGGTTTATGAGGTGCAGGCGGCGGAGAGTCTGATACTGAAGGGGCCGGGGGGAACGATACGGATTGACGGGTCGGGGATAACGCTTGATGGGGTCGCTATTTTGATCAAGGGGCCGATGAGTCAGAAGGGGGGTGGCGGTGGTAACCCGTTTTCGATCCAGGGTAGACCCGCAACCGGAAAACCCATTGATCGCCTGTGCGGTCGCCGTCCCGACGGTACATGCCCCTTATCCGACTGCCGCTGCCTGGGAGGGCTTGCGCGATGACGCTTCCCAAAGCTCCGCCCTGGATCACGTCACTGGGCAAGGACATCGCAGAGGACGCGCTTCCTCGCGCGCCATTTCGTTATCTGTTGCTGATGACGGTGCCATTACAAAACTGGGCCTACCGCCCTGTCCCGCAAGAGGGCGAATATCGCCCGGCGTATGCGCCGGGAGCACTGGATATGGTGAAGGAGTTCGATCCCCTGCCCTG
Source organism: Achromobacter spanius (assembly GCF_002966795.1). GTDB lineage: Bacteria > Pseudomonadota > Gammaproteobacteria > Burkholderiales > Burkholderiaceae_B > Achromobacter > Achromobacter spanius_D. The sequence continues at coordinate 5,745,568 of NZ_CP023270.1, forward strand.
GCATGCCTGGGTCTGGCAAGGCACGTCACTGGATGAACAGTTTGACCGTGGCCCGCTGCTGGTTGACGCAACGAACCAGCCTGGGCTGATGAATCAGGCGCTCACACACTGGGCGCCCGCGGGCGGCGCGATTGTCATCGGTTCGGCGGCCGATCTCGGCGATCTGTCGGCACACCTCAGGGGTCTGGTGCAACTTGACCTGCCTTCTGAGGGCGAAGCCACCCTCAACGTCCAGCCGCATCACCTTGCCGCCTGGCTGGAGGCGTTGGACAACGACCAGCGGGATGCGTGGCTCGGCCCGATCAGCGCCTTGCTTTGGCGCGCCAGTTGGGGTCCAGTTCACGACTGGCGCCGCGTGGACCGCGAGGTCTCCGGATATGTTGGCGGTAAGACGGGTGTGCTGATGCTGCGCCCTCACGAACTTGAACGCTTCGACGCCAACACAAGAGAGCACTTCGTGCTTAGCCGCATCTACGACGTGCATTCGATGCCGGATCACAGCGGCCGCAGCATCGACGAGATTCGCCGCTGGGTAGAGCAGCTTCTTCAGTTGGCCGACCGCCTGAATTTTCACGATGAAGTCGTCGCAGCCCAATACATCAGCGTACTCGCTCATGATCCATGGCTGCTTCAGAGCGATGAGGCGCGCGGCATTCTCAACGACTTGACTGAGTCTCCGCAGGCGCGCCTGCGTCAGTTGGAATCGCTGGTACGCACACGGGAATCAACCCATGGCTAAGACTACTGTCGGCAGCGCAACGTCAGCTCCGGCGTGCAGCGCACGCATTCCGATCCTTCCCATACGATATGCGGTTGTCCCGAACGCGGACGGCTCTTCCCCGTACCGGTATGCCGCGTCCGGCTTCAAGCTCGAAGCGGCCTTCCCGCGCCTGCAATTGTCTTCGTATACCTTGCGCGCCATTCGCCCGGGATACGTCTATGTCTTCATGAAGGGTTCCAAGCGCGAAAAGCTCGTCATCCACGAGTACGACGGTGAAGGTCACTATCAGGAACTGACATACACCGGACTGGAGAACTACGACAGGAGGGACAAGTACAAGGCGGGCGCGCGCATGGGGTGGGTGTGGGCAGACACCTGCCCCACGACTGCCGCAGAGGTGTGGATCGGCTATAGCCCGCACCTCTGGACCAATGACATGACGACAAAGATTTCCGCAGATACTGCGATGCGGCGGCGTCATATGCGGCCGCTGAACATGGCCGAACTGACCTCGGGTGACAAATCGCCCTCCGGCCAGCACCATGTGCTGCCGGCGGATGCATTGACCCGGTGGGTCGAGGACTTCAAACCACGCCACGAGCGTTTGCCGCTCGAATGGAGCAGCCATGCCAGCAAGGATGATCTGCCCATCAGCAGGTTTCTGGCCCAACGAAATCACTATCGGTTTACGCAATCGCGGGTGCCCGCAGTCGTGGTGCTCAATGACGCAGAGGGACTATGTCAGGACCTCAGCCTGTCCGTCGCCGCGTATCAGCATCAGACACGCGACCTGATGCCCTCCGAACGGGTCCATCCGGCCACCAACATGGACCACCCAGAGTACGACGCGAGGGGGTTTCCGGAGGCATTTAGCCGGGACGTGGAGGTCTTGAGTGCCAAGAGCCAGAGCTACCATCACCGAAACCTGACGGCTTTGCTACTTGAAAAGACCTTGCGCACCATGTACCCGGGCGACAAGCATGCGCCAGAGCAGGTGGCAAAGTCGCGCTATGAGCATCAGCAAAAGCAGGTCGGCCACCACCGGCGCCTTACTCCCTCCGAGATGGCATTCGAAGTGCTTACGAACGAGCATGTTTCGCCCGACGGCAGCCGTCTAGGAAAGCGAATCGACAAGGCCAAATATCGCCGATTCCTGGCCGAGCGCGACGAGGTGAAGAGCCGACTGGGACATCTCCACGTCATCGTGGCCAAGGCCAGCGAAGATCACGATCATTGGCTTGCCACTGCGGAAGCCGCATACGAGAACGATCCGAACAGCCTCGCGGCGCCCCTGACCGCTTACGATCGCAACAACCGAATATCAGCGATAGGGCTGGAAGTGTCCCTGTCCATGCTGATTCATCCCATGAGCCAATCGTTGCCCGGCACCGAGGACGACGATCCTCGCTTTATGCGGTTGAATGCGTGGCTCGACAAGCATGACAGCCCGATCTATACGGCGTTGGCGCCATTCAACCCCTTCAAGGAAAAAGCCGATGCGGTAGGGTCCTTGCTGGGCGCCGCGGATTACATCATTGAGGATCTGGCGGGACGATTTCCAGCCACGGCCGGCGTCACGGACCTGACAGCACAAACGGTGACCACCGTGGTGCTCAAACGCATGCGCGGAAAAACCCGCTGGGATGCCAGCCGCACCCTGCGGCAACGGGTACTCGCCGCCGCTGAGGAGGCGAATGCAAGCAAGGCCATGGGCTTGATTGGCGCTCGCTACCGCATCACCGACGAGGTGGTACGCACGGATGCCTTCAGCAGAGAAGTCGACAACCTCATCAAGTCTGGCATGGCGAAGGTCGAGGAGATAAAGAAGGTTCGCGTCCACGGTAGCCGCAAGGTGACCATTGAGGAGACGTTGACCCAACGAGTGAAACCGAAATTGGCATCGATCCTCACCACCACCGGCGGGGGAGCGTTGAACGTCGGCATGCTCTGGTTCAACATCGTGAACCTGAAGTCTGCCTATGACAACATGCTGAGCGACCCGTCCTTCGAGTATGTGACTGGTTTCGCTTCCGCGATTTTTGGCGCGGCGGGCGCCGCTGCGGCGGTGCTGGTCAGCGCGCGGGCCGCTCATAAAGTCATCATGCTTCGCGTCAGCACAGCGGGGCCGGGGATGGCATTTGGCAATGGTTTTATACGAGTAATTGGAAGCAACTTGTTTAGCCGGTGGGTGGGCTATCCAGCGATTTTGACGAGCTTCGCTTCCGATATCGCGAAAGCTGGCCGACAAGCACAAAACGGCGATGAGACCGCCGCCGGCTACACAGTTGCCGGAGGATTCATGGTTCTCCTCGGTAGCGTGGCGCTGTTGGAAGGCTCTCTCGCCATTGCGGCGCCGACGATGGTAATTCCATTCGCAGGCCTTGCAGCCGCAGCCGTGGCTTTACTTGGAGCAGCAGTTGTCGCCGGCGGCGTCGCGTTTCACGCGGCAGCCAGAGAACGCAAGCACGAACCCATCGAATTGTGGGCCGCTCGTAGCGTGTTCGGAACCCTCGAGAATGACGGCGAATTTCGCGATGACATCATACCGAACAAGGATAAAGAACTACCGCCATATTCCGACGTGGAAGCAGAAATTAAGGCTTGGTACGCCACCTATTTCGCGCCAGCATTGTTGGACAAGCAGCAAGCTCAAACGCTAGGCATCCTGGGCGCCGACAGTCGCTGGCTGGACAATACCTCTTGGTGGGGGGCTTTACCCGCGAAAGGCTTACCGGCTTCTGGCGTCGCCGAATTTACGGTCTTCCTGCGGGAATATGTCATGGGACAAAGCGACTGGTCGTACGAATTGAGGATCCCAGGCCCCCCAAAACAAGTTGTTCCTGGCGCGACCACAACAAGGATTTATCAAGTTCCCGGAGGGCTGGTCATAAACCTAGTCAAAGAGATAGTGGGGCACTCCGGCCTCGCCTTAGAGGTCAAGTTTGTTCCAAACCACGGACTCGATGAAAGTGCCGTGGCCTCTGCTCAATTTTTTCTGAAGCGCTAGTCATGAATGTAAGTTGGCAGTTTTCTCCCGAAGCCGCGACAGGCATCGCGCCGGCTGTTCACGATCAGGTTTTCAATGTCACCGACGAAGTGTTGTCATTGAGAAATCCCTGGGTCGTCGATTCAGTATTTTCAGGAAAGCTGTACACATCAATGAACCTGTTGATGGTCGGCTATCTGGGTTGGATGTTGATGGAACAAACTAGCTACGGCGTTTTCTTTTGGACTTTAGTCGCCTGCACCCTTGGCTTCATTCTTCTTTCTCTCCTTCTCTCCGGGTATCGAATTTTCTGCATCAAGCGCTTGTCGAACTTCTATTTCAATAGAAGGTTGAAAAAGGTCTACTATCGGCGCAACAAGACGCTTATTGAGTTTGATTGGGAGCAGACGCAGGGCGGTGTTTTTGCACGTACAGAGTTCGGCGGCCGCTCGTTCAGTACAAGCTACGCTCTCGCGTTCGGCCCTCGACCTGCAGCCGATCAAGAAAAAGACCGCATCGTCCTCTGGGTCGACAGTAACAACAGCAGCGACCCAGACCCCAGATACGTCGCGCAGGTGTGGGAGTACATCCGGCAGTTCATGGATGAAGGCCCCGACAGGTTGCCCCCGCCAGGGGAGTCCAACTGGTGGTATGCCCCGCTTCACCGTATCTGCATGACCCCAGCCGAAGCCTGGCGTCACTACGCGCCTTGGCGCACGGGCGAACCGGGCGAGCTGCAAGGCAAGAAGAACTGGCTGTTGCCCATGTGGCTCGTGTTCTTTCCCTACAACCTGTTCTCCGCGTTGTGCTGGTACGCGGTGTGCCGAGTCTTCAACGTGCGCGGTGCGTCGCTACCGCCGGAAGCGCTTGGGCGCTAGGACATGCCGCGCGTTACGCGGCGCCTTTCAAGCGCTACACAGACGACGCGTGATCGTTATCCCTTCCGAGCCAAACATCGCAACGCCACCCGATACCCCACAAACACATAAAACCCCGAAGAATTCATCACCAACCAGGCCCCCAGCCCGCCAAGCATCGCGACCACAGGCCCAACCGCCCTGACGTCGCCCTGTGTCCAGGCGATCCCGCCGAAGCTCCCCACAACGATCAACCCGATACAGACCCGCTTCAACAGCACCACCCCCTGCACCCGTCCTGCCATCATCAGCACCATCCCGATCGACAGCGCGAGCGCGGTTCCCGCGCACACCGCCACCAGCGCAAACGCCGCCATTGCCGGCCCCACGAATCGCAGCAGCAGGCTCAGCAGTTCGATGCCGACGCCCAGCCCGCCCGCCATCACCAGCACGGAAAGCACCAGCGGCGACCAGGTTCCCGGCGGCGCGCGGCCTTCTTCCGCTTCCATTTCCGCGACAAAGCGGTGCATCGATGCCGCCGTCCCCGGGTCCTTGCCTGCGTTCAGCGCCGCTTCCAGCCTCTGGCACTGTTCGATCAGGGCATTCAGGCCGGAGGCAGGCGCGGGTGTCATAGCCGGGTTACTCCCGGCGCATGCTCGGCCACCGTGTTTCGTAGTGCCGCCATCGCTTCCTCGACCGCGACCGGCCGGAATGCATCTTCACGCCAGTACATCGCCACCGAGCCGAACCCTGACAGACGTACGGGGATGATGCGCATTGCGCGCATCTGCGAAAACCGCAGCGCGGCGCGGTGCGATGCGACGCCGATCATGTCGCTGTTGTTGATGAGGGTCAGGTTGACCGTCACCGAGTTCGACTCGATATGGTCCGGCGGCGGCGCCTGTCCTGCCGCGGCGAGTGCGGCGTCTACGGCGTTGCGGATGGGCGTGCCTTTAGGCCACAGGATCCAGCGGTAGGAGAGCAGGTCCTGCCAGCTTGGCTGCTCCACCGCGAACAGCGGATGGCGGGGCCGCGCCACGAGATGGATGGGTTCCAGATAAAGCGCCTCGAAGCGGATGGCCGGATCGTGATGCTCGGGCGCCGAGCGCCCCACGACGATGTCCAGATCCCCTTGCGCCAGTTGGGCCAGCAGGCGATCTGTCGTGCCCTCCACCAGCTTGACGCGCGCCTGCGGCATGCGCTCAAGCAGCTTCATGACCGCCAGCGGCACCGTGTCGGACGCGGACGCGCCCGATGCGCCGATCACGACGCGTCCGCCGCCGCCCTCGCGCAGCGCTGCCATGTCCGCACTGGCGCGATCCAGTTGCGATTCCACGCGCTGCGCGTGCGCGATCAGCACGTCGCCGTGCGGCGTGGGGCGCAGGCCGCGCGCGTGGCGCTCGAAGAGCGGCAATCCAATATCGTCTTCCAGATCCTTCAGCCACTTCGACAGGCCCGGCTGCGTCGTATTGAGCATGGCGGCCGAGTGGCTGATGTTGCGGGTCTGGGCCAGGCTGAGCAGCATCTTGAGATTGCGCAGCCGCAGGCGGTGGGTCCAGTCCATGCAGGCCCTCTTGGTGGGAGGTTTGTCTCGTATGTATATGGTTATTGGTATGGATAATAAGATAATTTCATTTCAAACCGCATAGCTCCTTCTCGCATAATCGTCTCCATATCAGGACCAGCCGCGAACCCACGCGGCGGCCGCCCGTAGAAGCCGGCAGTAGCCGGACATACAGGAGACAACCATGCACGACGGTCAGCCCACCGGCGCGGATAGCGCTGCCTCGGAGCGCGCCCTCTATTACGCGCGCATCGCCAAGAAACACATGGCGCCCCTGTGGGAGTCGCTGCACAACCTGGTGCCGCGCCAGCCCGCGCCGCGCTGTTTGCCGGCCCTTTGGAAGTACGACGATGTGCGCGACGACGTCATGGCGTCGGGGTCGCTGATCACCGCGGAAGAAGCCGTGCGCCGGGTGCTGATTCTGGAAAACCCTGGCCTGCCGGGCCAGGCCAGCATCACGCAGAGCCTGTACGCGGGTCTGCAGCTCATCCTGCCCGGCGAGATCGCGCCGAGCCATCGCCACACGCAGTCGGCCCTGCGCTTCATCGTGGAAGGCCGCGGCGCCTACACGGCCGTCAATGGCGAGCGCACGACGATGCACCCCGGCGACTTCATCATCACGCCGTCATGGACCTGGCATGACCACGGCAATGCGGAAACCGTCGAAGGCGGCGAGCCGGTGGTCTGGCTGGACGGCCTGGATATTCCGCTGCTGCGCTTTCTGGACGCAGGCTTTGCGGAGAACTACCCGTCCGCCACGCAGCCCGTCACGCGGCCCGAGGGCGACAGCATGGCGCGCTTTGGCCACAACATGGCGCCGGTGCGGCATCAGGTTTCCAGCGGCACTTCGCCGATCTTCAACTATCCCTACGAGCGAAGCCGCGAAGCGCTGGATGCGCTGTACCGGCACGGCGAGCTGGACCCGTGGGACGGCGTGAAGCTGCGCTATCTGAATCCGGCCACAGGCGGCTATCCCATGCCGACGATGGCGACCTTCATGCAGTTCCTGCCGGCGGGCTTTCAGGGCAAGACCACGCGCACGACCGACTCGACGGTCTACAGCGTGGTCGAGGGCCGGGGCACCGCGCGCATTGGCGACCAGGAATTTCATTTTGGTCCGCGCGATGTCTTCGTCGCGCCGTCCTGGATGCCGGTGCAACTTGCCGCACTGGAAGACGCGACGCTCTTCAGCTATTCCGACCGCCCGGTGCAGGACGCGCTGGGCCTGTGGCGCGAAGAGCGCGTCGGCTGACCGCCGCACTCGGCCGCCTTTCAAATTTCCCTCCGCCATCAAAAGGGTGATCCATGTCGTTTGTGTTTGCTCCCGCCGCGCCCGTGGCCGTGCCCATCGCCGGCAGCCAGGACAGTTTTCCCGTGCGACGCGTGTACTGCGTCGGCCGTAACTACGCCGCCCATGCGCGCGAGATGGGCTTTGACCCTGACCGCGAGCCGCCGTTCTTCTTCTGCAAGCCCGCCGACGCCGTGGTGGCGGTCGCCGAAGGCAGCACGCTGTCTCTGCCCTATCCGCCCGAGACGTCGAACCTGCATTACGAGATCGAGCTGGTTGCGGCCATCGGCAAGGGCGGCGCGAACATTGCTGTCGACGAAGCCCTGCAACATGTGTGGGGGTATGCCGTCGGCCTGGACATGACGCGCCGCGATCTGCAGATGAAGATGCGCGAAGCGGGCCGGCCGTGGGAACTGGGCAAGGCTTTTGACCAGAGCGCGCCCATCGGCCCGCTGCATCCCGCGCAATCGGTCAAGGATATTGAGAAGGCCAACATCTGGCTGCAGGTCAATGGCGCCGACAAGCAACGCAGCGACGTCGGCAAGCTGATCTGGTCCATCGCCGAGACCATTGCGTACCTCTCCAAGTACTTCCGTCTGGAAGCCGGCGACCTGATTTACACCGGCACGCCCGAAGGCGTGGGGCCGGTGGTGCGCGGCGACAGGATGGTCGGCGGCGTGGACGGGTTGGGCACGCTCAGCGTGCAGATGGCTTAAGGCCGGGAGACTTGCATGCAACTTCACAACTTCTTCAACAGCTCCACCTCCTATCGCGTGCGCATCGCGCTTGCGCTCAAGGGCCTGTCCTACGAATACCTGCCCGTGAACCTGCGCAAGCAGGAGCAGCGGGCGCCAGACTACATGGCGCGCAACCCGTCGGCCGGCGTGCCGCTGCTGATCGATGGCGATGTGCAGCTTTCGCAGTCGCTCGCCATCATCGACTATCTGGACGCCACGCATCCCGAGCCGCGCCTGATTCCTGCCGACACGCTGGCGCGCGCCCGCGTGCTGGAGCTGTCTCACGCCATCTCGTGCGACATCCATCCGGTCAACAACATGCGCATCCTGCGCTATCTGCAGGACGTGCTGGGCGCGACTGCCGCGCAGAAGGACGCCTGGTATCACCACTGGATCCGCGAGGGCCTGACGGCGGTGGAGGCGCTGCTGGTGCGTCACGGACACGGCGCGTTCTGCTTTGGCGAAGCGCCGACGCTGGCGGACTGCTGCCTGGTGCCGCAGGTGGCCAACGCCCAGCGCATGGGCTGCGACCTGTCCGCCTATCCGCGCATCCTGCGCATCGTCGAACACTGCAATGCGCAACCTGCCTTCCAGCAGGCCGCGCCCGCGGAGCAACCGGACTACACCCAGTGAGCAAAGAACCCGAAACCCATGGCGCGCCGCTGCGCGAGTACACCGATCCGGCCTATCGCCCGCTTTGCGCCAATCTGGCCGACGTGCGCGCCAACATCGACCGGCTGGACGACGAGATCGTGCGGCTGATCGCCGAGCGCGCGATGTACGTGAAGGACGCCGCGCGGTTCAAGCGCGACGCCTTCCAGGTCAGCGCGCCCGCGCGCCAGGCCCAGGTATTTGAAAAAGCCCGGGCGCTGGCCGAGCGCCACAACCGGGGCTTTGCCAATCTGGAGCAGGTGGTGGACGCCACGTATCGCGCGATGGTTGCCGCCTTCATCGTCAATGAACAGACCTATTTCGACACCATGAAGGACGTGGGAGACACGCATGCTTGAAGCTTTGACCTTGCTGCCGGACCGCGCCGTTGCGCGCCGCGTCACGGCACGCGCTGCGGCGCTGGCCCTTGCCGTGCTGGCGCCGCTGGCCGCGACGGCGACTGCGACCGCTGCCGACGCCTGGCCGGCGCAACCGCTCAAGGCGGTGGTGCCGTTTGGCCCGGGCTCCAGCCCCGATCAGGTGGCCCGCATCGTCAGCGAGAAGGCCGGCGCGATTCTGGGCCAGACCATCGTTGTGGAAAACAAGCCGGGCGCCAGCGGCAACATCGGCACGTTCGCCATCGCCAATGCCAAGCCCGACGGCTACACGTTCGGCGTGTCGATCACCGGGCCGCTGGTGAACAACACGCTGCTGTTCGACAAGCTGCCCTACGCGCCCGCCACCGACCTGGCGCCGCTGACGCTGGCGGTGCATCAGCCCAACGTGCTGGTGGTGCCCGCGTCTGCCGGCATCGGCAACATCGGCCAGCTGCTGGACGCGCTGAAGAAGAATCCGGACAAGTACAACTTCCCGTCGCCGGGCGCGGGCACGGTGTCGCATCTGGCCGTGGAACTGCTGTTGCAGCAGATCGGCGCGCGCGCCACGCACGTGCCCTACCCGTCGTCGCCGGCGGCGCTGACGTCGCTGCTGTCGGGCGACACGCAGTTTGCCGCGTTGCCGCCCATCGCGGTGATGCCGATGGTGAAGGATGGCCGGCTGAAGGCGCTGGCGGTGACGTCGTCCAAGCGATCCGCGCTGCTGCCCGGCATTCCGACGCTGGCGGAAGTGGGTGTGCAGGGGATTGAAGGTTCGGCGTGGATCGGCTTCGTGGTGTCGTCCAAGACGCCGGCCGACGTGCAGAAGAAGCTGTCGGATGCGCTGATCCAGGCGATTCGCGATCCCGAGGTCGCCAAGCGGCTGCAGGCGCAGTTCATGGATCCGGTGGGCGATACGCCCGCGCAGTTCCGCGGCTACATGGATGACGAGTTGAAGCGCTGGGAGCCCCTGATCAAGAAGCTGGGGATCAAGGGCCAGTAGGAAGGCCAAACAAGGCCAATAAGGACGCCGCGCGCCGGCTGCAATGAAAGCAAGGAGAGTCAGATGGTCATCACCGAACCCGCCCGTCAGGTGCCGCTTTATGGCGAGTACGAGGTCGTCGTCCTGGGCGGCGGCCCCGCCGGCGTGCTGGCGGCCGCCAGCGCCGCGCGCAACGGCGCGAGCGTGCTGCTGGTGGAGCGTTACGGCTTCCTGGGCGGCATGGGCACCGCCGCCGGCGTGTCCAACTTCTGCGGGCTGCACGCCAACATCCACGGCGACATCCGTCAGGTGGTGCACGGCATGACCGACGACCTGCTGGACCGCATGCGCGCGATGGACGGCCTGAACGATCCGCATCTGATCCTCGGCAAGATCCACGCGCAGGCCTACGACATCTCGGCCTTCAAGTGCGCGGCCGACGGCCTGGTGCAGGACAGCGGCGCGCAGGTGCTGTTTCATGCGCTGGCCACGGGTCTGACGCGTGACGAGCAGGGGCGCGTGGACGCGCTGTTCCTGGAAACCAAGTCCGGCCGCTGCGCCGTGCGCGCAAAGATTTTCATCGACTGCTCGGGCGACGCCGATATGGCGCAGTGGGGCGGCCTGCCGTTTGAAAAGGGCGACGCCCACGGCCACATGCTCTACCCCACGCTGATGTTCAAGGTGGGCAACGTGGACGGCGCGCGCGCGCAAGAGGCCTGGAAGACCATCCCCACGCTGATGGACGAGGCCGCGGCCAGCGGCGAATTCACGTTTCCGCGCAAAGGCGCCATCGTGCGTCCGCAAAAGCACGACTACGAATGGCGCGTCAACGTCACGCAGCTGGCCAACGCGGACGGCAGCGCGGCGGACGGGACCGACGCGGATTCCCTGTCGGCGGGCGAGCTTGAAGGCCGCCGGCAGATCATGAACTACCTGGCGTTCCTGCGCGCCAAGGTGCCGGGCTTCGAACAGGCCTATGTGCTGGACATCGCCCCGCAGCTTGGCATCCGCGAGACGCGCCGCATCGTGGGCGAGGCCGTGCTGACGCAGGAGCACGTGCTGGGCTGCGCGGATTTTCCGGACAGCATCGGCGTGAACGGCTGGCCGCTGGAGATGCACATGGCGGGCGACGTGAAGTGGGTGTGGCCGCCCATTCCCGAATCGCGCGGCTACAACCAGCTGCCGTTTCGCATGATGGTGCCGCGGCGTGGCGCGGGCGTGGCCAGCAACGTGCTGGTGGCTGGCCGCTGCGCGTCGATGACGCACGAGGGCCAGTCCGCGGCGCGCGTCAGCGGCAGCTGCTTCGTCATGGGTGAGGCCGCCGGCACCGCATCCGCGATGGCGCTGCGCGACGGCATCGCGCCCGGCGACGTTTCCATTCCCGCGCTGCAGGCGCAATTGAAGCATCAGGGCGCCTTCCTGGGCGGCTACGACTGACCCGCGAGATTCCGACATGACTACGAACCAGGCTGCAAAGCCGAAGACGCAAACCGTGATCGTCGTGGGTGGCGGCATCGGCGGGCTGGCGGCCGCGCTGGCGCTGACGCGGCAGGGCATTGCCGTGCAATTGCTGGAGCAGGCCGCGCACATCGGCGAGATCGGCGCCGGCATACAGCTCGGGCCCAATGCCTTCGCGGCGCTGGATGCGCTGGGCGTGGGGCGCACCGCGCGCGAGCGCGCGGTATTCACCGACCACATCATCATGATGGACGCGGTGGACGCCAAGGAGGTGGTGCGCATCGACACCGGCGAGGCATTCCGCGCGCGGTTTGGCGGCCCATACGCGGTGATCCATCGCGCCGACATTCATCTGTCGATCCTGGAAGCCGTGCAGCGGGACCCGCTGATCCAGTTCCGCACGTCCACGCAGATCGCCAGCATGGCGCAGGACGAACACGGCGTGGAAGTTGTGGACACGCAAGGGAACCGCTACCGCGCCGACGCAGTGGTGGGCGCCGACGGCGTCAAGTCGGTGATCCGCGAGCGCATGGTGGGCGATCCCGCGCGCGTCACGGGCCACGTCGTCTACCGCGCGGTGGTCGAGCAAGAAAACATGCCCCGCGAACTGCGCATCAATGCGCCCGTGCTCTGGGCCGGTCCGCATTGCCACCTGGTGCACTACCCGCTGCGCGGCGGGCAGCAATACAACCTGGTCGTCACCTTCCATAGCCGCGAGCAGGAAGAATGGGGGGTACGGGAAGGCAGCAAGGACGAAGTGCTGTCGTACTTCCAAGGCATTCATCCCACGCCGCATCAGATGCTGGACCGTCCGACCTCCTGGAAGCGCTGGGCGACCGCCGATCGCGAACCCGTGGAACGGTGGGGCGAGGGCCGCGTCACGATCCTGGGCGATGCCGCGCATCCCATGACTCAATACATGGCTCAGGGCGCCTGCATGGCGCTGGAAGACGCCGTGACGCTGGGCGAAGCCATCAGGCAGTGCGAGCACGACCTGCCCGCCGCCTTCCGGTTGTATGAATCGGTCCGAATCCCGCGCAGTGCGCGCGTGGTGTGGTCCACACGCGAAATGGGCAGGCTCTATCACGCGCGCGGCGTGGAGCGCACGGTTCGCAACATGCTGTGGACGGGTCGCAGCCAAGCCCAGTTCTATGACGCATTGCAGTGGCTGTATGGGTGGAAGGTAGAGAACTGTCTGGCGGGAGGCATGCCGCAAGACACGGCGCAGCAGTAAACAGCACGGCAGGGTAAACGCCGCTTGCCAAAGAGCATCCGGCAGACAAGCATCAGTACAGGAGGAGACAACCATGCAAAAAAGCACCATCCGCGGCGCGGCCGCCGTCATGCTGTCATTGGCCTCGTACGCGGCCAGCGCGCAGCAGAAACCCGTGGACATCGGATTCATCGGCACGCTGTCCACACCCGCCGGCTACATCGGCGAGGACGAACGCGATGCCTTCATGCTGGCCGTCAAGGAAGGCGGCGGCAAGCTGGGCGGCGTGCCGGTCAACGTGCGCGTGGAGGACGACGCGCTCAAGCCCGCCAACGCCAAGCAGATCGCCGACAAGATGGTGCAGGGCGGCGTGCGTTTGTTCACCGGCATCAATTTTTCGAACGTCATGGCCGCCGTCGGGCCTACCGTGCTCAACGCTGGCGCTTTCTACGTCAGCCTGAACGCCGGCCCGTCCAACTTCGCGGGCAAGGCCTGCAATCCCAATTACTTCTCGGTGGCGTTCCAGAACGACTCCTACGCCGACACCGCCGGCATGGCCGCCAACGAGCTGGGCGCCAAGCGCGTGGTCATCATGGCGCCGAACTACCAGGCCGGCCGCGACGCCATTGCCGGCTTCAAACGCACGTACAAAGGCGAGATCGCCGACGAGATCTACACCAAGCTTGAACAGGCCGACTTCTCGGTGGAGCTGGCACGCATCCGCTCGCTCAATCCCGACGCCATCTTCCAGTTTCATCCGGGCGGCGCGGGCATCAACCTGACCAAGCAGTTCGCCAACTCGGGGCTGGCCGACAAGATCAAGATGATCACGCCCATCTACTCGATGGACGACCGCATGCTGGCCGCCACCGGCACCGCGGGCAAGGGCTTTTACCTGAGCTCGCTGTGGAGCGCCGACCTGGACAATCCGCAGAGCAAGCACTTCGTCGAGGCCTTCACCAAGGCCTACAACCGCGCGCCCACCGCCTACGCGGCCCAGGCCTACGACACCGCCAATCTGATCGGCTCTGCGTTGAAAGCCGTGGACGGCGACATCGCCGGCAAACCCGACGACTTCCGCAATGCCCTGCGGCGCGCCGACTTTCCCAGCGTGCGCGGCAAGTTCAAGTTCGGCTCGAATCAGCATCCGATTCAGGACTGGTATCTGCTGCACATCGAGGCGGGCCCCGACGGCAAGCTGGTCTACAAGAACCTGAAGGTGCTCGCCCGCGACCACACCGACGTGCACGCGGCAGACTGCAAGATGCCATGACGCGGTACAAGGTGCGCGGCGCCGGACTCGCCGGCGCCGCGCACCTTGCCATACAGGCTCTCCGAAGAAGGAGTCGCAATGCTGATGTTTCTAGAGCAGGTCCTGAACGGCCTGCAATACAGCGCCTTGCTGTTTCTGTTGTCGGCGGGTTTGACGCTGGTGTTCGGCATCATGAACGTCATCAACCTGACGCACGGCTCGTTCTACATGGTGGGCGCGTTCTGCGCGGCCAGCGCGGCCGCCTCCACGGGCTCGTTCGCGGCCGCCCTGCTGGCCGCGCTGGCCGGCGCGGCGCTGTACGGCCTGATCGTCGAACTGCTGGTCATCCGCCACCTGTATCGGCGCGACCACCTGGACCAGGTGCTGGCAACGCTCGGGCTGACTCTGTTCACCAATGAGCTGGTAACCGTGCTGTTCGGCCGCAGTCCGCCCTTCATGGACATCCCGCCCTTCCTGTCCGGGTCCGTCGCGCTCCTGCCCGGGTTGAACTATCCCATCATGCGGCTCGCCTTCATCGGCGCGGGCGCGCTGGTGGCGGTCGGCCTGTGGCTGCTGATCTCGCGCACGCGGGTCGGCATGCTGGTGCGCGCCGGTGCCGACGACGGCGAGATGGTCGACGCGCTGGGCGTGAACATCCAGCGCCTCTTCACCCTGATCTTCACGCTGGGCGCCCTGCTCTGCGGCTTTGCGGGCGTGATGGCCGCGCCCCTGTTGGCGGTGGAGATCGGCATGGGCGAGCGGATCCTCATCACCACGTTCGTCGTCATCGTGGTGGGCGGCGTGGGATCGGTGCGCGGCGCGCTGGTGGGATCGCTGATGATCGGCATGACCGATGCGCTGGGGCGCGCCTACATCCCCTTCTGGATGTCGCGCCTGCTGCCGCCCGAGCTGTCGGACTCCGCGAGTTCGAGCCTCGTTTCGGCCAGCATCTACATCCTGATGGCCATCGTGCTGCTGTTCAAGCCGCGCGGGCTGGTTCCCGCGCAGCGTTAGGAACGATATTCATGACCAGACCAACTCCAACGTCTGCCGCAGTGGCCCCGGTGTCTGACACCCAGGACGCGACCGCCGCACGCCACCGCCATGCCGCGGCGCTGTCCGACAGCGACTCCGCGGGCAGGCCGCGCCTCACCCGCAGCGTCATCGTCAACGCCATCGGGCTGCTGCTTTTCGTGCTGGTGCCGGCCATCGCGCAGGCCACGGGCGAAAGCTTTCTCGTCAACCTCATGACGCGCTTTCTCATCTACGCCATCGCGGCCGTCAGCCTGGACCTGATCCTGGGCTACGGCGCCATGGTCAGCTTCGGTCACGCCGCGTTCTTCGGACTGGGCGGCTACGTCATCGGCATCGCTGCGTACCACGTCAACATGGGCGAGACGATCTTTGGCTGGAGCGGCAGCAATGCCGCGCTGATCATGTGGCCGCTCGCCGTCGCGGTTGCCGCGCTGGCCGGGCTGGTTGTGGGCTTTCTGTCGCTGCGCACTTCCGGCGTGCAGTTCATCATGATCACGCTCGCCTTCGGGCAGATGCTGTACTTCATCCTCGTCGGACTGATGGTCTATGGCGGCGACGACGGCTTGTCCATCGACGCGCGCAACACGCTACCGGGACTGAACGTGAACGATCCGGCCACCTTCTATTACGTGTGCCTGGCGCTCATGACCGTCTGGATCATCGTGTGCCGGCGCATCGTCAATTCGCCCTTCGGCATGGCGCTGCAAAGCATCAAGCAGAATCCGCGCCGCAGCATCGCACTGGGCCTCGCGCCGCTGCGCTATCGCCTCACGGCGTTCGTGCTGTCGGCCGCCGGCACCGGGCTTGCCGGCGTGCTGTGGGCCAACTACGCGCTCTTCGTCAGCCCCGACATGTCGGCCTGGCAGAAATCCGGCGAGCTGATGGCCATGGTGATTCTGGGCGGCATGGGATCGATCTTCGGCCCCGTGCTCGGCGTGGCGGTGTACCTGGGCCTGGAGCAGGTCGCCACCGGCTGGACCGAGCACTGGATGCTGATCCTGGGACCCGTGCTGGTCCTCGTGGTGCTCTTCGGCAAACGCGGCGTGTACGGCTGGCTGGCGGGAGGCAAGCCATGACGAATCCCAAACTGGAGATCCGCGACCTGCAGAAATCCTTTGGCGCCGTGCAGGCCACGCAGGGCGTCGACCTGGCGGTCCGGCCCGGCGAGCTGCACGCCCTCATCGGCCCCAACGGCGCGGGCAAGACCACGCTGCTGTCGCAGATCAGCGGTGAAATCCTGCCTGACGCCGGCAGCATCTGGCTCGACGGCGCCGACATCACGCGCATGCCCGCCCACCGGCGTCCGGCCGCAGGCCTGGCCCGGTCGTTTCAGATCAGCCAGCTCTACCCCGATTTCACCGCCGAAGACAACGTCGCCATGGCCGTGCAGGCGCACAGCCCCGGCGGCTTCAACCTGTGGCGCAACGCGCGGCGCATGGCCCGGCTGCGCGAGCCGGCGCGCGACGCGCTCGAACGCGTCGGCCTGGCCGGACGCGCCGGCGTGCGCGTGTCGGCGTTGGCGCACGGTGAGAAGCGCCAGCTGGAACTGGCCATGGCGCTGTCACTGGACGCGTCCGTGCTGCTGCTGGATGAACCGACGGCCGGCATGGGCGCCGAGGAATCGCAACGCATGACCGCGCTGCTCCAGACCTTGAAAGGCCGCTACGCCATTCTGCTGGTCGAACACGACATGGACGCCGTCTTCGCGCTGGCCGACCGCGTCACCGTGCTGGTTTACGGCAAAACCATCTTCACCGGCACGCCCGACGAGGTGCGCCGCCATCCCGACGTGCGCGCCGCCTACCTGGGCGAGGAGGACTGATGCTGCAAGTCAACCAACTGCTAGGCGGCTACGGCGCCAGCAAAGTGCTCTTCGGCGTCGACCTGGACATCGCGCCCCGGCAGGTCGTCTCGCTGATCGGCCGCAACGGCATGGGCAAGACCACGACCGTCAAGACCCTGATGGGCATGCTGCCCGCGCAGGGCGGCGCCATCCTGCTCGACGGCAAGCCCATCACCGGCATGGCCCCGCACCGCATCGCGCAGCTGGGCATCGGCCTCGTTCCCGAAGGCCGCCGCGTGTTCGGGTCATTGTCCGTGGAGGAAAACCTGATCGCCACCGCCCGCAACACCCGCGCCGGCTGGCACGTAGGCCGGGTCTTCGACCTGTTCCCGCGCCTGAAGGAACGCCGCACCCAATCCGCTCGCACGCTGTCCGGCGGCGAACAGCAGATGCTGGCCGTCGGCCGCGCCCTGCTCATCAACCCGCGCCTGCTCATCCTGGACGAAGCCACCGAAGGCTTGGCGCCCCTGATCCGTCAGGAAATCTGGAACTGCCTGCGCCGCTTGAAGGAAGAAGGCCAGACCATTCTTGTGATCGACAAGAACCTCAAGGAAATGGCCACCTTGGTGGACCGCCACCACGTCCTGGAAAAGGGTCGCGTCGTCTGGCAAGGCAGCCCCGCCGAACTGGCCGCGCAGCCCGACCTGGCGCACCGCTATCTGGGGGTTTAGCCTGCGGCGGCTAGTCCTGCGACTCGCAGAAGCTCAGCCGATTGCCAAACGGATCGATCACCGCCATCACGCGCCCCCACGGCATCTCCTCGACGCTGGGCCGCATGTAGGCATACTTCCTGGCGCTGACCTCTGCGTGGAATTCATCGACGCCCTGCATCCGCACAAACACCGCCGACCCCGGCGTCGCATCGCCATGATGCTCGGACAGATGCAATATCAGATCGCCGCGATGCACCTGCGCGTACAGCGGAAAACCCGCTTCGAAGCGATGCTCCCAATCCCAGGTGAACCCGAGGAAATCCAAGTAGAAATCGCGCGCCTTTTCCACCGAGAAAATGCGCAGGATCGGAATGGCGGCTTGCAGGTGCATGGCGGGGCCTTGGTAGTATGCGAAAAAAACCAGCATAGAACAGAAGCCCATACATGCCCATCGCCACCCAAGACTCCTGGAAACACCTGCCCGCGCCGGCGCAACGTGAACCGCTGCATTTTCAGGGGCGTTATACCGCCGACGAGTACGCCCGCCTGCGGCAGGGCGTGATTCCGCAGGAGATGGAAGACAAATGGTTCATCTACCTGCATGACGGCTGGCTGCGTTTGCATCGCAGTTGGACCGGCAACTGGATTTATGCGCTGCGGCTGGAGCAGGACGGCGATGCATGGACGGTGACCGATTCGTGGGTGAACCGCGATCCGGAGCAATACCGGCTTACCGATGCGGAATATGACCGCGCTTCGCTGCAGAGGATGTTGCAGTGGTTGATGAAGGGGCCGGCGGTTTGATGCGCATCGGTTGAACGACGTTCCCGCGGCGCACGTTCAGCGCATTACCAGGCGCGTGGCGATGCGCCGTATCGTGCCTTGAAGATCTTGCTGAAATGACTGAGGCTTGAATACCCCAAGTCGCCGGCCACCTGCGTCACGCTCATGCCGCTGCGCAGCAGGTCCGAGGCGCGAACCAGCCGCGCGTCGCTCAGATAGGCGTGAACCGAACGGCCGACGCTTTCGCGCATCAATTCCTGAAGCCGTCTTTCGGACAAACCCACCATCCGCGCAACACGCCCAGGCGGCCATTGTTCCGAGCAGCGTTCCCGCAGCAGGCGGCAAGCTTGCTGCACCTGCTGACGCTGCGCTGCGGCGGGCCCCTTCAGCGCTTCCGGCACGGAAAGCAGTTCCACAAAGGCAGCCAGTGTTTCGAGCGACTTGGCGCGGTACCAGATCCGGCGCGCCTCGGGCGTCGCCGGCGCGTCACGGGAAATTTCGGCGGCCAGCGCCAGCAGACTGGCGGGCGCATCGCGCGTCGCCACCAGTGATCCGTGGGTCGGCACACTGACGTCATGGCGAAACCGCTGGGTCAGCAGGGTGATGGGCGCCGAGTCGCCTGCCCGGGCGAGCGCGTCGGGCGTGTAACGGATATCCAGCATCCGCACACGTTGTTTCGCGTAAAGGTGCGTGGTCCAGCCCACTGGCTGCTCGTGGTTGAAGAGCAGCGCCGCGCCCCCGGACACTTTCAGGGGTTTTCCGCCCTCCAGCGCCAGCGTGGCCTCGCCTTCGAGCCATACCTGCATGCCGAACACCGGTGCGCCCGGCGCCGGAATCGTCAGCGCCGCCGATGGGCAACCGTCCAGCACCACCACGCTGACGCCTTCCTCGACGCGCACCACGCACTGGATGACGTCTTCCCAATCCTGCGTCGCGGGCACTGTGGGAAGTGTGCCCCGCCACCATTCGTGGGGCTTGGCTGGCGCGGTATACGGGTCGAGCGAAAGCACAGCGGGCATGGGTAACAAGCGCAATTGCGTTGAGTGCAGCAAAACCGTCAATTGGCGCCGCGAAATCGTCAGACATCCGGCGGCGCTTCTGGAATCATGCCGTCGCACAGGAATGATTCTTGTTAATTATAAATTGATCAGGTGGTAGCCCCCGTGTTCTTCTCCGTCAAGCCGTTGCCGTTGGCATTGCTCGCAGCCTTTGCGGCGTCCGCGTCCGTCGCGGCGCAGTCCGCTCCGTCGGCCGCCGCCGATGTCTCCACGCTGTCGCCGGTCGTGGTGCAAGGAACGAGCGACGCGTCACCGACCTCCGGCGCCGATTTCGTCGCCACGCGCAGCCGGTCTGGCACCAAGTCTGACGCCGCCCTGATCGACACGCCCCAGACCATCAATGTCATCACCCGCAATGAAATGGACTGGCGCGGCGTGACCTCGCTGGCGCAGGCCGTCCGCTACACGCCGGGCATCTTCGCCCAATACGGCGACAACGACGTGCGCTATGACTGGCTGACCATCCGCGGGTTCACCCCGGCGCGCTATCTGGATGGCCTGCTCCTGCCCTTTGGCGCGCGGGGATATGCGCAGCCGCGCATCGACACCTATGGGCTGGAACGGATAGAGATCCTGAAGGGACCGTCGTCCGGCCTTTACGGCCAGAGCGCCCCGGGCGGGCTGGTGAACATGACCAGCAAGCGTCCCACCGCCGAGCCGATCAATGAAGTCGTCCTGCAGGCGGGCAGCTTCAACCGGTACCAGGGATCGTTCGACTTTTCCGGTCCGGCCGACGACGAAGGCAAATTCCTGTATCGCCTGACCGGCACCTTGCGCGATAGCGACACGCAGTACCAGCATGTCGACGACGAACGCCAGTTCATCGCACCCAGCTTCACGTGGCGCCCGTCGTCTGACACCAGCCTGAATCTGAACGTGCAGTACCAGAAGATCACGAGTCACGGTGGCGGCGGCGCGCCCGTGCTGCCGGTCATCGGGACGCTGGAAAAGAGCAGCGCCGGCTACATTCCGCGCGACCGCTTCGTGGGCGAACCGGGCTACGACATCTTCACCAACGAGCAGACCATGGTGGGCTATACGCTGGACCACCGCCTGAACGACACCTGGAGCGTGCGGCAAAGCGCGCGCTATACCAACGTGGACACCAACACCCGCCGCGTGCAGATCGGCGCCATGGCGTCGGAAACCCAGGCGATCCGGTACGCCTGGGCCTTCCCCGAGACATCGCATGCGTTCCAGGTCGACAACCAGTTGAATGCCAAGTTCACGGCCGGCCCCACGCGCCATGACCTCACCTTCGGCCTGGATTACCTGCGGGAAAAGTCGCGCTACAACGAAAGCAGTCTGGGACTGATGCTGCCGCCGGCGTCGCCGCTGTTCGACGTGTTCAATCCCGACTACGGCACGCCGGTGACGCGCCCGCCCACGGCCACCAAGATCAACATGACGCGCAACCAGTTGGGGGTGTACGCGCAGGACCAGATCGAACTTGACCGGCTGCTGTTTACGCTGGTGGGCCGTTACGACTGGACCGAAGGCACCACCGACACCGGCGCGCGCGGCAGCGCCGGGCAGTGGGCATGGACCTCGCGCGATGCCGACGCCAACCGCTTCACCGGCCGGCTTGGCGTCACGTATCGCTTTGACAACGGCCTGGCACCCTATCTGAGCTATTCCACGTCTTTCCAGCCCGTGACGGGCGTGCTGCGCGACGGCTCGCCGCTCAAGCCAACAACAGGTGAGCAGTACGAGGCCGGCATCAAGTTCCAGCCCAACGGGTACGCCAGCTTCGTGACGCTGTCGGCGTTCCAGATCAACCAGAACAACGTCAGCACGCCGGACCCGGTCAATACCAGCTTTGTCGTGCAGACCGGCCGGGTTCAGGTGCAGGGCTTGGAGCTGGAGGGCAAGGCCAGTTTCGACAATGGCCTGGATCTGACGATGTCTTACGCGCTGAGCGACAGCGAGATCACCAAGAGCAACAATCCCGCGCAGCGCGGCAATCAGCTCAACTTCGTGCCGCGCCATCAGGCCGCCCTGTGGGCAGACTACACGCTGCGCGACGGCCCATTGCAAGGCGTGGGCCTGGGCGCCGGCGTGACGTACCGCGGCGGCTTCTATGGCGACCTGAACAACAACTACGCCATTCCGGCCGTGACGTTGGTCGATGCCGCGATCCGCTACGATCTGGGCCGCGCCAGCCCGGCTCTCGCCGGCGCGCAGGTCGCGTTGAACGTGTCCAATCTGTTCGACAAGCGTTACGTGGCCAACTGCCTGGGCACGGCCGTGAGCTGCTACTGGGGCGCGGAGCGCACTGTCATGGCGACGCTGCGCTATCGCTGGTAATTCCCAGCATCACGTGCGATCAGCATCAATTTCGCTTGCTGATCGCCCTGGCTGCCCGGATCACCAGCGGCCCCAGTTCCTCCCGCGCCCGCGCCAGCGACCAGCGCGGTTTGGGCACCGATATGTTGACCGCACCGAGCGGATCGCCGTTGTCCCCATAAACCACCGCCGCGACATTCAGATCCCCGGCGAAGAACTCTTCGTCGGCATAGGCGTACTGGTCCCGTCTTGCCGCTTCGATCAGCGCGCGCAGCCGGTCGATATCGGTGGTGGTGTGCGGCGTGTACTTCGCACACGTCACGCTGCGCAACCTGAGATCGAGTTCATCCGGCGGCAACTCCGCCCATAGCGCGCGCCCCGACGCGGTCGCCACGCACGGGATCTGCGTCCCCACCGGCAGGTACTCGGGAATGTGCCTGGCCGGCGCGACGCGCATGACGAACACCATGTTGTCGCCGTCGGGCACGGCAAGATTGACGATCTCGCCGCACTCCTGGTTGACCTGGTGCAGCACCGCATGCGCGTGCTGGAACAAGGGCTGCCGGTAGAGATAGCTGTAGCCCAGCCCCACGGCCTTGACCGTCATGCTGTAGCGCTTGCTGCGCGGGTCCTTGAACAGGTAGCCGGTTTTTTCCAGCGTGTAAGCCACGCGCTGGGCCGAGCCGATGGTGATGCCGTTTTCGCGGGCCATCTCCTGAAGGCTCAAAGAGGCGTGCCCCCGGAAGGACTCGAGCACGGCGAGCCCTTTTTCCAGCGACTGGATCAACAAGGCGGAAGGTTCAGACATTCGGATTCTGTTTGGATAGCAAGGACGGAGTTTGCCCGCGGCCAGCCGCAAAGTCAGGCTGCCTAGGGAAACCCTTACGTTGTGGCCGGGCCCGGCGAGCAGTATAAAAATACTCGGCGTTATCGATATACGTAGATTGTTATCGAATAGCGATATTTAATCAATCCGGGTCTACATGCAACTGCATCCGCCTCAAACGCCGGCGCCATCCGCCGCTCCCGCCTCAACTTCCGCGACGGCCCCGGCGCTACCAGCCTCGGTCGACGTCGCCATTGTTGGCGGGGGCATCATCGGCATCAGCGCGGCTTATTCCCTCGCGCGCGCCGGACTGCGGGTTGCCGTGTTCGAGAAAGGCACGCTGGCCTGCGAACAGTCGTCGCGCAATTGGGGCTGGGTGCGCACGCTGGGCCGCGATCTGCCGGAAGTGCCGCTGGCTCAGCGCGCCAACCGGCTGTGGGCAGAGATCCAGGAAAAGGTGGACGTGGGATTCCGCCGAAGCGGCATCTTCTACCTGCAGGAAAACGACGCGGACGCGGCCGGCCATCAGGCGTGGCTGGACGGGGCGCGCGCGCATGGCGTGGATGCGCGCCTGCTGGATCGCCGCACGGTGCAGGACATGCTGCCGTCGACCGGACGCGCCTGGACGGGCGCCATGTACAGCCCGACGGACGGGGTCGCCGAACCGCAGCTGGCGACGCGCGGCATCGCCTCGCTGGCGCGCGCCGCGGGCGCGCACATCTTTGAGCAATGCGCCGTGCGTGGCGTGGAGCGCAGCGCGGGCCGCGTCAGCGCCTTGATCACGGAGCGCGGCCGCGTTGCCACGCAGTCGGTGCTGGTGGCGGCCGGCGCCTGGTCGCGGCTCTTCTGCGGCAATCTGGGCGCCGACTTTCCCCAGTTGAAGGTGCGCGGTTCCGTGCTGCGCACGACGCCGCTCGACGCGGGGCCGCAGGCGGCGATCAATGGCAAGGACTTCACCTGCCGCAGGCGCGCAGATGGCGGCTATTCGGTGTCGCAGTTCGGCGCGTCGATGGCCGATGTGGTGCCC
Source organism: Achromobacter spanius (assembly GCF_002966795.1). GTDB lineage: Bacteria > Pseudomonadota > Gammaproteobacteria > Burkholderiales > Burkholderiaceae_B > Achromobacter > Achromobacter spanius_D. Next base: position 5,769,162 of record NZ_CP023270.1, read on the forward strand.
GACACCTTCCGCCTGATGCCGCATTTCTTCAACGCGTGGCGGGCCAACAGCAGCTTCGTGCGGCTGCGTTTCGGCAAGCGCTTCTTCGAGGAACTGAAGATCCCGACCCATTTCCCGGCCGACCGCGAATCGCCTTTCGAACGGCATCGCGTGCTGGATCCGTCGCCGTCCAGTCGCGGTGTGGCGCAAGCCTGGCGCAGGCTGGTGCACGCCTTTCCCGCATTCCGCGAAGCGCGCATCGCGCAGTCCTGGGCCGGCTACATCGATGTCACGCCCGACGCGATGCCTGTCATGGATGCGGTGCCCGGCCTGCCCGGGCTCTACCTTGCTTCCGGTTTCTCGGGCCACGGTTTCGGCATCGGCCCGGCGGCGGGCGAGGTGATGGCGCAGTTGATCCAGGGCGACACGCCCGCCATCGACCTGCATCCGTTCCGCTACGGCCGCTACGGGACCTGACGGACACGCATTGAAAACATTCATACAACCAAGGGGAGTTCTTTAATGGATAGCCACAGCGCCGACCTGCATCGCCGCGCCACCGTCGTCGACGGTCTGGTTTTCTTCAGCGACGGCAGCACCCGCGACATGCTGGCCGGCGGCGTCAGCGCCATCAACGTCACGGTCAGCGACATGGGCGCGGACTTCGAGCAGGCGCTGCGCGACTGCATGACCTGGCGCCAACGCTGCGCCGCGCCGGACTCGTCCTGGCTGCTGGTGGAAACGGCCGAGGACATCGCGCGCGCCAAGCAGACGGGCAAGCTGGGCCTCATCATGGGCTGGCAGAACGGCAAACCCCTGGGCGATCAGATCGACCGCGTCGCCTTGTTCCATGAATTGGGCATGCGCGTCATTCAGCTGACCTATAACGAGGCCAATCTGCTGGGCGACGGTTGCCTGGAAAAGCGCAACGCCGGCCTGAGCGACCTGGGCGTGAAGATGGTGGCGGAGATGAACCGCGTGGGCATCGCCATCGACCTCAGCCACTGCGCGCCGCAGACCTGCCTGGACGCCGCACGGCACAGCAGCAAACCCGTGCTGCTGACCCACGCCAACGCCAACGCCGTGATCACCCGGCCGCGCAACAAGTCGGACGACGTCATCAAGGCGGTCGCCGCGACGGGCGGCGTCGTCGGATGCAGCATCCATGCCTACCTGAGCTGGCGCGGCGATCCCCGCCAGCAGCCGCTGCTGTCGGACTTCGTCGCCAACGTGAAGTACATCGGCGAACTGGTCGGCTACGAACACGTGGGCATCGGCACCGATTTTCCGTCGGTCGACACCTACGAGGCCGTGCGCCATGTGATGGTGATGTCGCGCACCAAGTACGCGAAATCGGGCGGCGACTTCTCCGATGCCTTTGGCGACGTGATGGAAGCGCGCTACCCCGTCGAAACGCCGACGCCGGCGCAATTTCCCGCGTTTACCCACGCGCTGCATGCAGCCGGCCTGACGGACAGCCAGATCCTGGGCGTGCTTGGCGAAAACTTCCAGCGCGCGTTCGCGCAGGCCTGGGCCACCGCCTGATTCGAATGGAGAACATCATGACCCTGCGTCTGCACCGCACCCTTACCGCCGCGTTCGCTTGCGTGGCCCGCGCGCCGCGCGCCCTTGCGCTTGCCGGTGCTGCCCTCGCGGCGCCCCTGGCCACGGCCGCGCCCTTCCCCGCCCAGCCGATTCACATCATCGTGCCCTATCAGGCAGGCGGCTCCACCGACACCGTGATCCGCAAATTTGCCGAACTAGCCGCGCCCGAACTGGGACAGGCCATCGTCATCGAGAACCGCGGGGGAGCCGGCGCAACCATGGGCGCACGCGCCATCAAGACCGCGCGCCCCGATGGCTACACGCTGGCCGTCCTGCCCAGCCCGGTCTATCGCATGCCGCACATCCAGGATATGGGCTACGACCCGACACGCGACTTCACCTACGTCATGATGCTCAGCGGCTACACATTGGGCGTGGCGGTGCCCGCCGGCTCGCCGCACAAGACGTGGGCAGATTTCATCCGCTATGCGAAACAGCATCCGAACGAAGTCACCTACGGTACAGCCAGCGTCGGCAGCGCATCCAACGTGATGATGGAAGAGATCGCCGGACGCAACGGCGTGACCTGGCGCCACATTCCGTACAAAGGCGAATCCGAAGTGCTGACCGCGGTGATGGGCGGGCAGGTGACGGCTTACGCCGGTTCGACGACCGTGCAGCCGCAGGTGCAGTCGGGAAAGATGCGCATGCTGGTGACCTGGGGCGAACAGCGCAGCGCGCAGTACCCGGACACGCCCACGCTGCATGAAATTGACGGCACGCCGCCCGCCAACGCGCCGTTCGGCATCGCCGGTCCGAAGGACATGCCGCCCGCCGTCGTCGCCAAGCTGCATGCCATCTTCAAGCAGGTGGCCGAATCCGATGCCTTCAAGCAGATCCTGACGCAATACGGCCAGGAACTGGTCTACCTGGACGGCAAGGACTACGCCGCCTATGCCGCGCAGCAGTACGCGCTGGAAGCGGAAATCGTGCGCAAGCTGGGGCTGGCCGCGAACAAGTAGACCGGCACGTTCCGGCTGCGCCGCCGCAGCCGGAACGCCACGCATCGAGGCGGCGCGGGATCCGACAACGGCCGAGGTCTGCGAAGGTATCGGTCAGCAAGAAGCGTCCAGGAGTCATCCATGATCATTCGAGCACTCGCCACACGTCCCGCGCGCCGCCGCGCCCTCGCTGCCTTGTGCGGCCTTGCCGGCCTGCTGGCCGCCGCACTGCCCGTTGCGGCGTCGGCCCAGGCATGGCCCGCCAAGCCGATACGCATGATCGTCGGCTACCCGCCGGGCGGTGGCACGGACACGGTGGCGCGCATGCTGGCGCAGCAACTCAGCCTGGAGATCAAGCAGCCCGTCGTGGTCGAGAACCGCGCCGGGGCCAGCGGCACCATCGCAACCCAGCAGGTCGTGCGGGCCGAGCCCGATGGCTACACCGTGCTGTTCGCCACGGCGTCGCCGCTGACCGGGGCCCCGCTCACGGTCAAGGACCTGCAATACGATCCCATGAACGACCTGATCCCGGTCACCCTGGTCGGCGGCGGCCCCTTCATTCTGGTCGCGAACCCGGCCTTTCCGCCGAACACGCTGCCTGAACTGGTGGCGTACGCGCGCAGCCGTCCCGGCGAGGTCAATTACGCGTCGCCGGGCATCATGACCGCCAATTTCTTTTTCTCCGAGCAGCTGAACATGGATGCCGGGATCAAGACCATGCACGTCCCCTACCGCGGCAGCGCCGCGCTGCTCAACGACGTTATCGCCGGCCAGGTGCAATACACGCTGGACACGCCGGGCACCACGCTGACCTTCATCCGCAACGGCAAGCTGAAGGCGCTGGCGATCTTCAGCGAAAAACGCCTGGATCGGGCGCCCGAGATTCCCACCGCCAAGGAAGCCGGCTATCCAAACCTGGTTGGCGGTTCCTGGTACGGCCTGCTGGTGCCCAAGGGCACCCCGCCGCAGATCGTCGACGGTCTGTACAAGGCCACGAAATCCGCCTTGTCCAGCGCAGAAGTGCGCACCGCCATGGAAGGACGCGACGTGATGGTGCAAGGCACCTCACCCGACGAATTCAGCCGCTTTCTGCACGCCGAGTTCAAGCGCTGGCAGGACGTGACGCAAAAGCTGGGCATCTCCCCGCAATGACCGATTGAACCCGCGCAGGCACGCAAGCCCCCTCTTCCGACCGGAGTCTTCGATGTCCAATCCTCCCTACGCCCCGGACCTGACCGCGGGAAGCGCCCCCACCTCGATGCGCCCCGCGCTCGCCGGCGTCAATCACATGATCTCGGCCGGCCACTATCTGGCCACGCAGGCCGGCATGGACATCCTGCAGGCCGGCGGCAACGCCGTCGACGCGGGCGTGGCGGCGGGCATCGCGTTGGGCGTGGTCCAGAGCGACATCGTCAACTTCGGCGGCGTCGCCCCCATCCTCGTCTACCAGGCCAAGGCGCAAAAGGTGTGGAGCATTTCCGGGCTTGGCTACTGGCCGCAGGCGGCGCGGCTGGAGACGTTTCTGGACAAGCACGGCGGCACGATCCCGGCGGGCGTGCTGCGCACCGTCATTCCGGCGGCGCCCGACGCATGGATCACGGCGCTGGAACGGTTCGGCACCATGAGTTTCGGCGAGGTCGCGGCCGGGGCCATCCGGCTGGCGCGCGACGGCTTCGTCATGTATCCGCTGATGGCCGAAGTGCTGGCTGAAAACCAGAAGAACTACGCGCGGTGGACATCCAGCGCGGCCATCTATCTGCCGGGCGGCAAGCCGCCCGAGGCGGGATCGCTATTCCGTCAGGCCGACCTGGCGCGCAGCATCCAGTACATGGCGGACGAAGAGCGCGCACATCCCGGGAACAGCCGCGTGGCGGGCCTGGCCGCCGCGCGCCGCGCGTTCTACGAAGGCGACATTGCCGCCGCGATCGTCAAGTATCACCGCGAGGAAGGCGGGCTGATCACCCACGAGGACTTGCGCGGTTTTTCTGTGGAGGTCGAGCGGGCGCTGTCCACCGAGTTCAACGGCACGCAGGTGCATAGCTGCGGCTTCTGGTGCCAGGGCCCCTCGCTGCTACAGATGCTGAACATCCTGGAGCCGTGCGACTTGCGCGCGCTGGGCCACAACTCCGCCCCCTATGTGCATCTGCTGACCGAAGCCATCAAACTGGCCTTCGCCGACCGCGAGGTGCATTACGCCGATCCGCGCCATGCGCAGGTGCCGCAAGCGGCGCTGCTGTCCAAGGACTATGCGCGCGAAAGGCTGGCCATGATCGCCATGGATCGCGCAGGTCCGGACATGCCGCCGGCGGGCCGGCTTCCCCACGCGCGGGACATCGACCTGCGCGAGGCCGGGCCCGATGACATGGCGCGCACGGATCCACGCCTGGATACGTCTTATGTGGCGGTCGTCGACAGGGACGGCAACGCGTTTTCGGCAACGCCCAGCGATGGCTCCTACAACGTGCCCGTCATTCCTGGCACCGGCATCTGCGCGTCGGGACGCGGCAGCCAATCCTGGGCCGAGGCCGGCCATCCCTGCGCCATCGGACCGGGCCGCAGGCCAAGGTTGACGCCCAACCCCTCGCTGGCCATCCGGCCCGGCCAGTACGTCATGCCTTTCGGTACGCCAGGCGGCGACGTGCAGTGCCAGGCCATGCTGCAGACGTTCCTGAACATGGAGGTGTTCGGCATGGACGTGCAGCAGGCGGTCGAGGCACCGCGCTTTGCCAGCTTCAGCTTTCCGTCGTCGTTCGAGCCGCACAATGCGATGCCGGGCCGGCTGATGATCGAAGACCTGATTGCGCGCGGCGCGGGCGACGCGCTTGCCGCGCTAGGCCACACCGTGAAGTGGTGGAACGGCCATAGCTGGCGGGCCGGCGCCGTCTGCATGGTCCGGCACGATCTCAACACCGGCGTGCGCTGGGGTGGCGCGGACCCGCGCCGCCCCGCTTACGCGATGGGCTGGTAGGCATCCTATTAAAGATGCCCATTGCCCGCGCCATCAATTCAGGCTGGCGCCCGAGATCTTCACGATCTCCTGATACTTCGCCATCTCGGCCTTCACGAACTCGGCAAACGCCTCCGGCGTCATCGAGCCCGCCTCGGAACCCATGGTCAGCAGACGCTGCTTCACGTCGGGTTGCGCCATCGCATCGGCATATGCCTTGTTCAGCTTGGCCACCACCGGCGCCGGCGTGCCACCCGTCGTGAACACGCCAAACCACGTGCCCAGGTCAAAGCCCTTCACGCCCGATTCTTCAACCGTCGGAACATCAGCCAGCAACGACGAACGCTGCGCCGTCGTCACCGCCAGCGCCTTCACCTTGCCGTCCTTGATCAGCGGCGCCGACGCCGCCAGGTTGTCGAACATGAAATCCGACTGGCCCGACAGCAGCGCCAATTGCGCCGGCGCCGCGCCCTGGTAGGGGATGTGCTCGACGCTGATTCCCGCGCGCGCCTTCAGCAGCTCGCCCGACAGATGGCCCGCGCTGCCGTTGCCGCCCGAACCATAGTTCAGCTTGCCCGGATTCTTCTTGGCGTAATCGATCAGGTCCGCCAGCTTCTCGATCTTGTTCTTCTGCGCGAACTCCACGTTCATCACCAGGACGTTCGGCACCGCCGCCACGATCGTCACCGGCGCGAAATCCTTGACCGGGTCGTACGGCAGGTTGGCGAACAGCCACGGATTGATCGCGTGCGTGGCCACCGCGCCCATCACCAGCGTGTAGCCGTCAGGCTGAGCCTTGGCCACCAGGTCCGCGCCGATGTTGCCGCCCGCACCCGACCGGTTTTCCACGATCACCGGCTGACCCAGCGAGCCGCGCACCTTCTCGGCCAGCATGCGCGCCATCGTGTCCAGCGGGCCACCGGGCGGGTAAGGCACCACGAAGCGGATCGGCTTCGACGGGAAATCGGCAGCCTGGGCCAACGCCGGGGCGCTGAAAGGCAGGGTCGCGGCCAGCGCCACGGCGCCTTGCAACAGGGCGCGGCGCACGGCGCTGCGGGGGGTATTCGACATGGTGTGTTCTCCTCACTCCGGATCAATGGCGGTCAGTAGCATACCCCACCGGCGTGACGGAGGTAACAAAGGGCTACCGGCAAGAACGCCCGGAATTCCCGCGATTACCCGGCATCCGCCAATGAAAAAACCGCCCGAAGGCGGTTTGGCGGATCAGTGCAGGATCTGGCTCAGGAAGAGCTTGGTCCGTTCGTTCTGCGGGTTGTCGAAGAACTCGTCCGGGTTGTTCTGTTCGATGATTTCGCCGCGGTCCATGAAGATCACGCGGTTGGCGACCTTGCGCGCAAAACCCATTTCGTGCGTCACGCAGATCATCGTCATGCCGCTTTCCTGGGCCAGGCTGACCATCACGTCCAGCACTTCCTTCACCATTTCCGGATCCAGCGCCGAGGTCGGCTCATCGAACAGCATGATCTTGGGATTCATGCACAGCGACCGCGCGATGGCAACGCGCTGCTGCTGGCCGCCCGACAACTGGCCGGGAAACTTCTTGGCCTGCTCCGGAATGCGCACGCGCTCAAGGTACTTCATTGCGGTGGCCTCGGCTTCCGCGCGCGGCTTCTTCAGCACCCACATGGGGCCCAGCGTCAGGTTTTCCAGCACCGTCAGGTGCGGGAAAAGATTGAAGTGCTGGAACACCATGCCCACGTCCTTGCGGATGGTCTCGATGTGCTTCAGGTCATTGGTGAGCTCCGTACCGTCCACGATGATGTGGCCCTTCTGGTGCTCTTCAAGGCGGTTGATGCAGCGGATCATCGTGGACTTGCCCGAACCCGAGGGTCCGCACACCACGATGCGCTCGCCTGGCGCGACGTCCAGGTTGATGTTGCGCAACACGTGGAACTGGCCGTACCACTTGTTCACGTCCTGCAAACGAATAATGGCATCCGACATGCCTGTACTCCCGTAAGTATCGCTTTGCGCGCCCGCCTTGCAGCGGACGCGCGGCAAATTGCTAGCGTGCGTGACCCGTGGCCAGGCGTTTTTCCAGCGCCTGGCTGTATTTGGACATGGAGAAGCAGAAGACGAAGTAGATCAGCGAAATGAACAGGTACGCCTCCACCCCGAATCCGCGCCATGCCGCGTCGGACAAGGCTGCCTTGGCCGCCAGCGTCAGGTCGAAGATACCGATGATCACCACCAGCGACGTGTCCTTGAACAGCGCGATGAAAATGCTGACCAGCGGCGGAATTACGATCTTGAGCGCCTGCGGCAGGATGATCTTGCGCATCTGCTGCCAGTAGTTCAGGCCCAGCGAATCCGCGCCTTCGTACTGCCCCTTCGGGATGGCCTGCAGGCCGCCGCGCACCGTTTCCGCGATGTAGGCCGCCGCGAACATGATGATGGCGATCTGCGCGCGCAGGAGCTTGTCGATCGAAAAGCCTTCCGGCAGGAACAGCGGCAGCATCACCGACGACATGAACAGCAGGCTGATGAGCGGCACGCCGCGGATCAGCTCGATGTACACGACGCACAGCGCCTTGATGGCCGGCATCTTCGAGCGCCGGCCCAGGGCCAGCAGCACGCCGATCGGGAACGCGAAGGCGATGCCGAACGTGGACAGGATGAGCGTCAGCGGCAGACCGCCCCAACGCGCGTTTTCCACGTAGGTCAGGCCGAACACGCCGCCCCACATCAGCAGCGCCACGGCCGTCAGGCCCACGGTCCAGATGACGGCCAGCTTCCAGTTCCAGAAGCGGCGGATGCCGCTGCAGACGATCACCGCCACCAGGATGACCGTGGCGATCAGCGGCCGCCATTGCTCATCGTAGGGATAGGTGCCGAACAGGATCAGCCGGTGCTTTTCAATGATGAACGCCCAGCAGGCGCCGCCGGCTGCGCGGCACTCCTGTGCATTGGCCGCGTCAAAGCTTGCCTTGATGAAGGCCCACTCGACCAGCGCCGGGATGGACATCAACAGGAACCACGCCAGCAGCACCGTGATGAGGATGTTCAGCGGCGACGAAAACAGGCGCGTTTTGAGCCACGCCCACGGCCCCGTCTGATTGCTGGGCGGCGGCAGGGCCTCGCTGGGGGTATGCGTAGTGCTGCTCATATCAACGCTCCACCAGCGCGATGCGCTTGTTGTACCAGTTCATGAAGATCGAGATCGACAGGCTGACCGTGAGATACGCGCCCATGATGATGAGAATGCCCTCGATGGCCTGGCCCGTCTGGTTCAACGTCGTGTTCACCACCGACACGATGTCGGGGTAGCCGATGGCCACGGCCAGCGAGCTGTTCTTGGTCAGGTTCAGGTACTGGCTGGTCATCGGGGGGATGATCACGCGCAGTGCTTGCGGCAGGATCACCAGGCGCAGCACCTTGGCGCGCGGCAGGCCCAGCGAGCCGGCGGCTTCCCATTGGCCGTTGTTGACCGCCTGGATGCCCGAGCGCACCACCTCGGCGATGAACGCCGACGTGTAGATCACCAGGCCGGCCAGCAGCGCGGCGAATTCCGGCGACAGCGTGAGACCGCCTGCAAAGTTGAAGCCCTTGAGCTCCGGCATGTTCAGCGTCAGCGATGCACCGCTGACCAGCCAGCCGATGAACGGCAGACCGATCAACAAGCCAATGGCCCAGCGGCCCAGCGGGAACATGTGGCCGGTGGCCTCGTGGCGTTTCTTGCCGTAATGGCCCAGGATGATGATCGCGACGATCGCCAGGCCAAGTCCGCCGAGCATCCAGTCGAACGAGTTGCCTTCCAGCGACGGGACCTTGAGGCCGCGGTTGGAAATGAACACGCCCGGCAGCGGATTGTGCGCCTGGCGCGGACCCGGCATGTTTTCGGTGATCAGCGCATACCAAAAGAACAGCTGCAGCAGCAGCGGCACGTTGCGCATCACCTCGACATACACAGAGGTGATCTTGGCCACGAGCCAGTTCTTGGACAGGCGGCCGATGCCGATGAGCGTGCCGAGAATGGTCGCCAGCACGATGCCGAGGACGGCCACGCGCAGCGTGTTGAGCAGGCCGACCACGATGGCGCGGCCGTAGGTGTCTGAGGGGGAATAGGCGACGGCGGTTTCGCCGATGGCGAATCCGGCCTCGCGGTTCAGGAAGCCGAAGCCCGTGGCGATGTTGCGCACGGACAGGTTGTGGAGCGTGTTTGAAACCAGGAACCACACGGCCCAGGCTACCGCGGTCAGCGCAATCACCTGGTAGACCACGGAGCGTACGCCGGGATCGTTCCAGTTCAGACGCCGGGGGGGTGCCGAAATCGGGGCGTTTTTGTTGGGAGTCATCATGATGAATCTACAGAAGTCGGACACCGGGTGGCATGCCGGAAAAGCCGCGCCACCCACTTCTGCCGCCCGCCCGAAGGCGGGTTAGGGCCTGTCCAGAATACACGTCCTGTGCAGACAGGCCCTAGGCATGACGGAGAGCCGTGCTCCGCCATGCCAGGCAGCCGCGCGTTAGCGCACCGGCCAGCCGTACATCAAGCCACCTTGCTTGTACGAAGCGTTCAAGCCGCGCTCCAGCTTCATCGCGCTGTTCTTGCCCAGCGTGGATTCGAAGCTTTCACCGTAGTTGCCCACGCTCTTGATGATGTTGTAGGCCCACTTGTCGTCCACGCCCAGGTTCTTGCCCATGCCCGGGGTCACGCCCAGGATGCGCTGGATGTTGGGGTTGGGGCTCTTGGTCATTTCATCGACGTTGGCCTTGGTGATGCCGTATTCCTCGGCTTCCAGCATGGCGTTCAGCGACCAGCGCACGATGTTGAACCATTGCTCGTCGCCCTGGCGGACCATCGGGCCCAGCGGCTCCTTGGAGAAGTCTTCCGGCAGGATGACGAACTTGTCCGGGTTCTCGAGGGTGGTGCGGGTCGAGGCGAGCTGCGACTTGTCGGTCGTGAAGGCGTCGCAACGGCCGGCCGAGAAGGCGCGGATGATTTCGTCGTACTTGTCGATCACGACCGGCTTGAATTCGATCTTCTGGCTGCGGAACCAGTCAGCGAGGTTCAGTTCGGTGGTGGTGCCCGGCTGCACGCAGATGGTGGCGCCGTTCAGTTCCTTTGCGCTCTTGACGTTCAGGTCCTTGGAGACCATGACGCCCTGGCTGTCGTAGTAGTTCACGCCCACGCCGATCAGGCCGAGCGTCGTGTCGCGCGTCAGCGTGACGGTGGTGTTGCGGGTCAGCACGTCGATTTCACCGGACTGCAGCGCGGTGAAGCGTTGCTGGGTGTTCAGCGGCGTGAACTTGACCTTGGAGGCGTCGCCAAACATGGTCGCGGCAATGGCGCGGCACATGTCCACGTCGATGCCCTTGTATTCGCCCTTGCTGTCGGCGATGGAGAAACCCGGGATGCCCGTCGAAACCCCACACTGGACAAACCCTTTCTTTTTGACGTTATCGAAGGTTGCGCCCGCGTTGGCAGCCGAGGATGCAGCAAACAAGGCAGCGCCAATGGCAGCGAGTTTCAGTACTTTCATCGTGATCTCCGTGTGGGATGAAGCGGAATCCAAAGCTAGGGCCGGGTTGGGCCCACGCATGGGGCGGATGGTAGCGTCCGCAAAGCACGCGGCGCATCCGGGAATTCCCTTGAAATATAGGGACACTGGATGAAATGAAACGCTGTTTTTGACTAAAAACAGGGACGCGCTTTCAGCTTTGCGAACATGCGTTTCAGCCGGCGGAATGAATCGGACCTTGGACACCCTCGCCAAGAGATGTAGGCCACCTTACTGTCCCCGAGTTACTATGGCGGCTTCATCTGACAGCCGCCATGATCGAATTCCAGCACGTATTCAAATCATATGGTCGCGGCCGCAATATCCTGGCCGACATCAACTTCCGCGTGAGCGCGGGAGAATTCGTTTTCGTATCGGGGCCGTCCGGCGCCGGCAAGTCCACCCTGCTCAAGCTGATCGGCGGGCTTGAACCCGCCAGCCGCGGTTCCATCCAGGTGAACGGCCAGCGTCTGGACAAGCTGCCCGCGCGCGCCCGGCCGTACCTGCGCCGCGCGGTGGGCGTCATCCTGCAGGACACGCACCTGCTGTTCGATCGAAGCGCGTTCGAAAACGTGATGCTGCCGCTGGCCGTGCAGGGCCACCCCTGGGATTCCGCCGCGTCGCGCGCCCGCGCCGCGCTGGACAAGGTCGGGCTGTCGGGCAAGGAAGACCTCAACCCCATCGAGCTCTCAGGCGGCGAACAGCAGCGCCTGGCGATCGCCCGCGCCATCGTCAATCGGCCCGCGATCCTGATCGCGGACGAACCCACCGCCAACCTCGACCACGACAACGCGCAACGCATCATGAACGTGTTCCGCGACTTCAACCGCGTCGGCGTCACCACGCTGATCGCCTCGCACGACCAGGAACTCATGGCCCGCTACGCCACCCGCACCCTGCGGATCGAGCCGGGCAAGTTCGCGGACTCCCACGGCCCCGCGACGCCGGGTGACGGCACGGCCGCCCATTCGGCGTCCGCCAGTCCCGCGCCGGCCCGCGCCAGCCGCACTGAGCCAGGCCTCGGCCATCCGGGAGAATCGGCATGAACGCCTGGCTGCGGCAACACCGCTACGCGCTGCTGGTCACCCTGCGCCGCCTGATCAAACAACCCTTCTCGTCGCTCGCCAACCTGCTGGTGATGGCGCTTGCGCTGGCGCTGCCGCTGTTGGGCAGCGCGATCCTGGTTTCGGTGCAACCGGTGGCGCGGGAAATGTCCGTCACGCCGGAAGTCACGGTCTACATGCGCGTGGACGCCCCGGCCGGTGCTGCCGCCGACGTCGCCAAGCGCATCAAGGACGACTACTCGCAAGAGGTGCGCGCCGTGCGTGTCGTGGGCCGCGAAACCGCCCTGGCCGACCTGCGCGCCAACCCCGCCTGGCAAGAGGCGCTGGCCGTGCTGCCGGGCAACCCGCTGCCCGACGCGGTCGTCGTCACGCTTGCAGACGGCGACAACCTGGCCGGACGCGCGGACACGCTGGCCTCGGCCTGGAAGCAATGGAACCATGTGGACCTGGTCCAACTGGACAGCGCGTGGGTCCAGCGGCTGGAAGCCATTCTGCGCTTTGCCCGGATCGGCCTGGGATTCCTGGCCGCGTGCGTGGCGGTCGTGGTGCTGGCCACCGTCTTCAACACCGTGCGCATGCAGGCGCTGTCGCAACGCGAGGAAATTGGCGTGGCGCGGCTGGTCGGCGCCACCGAATCCTTCGTGCGCCGTCCCTTCCTGTATCTGGGCGCGCTGTCCGGCGCGCTGGCTTCGTTGCTGGCGATTGGCGTGGCGTCCGTCGCGCTGTCGCCCCTGAACGAGGCGCTGCTGGGGCTGGCCCGCAGTTACGGCGCTGAGTTCGCCCTGCACCTGCCCGGCGCCTCCGTCCTGATCGGCGCGGTGATCGCGTCCGCCGCGCTTGGCGCGCTGTCCGCGCGCTGGTCGGTCACGCGCAGCACGCGGTTCTAGGCCGCTCCCTCGAGCGGTTTGACCGATGGTCCGGGCGCCTTGCCCGGACCCGCCTCGCGCTTTGCCCCGGGTCCAGCTGCGTGAATCTGTATAATGAGATCAATTCTCATTGCAACCAGACTCCGCTGTTTCGTCCTCATGCCAGCCCCGGATCCCGCCGCTACCGATGATTTGACCGGGCTGTATGTCGAGCACAGCACCTGGCTGCAAGGTTGGCTGCGACGGCGCGTAGGCGACACCTTCGCAGCCGCCGACCTGGCGCAGGACACGTTCCTCAGCCTGCTGGACCGCAAGACCGCGGCTTCCGAGATCCGGAAGCCGCGTCCGTTCCTGGCCACGATCGCCGGACGGCTGCTTGCACACCGGCACCGCCGGCAGCTGCTCGAAACGGCCTACCTCGAAGCACTGGCCTCCCTGCCCGAGGAAGTGTCGCCCTCGCCGGAGATGCGGCTGATGGCGATCGAGAGCCTGCAGCAGATCGACCGCGTGCTCGATGGCCTGCCTCCCAAGGTGCGCGAAGCCTTTCTTCTGGCGCACCTGTTCGAACTGAGCTACGCCGAGATCGCCGAGCGGCTGGGCGCCTCGACCAGTTCGGTCAAGCAGTACCTGACCCGGGCCAACCGCGAATGCATGTTCGCGCTGGCGTCCTGACGGCATGACCGCCCGCCGAGACACGCTGACGCTGCCGAGCGGCCAGGTCATCACCCGGGCCACCGCGGACGCGGCCGCGGACTGGCTCACCCTGCTGATGTCCGGAGAGGTTGGCGACGCGCAGCAACAGCAGTGGCGCCAATGGCGCCTGGCGCATGCCGACAATGAAGCGGCCTGGCAGCATGTCGAGGCCGTCACCGGGCGGATGAAATCATTGGAACCTGCGCCGGCTTACGCGGCCTTGTCGCCCTACAGCGCGAATGGCCGGCCGTCCCTCGCCGCCCGCCGGCGGGCCACCCGGCTGCTGCTGTGGGGCGGAATCGCCACCGGCATCGGACTGCTCGGGTCCCGCACCGGCGTCTGGCAGACCCGCACGGCCGACTATCGCAGCGGCACCGGTGAGCAGCGCAATCTCACGCTCGAGGATGGCACCCGGCTGACGCTCAACACGGACAGCGCGGTGAACCTGCGCTTCGACGACACCCAGCGCCGCATTCTGCTGGTCGCAGGCGAGATCATGATCGCCACGCGCCACGAGCCCGCATTGGCGGATCCCCGGCCGCTGCTGGTGGCCACCGCCGAAGGCACCATCCGCTCGCTGGGCACCCGATTCACCGTGCGGCAGCTAGCGGGATGGACCCATGTGACGGTTCAGGAAAGCGCGGTGGAGATTTCGCCCTCGGCAGGGTCTAGCAACGCGCGACGGCTGCACGCCGGCGAGCAGACCCGGTTCAGCCGCGACGCGGTCGAACCGCCGCAATCGGCCGATGCGCACGCGGACGCATGGGCGCGGGGGCAACTGGTGGCTGACGAGCAGCAGTTGGGGGAATTCCTGGCCGAAGTGGGCCGCTATCGGCCGGGCGTGCTGCGCGTCGACCCGCAGATCGCGGGGCTGCGCCTTTCCGGGGTCTTCCCGCTGGCCGACACCGATCGCATCCTGGCCACCCTGCCCAGCGTGCTGCCCGTGCGCGTGCAATGGCGCACCCGCTACTGGGCGACGGTCGTGCCGGCCGACTAGGGACGGCGAAAAATATTTTTCGCGGCGACTGCCCGATCTGCGTTTTCGCGGCACCTACCTCATGAGGGACCGGAATTTTCGGAGGTCCGATCACAAGGAAGAACATGCCGAACCAGTACCGCGCCCAGGATTCGAGGCGCCCACATCTATCTCCCATTGCCTTTGCCGTCCTGGCGCTGACCGTCGCGCTTGCAGCTGCCGCGCCGGCTTCCGTGCGTGCGCAGGACGCGGCCGGGGCGGCCAATGCCGCCTCGGCCGACTTCAACATCGCCGCCGGCCCGCTTGCGCCCGCCTTGCGACAGTTGGCCAGCACGGCCGGCATCATGCTGACCTTCACCGCCGAGCAGACCGACGGCAAGCACACCGCCGGCGTGCAGGGCCGCCAACCCGCCGCCAGCGCCCTGGCGCGATTGCTCGCCGGCACCGGCCTTCGGGCCGTGCGGCTGGACACGGGCGCGTTCGTGCTGCGTGTCGACGACACGCGTGCCTCCGCCGCGTCTGGCACCACCACGCTGCCCCTGGTCACGGTGACCGGCAGCGCCGCCGCCGACAGCACGACCGAAGGCACGGAGTCGTACACCACCGGCAGCATGAGCACGGCCACCCGGCTCAACCTGTCCATGCGCGAGACGCCGCAGTCGGTCACCGTCGTCACCCGCCAACGCATTCAGGATCAGAACCTGGCGACGGTCAACGACGTGGTGCAGACCGCCACGGGCCTGACCTTCCGGCGCTTTGGGCCGGAGCGCGCGTCCTTCTATTCGCGGGGTATGTACGTCGACAACATCATGTACGACGGCCTGCCCGTGGGCCTGGACAGCTCCAACCTGTCGCAGGATCTGCTGGCCACCGACATGGCCATCTACGACCGCGTGGAGATCGTGCGGGGCGCCACGGGCCTGGTGCAAGGCGCGGGCAACCCGTCGGCTGCCATCAACCTGGTCCGCAAGCGTCCGACCGCGGAGCCGCAAGTGTCCCTGACCGCGAGCGCGGGCAATTGGGACCGCTACCGGGCAGAGCTGGACGCTTCGGGTCCGCTGTCGGAGGACGGCAGCCTGCGCGGCCGCGCGGTGGTCGCCACGCAGGACTACGGCAGCTACAAACGCGGCGAAAGCAGCGACGGCCAGACGTTCTACGGGATCCTTGAAAAGGATCTGGGCGCCCACACCACGCTGACGCTCAGCGCCCTGCACCAGGAGAACCGGCTGCACGGCAACGGCTTCACCGGCCTGCCGGTAGGCCGCGACGGCAGCGATCTGGGATTGCCCCGGTCCACGTCCTACGCCAATGACTGGGAGCATTGGAACAAGACCACCAACTCCGCCTTCGCGGGGCTCGACCACCGGTTCGGCAACGGCTGGCGCATGCACCTGTCGGCCTATTACGCGCAGGCCGACGTCGACATGCAGGGCCACTACCTCAGCTACAGCGTCGCCACCGGCCGATACAGCCAGCTGGGCGCGCGCAATGCCCACAAGGAAAAGCAGAGCAGCGTCGACCTGTATGCCAACGGCCCCTTCGATCTGCTGGGCCGCACGCACGAACTGGTGCTGGGCGCCAGCTACCGCGATGTCGATTTCGACGGCAACAGCCGCCAGGGCCTGGTGCTCAATAACAATCTGGACCTCTACAACTTCGACCCGAGCGCCGTTCCCGATCCCCACATTCCGCTGCGGGACTGGATGGACGCCAAGATCAAACAGCAAAGCGTGTACGCCACGACGCGCCTGAGTCTGACCGACCGGCTCAAGCTGATCCTGGGCGGCCGGCTGGACTGGTTCGACTACAACGACACCGTCAACACCTACCCGAACTACCTGTCCAACACGCCGTCGGTCAGTGCGCACAATCGCTACCGCATCAACAGCCAACTGACCAAGTACGCCGGCGTGGTCTACGACCTGAATGACCAGCACTCGGTCTACGCCAGCTACACCGACATCTTCAAACCCCAGAACTACCTGGATGCCAGCAACAATCTGCTGGATCCGGTGATCGGCCAGAACTACGAAATCGGGATCAAGGGCGAATACTTCGGCGGTGCGCTGAACGCCTCGGCTGCGCTGTTCCGCATGGACCAGAAGAACCGTGCCTTCCGCAGCACCGACCAGAGCCAGTGCGCCGGCTACCCGACCGTCAGTTGCTATTCGGCGGCGGGAGAGGTGCGTAGCCAGGGTGTGGAGTTCGAGCTGCAGGGCGCCATCACGCCCAACTGGCAGGTCAGCGCCGGCTATACGGTGGCTATTGCGCGCTACCGCAAGGATGCGAATCCCGCCAACGTGGGCGCGCTCTTCGACACGGATACGCCGCGGCACCTGTTCAAGCTGTCGACCATGTACCGGCTGCCCGGCGTCATGCAGGGCTGGCGCGTCGGCGGATCGATCTATCGTCAGGATTCGATCTACAACCAGGGAACCACGAGCGGTGTGCCCTTCCGGATCGAACAGGGCGGCTACACCATCACGGACCTGGTGGTTGGCTGGCAGGCAACCCCGAAGCTGGATCTGCAACTGAACATCAACAACGTCTTCGACAAGCGGTACTACAACGCGCTGTCGGGCAGCGTCAGCTTCCCCAGCAACGTCTATGGCGACCCGCGCAACCTGATGCTGACCGCGCGCTACCAGCTCTGAGGCACGCCCGCTTACCCGGTGTTACATGGCGGGGGCCGCTCCCGCCCCCGGGTTGAGCGAGATCCGGCCTTTAAACCTCCGTTTGAACCCCCTTCATCCCCGTGATCCGGGGAAAGACCCCAAAACAGCCTGTGTAGGATGGGTGACTGCCATCCGCACGGGCTTTTTTGCCTGCGGGCGACAGGAGAAGTTCCAATAAACGACGCTTTGGTCGTGTTTACACAGTTTTCTCCCATTGACTGCCGGGATATGCAAGAATAAAGCGACATTTTTTTACATGTTTTGTCACAATTGCCGCTACTCCTTGTATTTCTAGTGTCTCAATCGCCGTTTTTGCCCAGATATCAGTCCAATGGCCGCTCTTGAAGCCCGCGCAACGCGTCACTACTACGACAGCGCGTTCCAATCTCAGGCAGTGAAAGTGCTCCCCAACGAGTACTACGTCACCAACGAGAACATGATGATCTCGACCGTGCTGGGATCCTGCGTGGCGGCTTGCATCCACGACCCGGTGACGGGCGTGGGCGGCATGAACCACTTCATGCTGCCCGAGGGCGACATGCAGTCGCCCGCGTCGGCCACCATGCGCTACGGCGCCTTTGCAATGGAAGTGCTGATCAACGAACTGCTCAAGGCAGGCGCCTCGCGCGACCGCCTGGAAGCCAAGGTGTTCGGCGGCGGCGCGGTGCTGGCGGCCATGCAGCAGATGAACATCGGCGAGCGCAACGGCGAGTTCGTCCTGAACTACCTCAAGACCGAAGGCATCCCCGTCAAGGCGCAGGATCTGGGCGACGTGCACGCGCGCCGCATCAATTACTTCCCGCGCGACGGCCGGGTGATGGTGCGCAAGATGGCGCCGCACCACCAGCGCGCCGAAGAGATCATCGCCAAGCGCGAACAAGAGGCGGCGCAAAGCGCGGCCGCCAAGACGGCCACGCCGCAACGGGTCGAGCGCTTTGCGCGGCCCGGCGTCGAGCGGTTTGATCGTCCGGGCGTGGAACGGCTGGATCGTCCCGGCGTCGATCGGCTGAACCGCCCGGGCGTCGAACGATTCGACCGCCCTGCCGCACGCCCCGGCGTGGAACGCTTCGACCGCCCTGCCCGTCCGGGCGTCGAGCGTTTTGACACCGGCGTGACCCGGCGCACCAAGGCCTAGACGGCCGGCACCGCGCCGTTCAGGCGCGACCTACAATCAGCGGATGTCCACCATCCGCCTCTTCTACGCGCTGTGGCCGCCTCCGCAAATGGCGGCGTCGCTGGCCGGCTGGGCGGACGCCGCGAAGCAGGTCACGGGTGGGCGCGCCATGCGCACCGAGACGCTGCATCTGACGCTGGCTTTTCTGGGTCCTGTCGATAGCGCGCTCGCCGACGAACTGGCGGCCGCCACGCCCGAACGCCGTCTGGCGCCGGGCGACGTGCCGCTCGACCGCTATGGCGTCTTCACCCGCCAGCGCATCCTGTGGGCAGGCCCGGCCGAGACGCCCGCGGGCCTGCAACAGGCCCACGACGATCTCTGGCACTGGCTGTCCGGTTATGGACTGACCCCGCCTACACAACCGTTTCGCCCGCACGTCACGCTGCTGCGCAACATCGCGCATGCCGAGCCGCCCGGCGACGCGCCCGCGCCGCTGGAATGGCATTACGACCGCATGGTGCTCGTCGCGTCCGAATCGCTGACCGGCGGCAGCCGTTACCGCATCGTGGCGCAATCCCGGCCGCAGGGCGGCTAGGGCACAATCCTACGGTTGCCAACGATTGGGACCCCCATGATCATCCTGCTGGATCAAGACGGCGTGCTGGCCGACTTCGAACACGCCTTCATCGACGCCTGGCGCGAACGCCACCCGGACATCGCGCCCATCGCGTTCGAGGACCGCAAGTCCTTCTACATCCGTGAGGATTACGGCCCCGAACTACGCGGGATGGCCGAGGCGATCTACACCGCGCCGGGCTTCATCCGCAATCTGCCGCCCGTCCCCGGTGCGCTGGACGCCGTCAAGGAACTGCTGGCGCTCGGGATGGATGTGCGCATCTGCTCGTCGCCGCTGTCGCAGTTTGAAAACTGCGTGGCCGAAAAGTATCTGTGGGTCGAAAAACACCTGGGCCGCGAGGCCACCAACCGGCTGATCCTGACCAAGGACAAGACGCTGGTGCACGGCAATCTGCTGATCGACGACAAGCCGCGCATCGAAGGCGCCGTGCGGCCGCGCTGGAAGCACATTCTGTTTGACGCGCCCTACAACCGCGAGGTCACGGACCGCCCGCGCATCAACTGGCAGAACTGGCGCAACGTGCTGGCCGGCGAGCTCTATACGGCAGATGCCTGAGTCCTGCTGAGTCCTGTTCAGGCGTCATCGTTTGGGACTATCCTGTGGAGTCGTACGCCCCACCCAGGAGGAGCCCGCGCCATGAATCTGTACCGTCTGCTCAAGCAGCGAGAAGCCGACCACAAGCCGCTGCGAGTCGCATTGTTGGGCGCCGGAAAGTTCGGCGCCATGTTCATGAGTCAGGCCCCGCGCACGCCGGGCATGCGCCTGGTTGCGGTGGCGGACCTGGTGCCCGACCGGGCCCGCGCCGCCCTGACCCGAGTCGGCTGGCCCGCCGGCGCGCTCAACGCCAGCAGCATCAATGACGCGTACAAGAACGGCAA
Organism: Achromobacter spanius; assembly: GCF_002966795.1. Lineage (GTDB taxonomy): Bacteria > Pseudomonadota > Gammaproteobacteria > Burkholderiales > Burkholderiaceae_B > Achromobacter > Achromobacter spanius_D. Next base: position 5,789,059 of record NZ_CP023270.1, read on the forward strand.
GGTCTATTTCTGCGACGACGCGCGTACCGTCATCGCCAGTCCCGACGTGGACATCGTCATCGACGCCACCGGCCAGGCCGCGGCCGGCATCACGCATGTGTTGACCTGCTGCGAATACGGCAAGCACATCATCATGGTCAACGTGGAAGCCGACGCGCTGGCCGGTCCGCTGCTGGCGCGCCGCGCCCGGGAAGCGGGCATCGTCTATTCGCTGGCCTACGGCGACCAGCCCGCCCTGATCTGCGAAATGGTGGACTGGGCGCGCGCCAGCGGCTTCGAGGTCATGGCCGCCGGCAAAGGCACCAAATACCTGCCCGAATTCCACACGTCCACGCCCGACACCGTCTGGCCGTATTACGGCTTCACGGCGGAAATGGTGGCGGCGGGCGACTTCAATGCGCAGATGTTCAACAGCTTCCTGGATGGCACCAAGAGCGCCATCGAGATGGCGGCCGTCTCCAATGCCACGGGCCTGTTGCCCTCGCCGTCGGGCCTGCACTTTCCGCCGTGCGGCGTGGACGACCTGGCGCGCGTGCTGCGTCCCCGCGAGGACGGCGGCATGCTGCACCATCGCGGCCAGGTCGAGGTGATCTCGTCGCTGGAGCGCGATGGCCGCCCGGTGTTCCGCGACCTGCGCTGGGGCGTGTACGTGACGCTTGCCGCCGATAGCGACTACGTGCGCCGCTGTTTCCAGGAATACGGCCTGGTCACCGATCCCAGCGGCAACTTCACCGCGATGTACAAGCCCTATCACCTGATCGGGCTGGAGCTGGGCATCAGCGTGGCCAGCGTGGGGCTGCGCCGCGAGCCGACGGGCGCGCCGGCCGGCTGGCACGGCGACGTGGTGGCCACCGCCAAGCGCGATTTGCAGGCCGGCCAGATCCTGGATGGCGAAGGCGGCTACACGGTGTACGGCCGCCTGATGCCGGCCCCCGATTCGGTCGAGGAAGGCTATCTGCCGCTGGGGCTGTCGAACAAGGTCAAGCTGAAGAACCCCGTGCGCCAATCGCAGGCGATCCGCTGGCGCGACGTGGAGTACGACGAACGCTCGACGGCGGTGCAGTTCCGCCGCGAGATGGAGCAGACCTTCGCGTAGAAGCGGCCCGGCCCCGCGTTCACACGGGCGCGGGGCGCTCCGCCTGAAACAACCGCAGCCGGTCCGCCGCGTTGCGCAGGTGCTGCTCCGCCGCGCGGCCCGCGGCATCGGGGTCGCCGGCTTCGATGGCCGCGAAGATGGCCTGATGTTCGCTCTGCACCGCAGCCATGCGCTCGGCATACATGCGCGCGGTGTTGTTGCGCGCGCTGCGGATGACGCGGCGCACATTGGCTTCCAGATAATCGTTCAGCGCCACCAGATGCGGGTTGTGCGTGGCCTGCACGATGGCCTGGTGGAATTGGTAGTCTTCCTCGTCGCCCAGCTTGTCATTGATAAGCGCGTATTCCATGCCCACCAGCGCCTGCCGAATCTTTTTCAGGTCGGGATCGGTGCGACGCTGCGCCGCATAGCGCGCCGCCGTGACTTCGATGGACAGCATCAGCTCCAGGATGTGTTCCAGGTCCTGGTTGTCGCCCGGCGTGGGCGCGGCGATGCGAAAGGCGTTCTTCTGGAAGTTCGGGTCGACGAACACGCCGCTGCCTTGCTGCGAGGTGACCAGGCCTTCGGATTTGAGACGGGCCAGCGCTTCGCGCACGACCGCGCGGCTGACCGAGTGGAGTTCAGTAAGCTGCTTTTCGGTGGGCAGGCGATCGCCCGGTGCCAGCACGCCTTGACGTATCTGGTCGGCCAGGGCATCCGCCACCGCCGCGGATAGCGAACTGCGAGGCGCGGCGCGCCTCGAATCGGGTTCTTGACTGGGCTGCATGGGGATCTTCAAACGTGAGGGCGGCGCGCGGACGCGGCGGCCATGTTTATAGGAATGTCTCGCGTGGGGGTCCTGACAGATTGCGATGCGGCAGCGTCCGGGGAATTATAGATTTGCCGGTTTTTCCCGTCGCGCGGCGTTCTTGCACTTTAAGCGATATAGATTCCGCCATTGACCTGCATGACCTCGCCCGTCACAAATGACGCCAGCGGCGAGCACAGGAACGCGATGGTCCCCGCGATCTCCTCGGCGGTGCCGAAACGGCGCAGCGGCGTGCTTTCCAGCAATTGCGCGCCCTTCTGCCCGATCAGGTCGTGCGTCATGGACGTGGCGATGATGCCGGGCGCCACCGCATTCACGCGGATCTGCGGGGCCAGTTCCAATGCCAGGCTACGGGTGAAGCTCTGCACCGCGCCCTTGGACGCCGAATAGGCGGCGTGCGCATAGCTGCCGCGCTGCGCGGCCAACGACGTGAGCAGCACAATCGACCCGTCGTGGCGCAGATGGCGCTGAGCGGCGCGGCACACGTAGAACGTGCCGTCCAGGTTCACGCGCATCAGGGTGCGCCAGGACTCGTCGCTGGTGTCCTTGACGAGCTGTTCCGGGTAGATGCCCGCGCAATGGACCAGATGATCCAGTCCACCGAAATGTTTGGCGGCCGCCTCGAACACCCGTTCGCAATCGTGCGACACCGACACGTCCAGCGCATGCGTGTAAACGCGCTGACCGCTGGGGTCGAGTTCTGCCGCCACCTCCTCCAGCCGCGCATTGTCGATGTCCGTCAGCACCAGCCGGGCGCCGTGCGCGGCCATGAGCCGCGCCGTGGCCAGCCCGATGCCATTGCCCGCGCCGGTGATGGCGGCAACCTGCCCCTCAAACGAAATCATTCTGTCTCCTGACGCTGTTTTTAGCGGTCCGCGGCGCTGTCGCGGCAACGGTGCGAATTCTGATTGAACTGCTGAATCCGTTGCTTGACACGAGAAAAACGCCTGGCCTATGATTTATCGGACAACTTAATAAAGTTGCCTGACAACTTGTCGAGAAAGCGTAAATCAACTGACGCTTTCAGGCAAGTCAGTCAGAAAAACACGGCGACACGCCGCATAAACAGGCAGGGGACAACCAGGTGACTTTCACCGGCAGCATGACCGCATCCGCGCCCTCGGCACGTCCGATGGCGCACCTTCAGACGCCCCGGCGGCTTCATGCCCTGCCCGGCTGGCGTTTCGCCCCGGCGCCTTGCGCGTCCGTGGCCACCGCCATCCCCCCGTTTTCGCTCCCCATCGCTGTCGTGCCCTTGCGGCGCGCCGGCGATGCGGCGTGCGCGACTGCCTGACCCACGCAATCACCACACTCCCGTTCCACGGAGGAGACACGCATGAAATTGGCTTTCACCACCGGTCTGCTGTGCCTGGCCGGACTCGCCGCCACCGCCCACGCCGCGCCCGTCAAGATCGGCCTGATCGAAACGCTGTCGGGCCCGCAGGCTTCGACCGGCCTGATGTTCCGCGCCGCCGTCAAATACGAGCTGGACCGCATCAACGCCGCCGGCGGCTGGAATGGCCAGCCGCTGGAACTGGTGGAGTTCGACAACCAGGGCGGCCCGGTGGGCGCCTCGGACCGCTTCCGCGCCGCTGCCGCCGAGGGCGTGCAGGTGCTGGTGCAAGGGTCGTCGTCGGCGATTTCGGGCCAGCTGACGGAAGACGTGCGCAAGCACAACCTGCGCAACCCCGGCAAGGAAATCGTCTTCCTGAACGTGGGCGGCGAGGCGCTTGAGCTGACCGGCCAGAAGTGCCACTTCTACCACTTCCGCTTCACGACCAACGCCGACCTGCGCGTGAAGGCGCTGGCATCGGTGATGTCGGCCGACGGCACGCTGGGCAAGCGCGTGTACGCCATCAATCAAAACTACTCCTGGGGCCAGGACATGGAAGGCGCGACCGAGCGCTTTGCCAAGGACTATGGCTACGAGGTGGTGGGCAAGACGCTGCACGAGGTCAACAAGATCCAGGACTTCGCGCCGTACGTGGCGCGCATCCGTTCGGCCACGCCGGACACGGTGATCACCGGCAACTGGTCCAACGACCTGCTGCTGCTGATGAAGGCCACGCAGGCCGCCGGCCTGAAGGTGCGCTTTGCCACGGTGTTTTTGGATCAGGTGGGCAACCTGGCCAACGCCGGCGAGGTCGCGATGGGCCATTACATCGCGCATCCGTACAACATCGAGGCCGCAGGCGAGGAAGGCGCGCAGTTTGCCGAGGACTACAAGTCCAAGACCGGCCACTACCCCAGCTACACCGAGCCGCAGACCGTGATCGGCGTGCGCTTCCTGGGCGAAGCCTTGAAGCAGGTCAAGCCCAAGGACGGCAAGCTGTCGGTGCCCGAACTGGCCGTGGCGCTGGAGCAGGTCACCTACAAGTCCGCGCTGGGCGACTACACGATGCGCGCCGAAGACCACCAGGTGCAACTGCCGATGGTCGTGTCCAAGGTTGGCAAGAACGCCAAGTACAAGGCCGACGGCACCGACATGGGCTTTGAACCCGTGAAGGTGCTGGCCGCGGCGGACGTGTCCGCGCCGGTGCAGGCGACCTGCAAGATGCAACGTCCGAAGTGATGCTGGCGCGGCGGCCTGTGCGCTGAAGTGCGCGCGCGCCGCCGCCGGCGCAAGACAAGCGCACTCCCGGCGCGGGCCGGGCAAAAACAACGTGCGCAATCGCTCGCGGGACGCCCGGCGTCCCGCGCAAGAATCCTGGAGCGGACATGGAATACTTTACCGTCTCGCTGTTGAACGGCGTGATCTACGGCCTGCTGCTATTCATGGTGTCGGCAGGCCTGACACTGATTTTCGGAATGATGGGCGTGCTGAACTTTGCGCACGCCTCGTTCTACATGATTGGCGCGTACGCCGCCTACACGCTTACGCCCGTCACGGGCTTCTGGGCGGCCCTCGTGCTGGCCACGATCATTTCGGGCGTGCTGGGCATGGGCGTGGAACGCTTTTTCCTGCGCCGCGTGCACAAGTTCGGCCATGCGCAGGAATTGCTGGTGACCTTCGGCCTGGCGTTCATCGTCGCCGAGCTGGTCAAGCTCTTTTACGGCGATTTTCCCGTCGACTACCGCGTGCCGCAGTTCCTGAACTTCGCGGCGTTCCGCGTGTTTGACGCGGACTATCCGTTCTACCGCCTGCTGATGGGCGGCGTGTCGATCGCGATGTTCGCGGTGATCTACCTGCTGCTGTCGCGCACCCGCGTGGGCATCGTGGTGCGGTCGGCCATCTACCGGCCGCGCATGGCCGAGGCGCTGGGCCACAACGTGCCGCTCGTCTTCATGAGCGTGTTTGGCGTGGGCGCCGCGATGGCCGGCCTTGCCGGCGCGGTGGCGGGCGCGTTCTACACCACCAATCCGAACATGGCGCTGGAACTGGGCGTGCTGGTGTTCGTGGTGGTCGTGGTCGGCGGACTGGGTTCGCTGGAAGGCGCGATGATCGCGTCGCTGTTAATTGGCCTGATCAGCTCGTTCTCGGTCGGCATCGACGCCAGCCTGGCCACGCTGTTCGGCCTGTTCGGCGCGCGTGACTGGGCCGAAAGCGTAGGTGGCCTGATGACCGTGAAGATTTCCAGCCTGGCTGCAACGCTGCCCTTTCTGCTGATGCTGGTGGTGCTGCTGGTCAAGCCGTCGGGCCTGAAGGGAGAGCAGGCATGAGCCATACCGCTACCTCCACCGGCCGCGCCACAGGCGCGCTGCTGTTGATTCTGTGTGTGGCCGCGCTGTGCGCGCTGCCCTGGCTGCTGCCTGCCGGCCAGCTCGTGGCGGCCGTGCAGATGCTGATCGCCGCGCTGTTTGCGTGCGCCTTCAATTTGCTGGCCGGCCAGGGCGGCATGCTGTCCTTTGGCCATGCCGCGTACTTTGGCGTCGGCACCTTTGCCACCATCCATGCGATGAATGCGCTGGGCGGCGCGGGCCTGCTGCCCACGCCGCTGATGCCGCTCGTGGGCGGCGTAGCCGGGCTGCTGTTCGGCGTGGTCGCCGGCTGGTTCGCCACCATGCGCTCGGGCGTGTACTTTTCGATGATCACGCTGGCGCTGGCCGAACTGCTGCACGCGCTGGCGCCGCATCTGAAGAGCGTCTTTGGCGGCGAGGCGGGCGTGTCCGCCATGCGCATGCCCGCGTGGGGCTTTACCTTCGGCTCCGACATCGAGGTGTACTACCTGGTGCTGGCGTGGGTGGTGGTGTCGCTGGCCGCGCTGTATGGCCTGACGCGCACACCGCTGGGCCGTCTGACGCTTGGACTGCGCGAAAACGCCAACCGCCTGCGCTACCTGGGCTACCGCCCGCACGCGCTCAAGACGATGGTGTTCGCGCTGTCGGCCATGTTTGCCGGCATTGCGGGCGGCCTGCAGGCGCTGAACATCGAGGCGGGCAACTACGTGCTGTTCGAGGTCAAGCTGTCCACCGACGCGGTGCTGTTCGCCTACATCGGCGGCGTCAACGCGTTCCTCGGGCCGGTGCTGGGCGCGTCCATCCTGACGTTCCTGTCGCAGACGCTGGCCGACATCACGCGGTCGTGGCTGCTGTATCAGGGCGTGCTGTTTGTGCTGGTGATGCTGTTCGTGCCGGACGGTCTGGTTGGGCTGGTGCAACGCGCGGCCAAGTCGCTGCGCGAGCGTGGCCTGGCCAACTGGCTGCCGCGCGCCGCGGTGTCGGTGGCCGGTGGTCTGCTGCTGACCGGCGCCACCGTCTTCACCGTGGAACTCTTGCAACGCATGTTCGCGCGTGACTACCGCGCCCTGCTCGCCATGAATCCCGAGGCCGGCTGGCCCGCCATCCCGCTGTTCGGCCAGGAGTGGGCGCCGCTTGCCGTGTCCACCTGGCTGGTGCCGTTGGCGCTGTTTGCCGTTGGCCTTGCCGCCTGCCGCTGGGCGCTGGCCCTGTGGCGCGACGCCGGCGAAGCCGCCCCCCTGCTGGAGCCCGCCAAATGAGCCACGAAATCCTGACCCTGACCGACGTGCGCAAATCCTTTGGTGAAGCGCAGATCATCCGCGGCGTGAACCTGGCGATCGAAGCCGGCGAACGCCACGCCGTCATCGGTCCCAACGGCGCGGGCAAGTCCACGCTGTTTCACCTGATGTCCGGCTCGTTCGCGCCCACGTCGGGCGACATCAGCCTGCGCTCGCGGTCCATCGGCGGCCTGGCGCCCGAGGCCATCAACCGGCTTGGCCTGGCGCGCTCGTTCCAGATCACCAACGTGTTCCCGCGCCTGTCGGTGCGCGAGAACCTTCGGCTGGCGGTGCTGCGCATGCACGGACTGGTCTACAACTTCTGGCGGCCCATCGCGCGCAACCGCGCCGTGAACGAAGACGTGGATCGTCTGCTGGAGAAAGTGCGGCTGACGGCCAAGCAGGACACCGCGGCCGGCGACCTGAACTATTCCGAGCAGCGCTCGCTGGAAATCGGCATGACGCTGGCGTCGCGCCCGAAGGTGATCCTGCTGGATGAACCCATGGCGGGCATGTCGCAGCACGAGGTCGACTACACGGTCGAACTCATCAAGGACGTGACGCGCGACTGCACCCTGCTGATCGTCGAGCACGACATGCAGGTGGTGTTCTCGCTGGCCGATCGCATCAGCGTGCTGGTCTATGGCGAGATCCTGGCCACCGGCACGCCCGCCGCGATCCGCGGCGACGCCCGCGTGCGCGAGGCCTACCTGGGAGAGGAAACGGTATGACGACGCAATCCCCCCTCTTGTCCCTGCAGGGCGTGCATGCCCATTACGGCAAGAGCCACATCCTGCACGGCATCGACCTGTCGATCGGGCGCGGCGAAGTGGTGAGCCTGCTGGGCCGCAACGGCGCGGGCCGCTCCACCACCATGAAAAGCATCATGGGCCTGGTGGACGTGACCGGCGGCCGGATCGCCATCGAAGGCCGCGACATCACCAACAAGCGTCCCTTCGAGATCGCGCGCGCCGGCCTGGCCTTCGTGCCCGAGGAGCGCGAGGTCTTCGCCAACCTCACGGTGGACGAGAACCTGCGCATGGGCGAGCAGGCCCGGCGCGACGATGCGCCGTACTGGACCGTGGCGCAGATGTTCGACTACTTCCCGCGCCTGAAGGAACGCAGCAGCACGAAGGCGGGCAACCTGTCGGGCGGCGAGCAGCAGATGCTGACCATGTGCCGTTCGCTGCTGGGCAACCCCAAGGTCATCCTGATCGACGAGCCCACCGAAGGCCTGGCGCCCAAGATCGTCGAAGTGATCGCCGACGTCATCCGGGATATCCACAAGCAGGGCGTGTCGGTGGTGCTGGTGGAACAAAAGCTGACGATTGCGCTGAAGGTGTCCACGCGCGTGAGCGTGATGGGCCACGGCCGCATCGTGTTCGAAGGACCGCCCGCGCAGCTCCATGAGCGCCAGGACGTCGTCCAGGAATGGCTGGCGGTCTAGCCCGCCTACGTACTCATCCAATACAGGCACACATCGTGGAAAACACCACTGAAGTCATCCATCCGGAGCTGCGCGGCCAGACGGTCGTCATCACCGGCGGCGCGAAGGGTATCGGCTACAGCACGGCGCAGGCATTTGCGCGCCAGGGTGCGCGCGTCGCGCTGCTGGACATGGACGCCGCCGCACTGGAGACCGCCGTCGCGGGTCTGGCGGCCACGGAGCCGGGCGCGCAGGCCATGGCCGTGCAGGCGTCCGTCACCGACGCCGACGCGGTCGAGCGCGCTTTCGCGCAGGTTGCAGAGACCTGGGGCGGCATCGACGTGCTGGTCAACAACGCCGGCATCTCAGCCAACAAGCCCACGCTGGAAGTCACCGTGGACGAATGGCGCCGCGCCGTGGACATCAACCTGACCGGCGTCTTCCTGTGCGCGCAGGCCGCGGGCCGGCGCATGGTCCCGGCAGGGTCCGGCAGCATCATCAACCTGGCCTCCATGTACGGCGTGGTGGCGGCGCCCGACCGTGCGGCCTACTGCGCGACCAAGGGCGCCGTGGTGCTGCTGACCGAAACATTGGCGGTGGAATGGGGCCCCGCGGGCGTGCGCGTCAACGCGCTGGCCCCGGGCTACGTCGAGACCGACCTCGTGCGCGACCTGGCGGCGCGCGGCCGGTTGGATCCCGAACGCCTCAAGCAACGCACGCCGCTACGCCGCATGGCGCAGCCGGCCGAGATGGCCGACCTGGCGGTTTTCCTGGCGTCGCGCCAGGCCGCCTACATCACCGGACACACCCTGGTGGCCGACGGCGGCTGGAGCCGCTACAGCTACCTCTGATTGCCCCGACGCTCAAAAACACTCTGGAGATTCATTCATGGCCACCTACCAACCGCTTGAGCCCCAGGCGCCCTGGCGGCAGCTGACGGCCGACGCCTCGGACTGGCAGCAGGCTGACCCCGCGCTGCTCGGCACGATGCTGACCCAACTGCACTGGATCCGCGCTTTCGAGGAAGCCGTGCTGGAACTGGCCGCCGAAGGCCTGGTGCACGGCCCCGCGCACTCGTCCGTGGGCCAGGAAGGCGGCGCCGTCGGCTCGGTGCTGGCGCTGGGCGCCGGCGACCAGATCAACGGCTCGCATCGGGGCCATCACCAGTTTCTGGCGAAGGCGCTGCAACACGTCGCGCCGCTTGGACTGGATCCGCGCAACCCGCTGACGCCCGCCATCGACGAAGTCCTGCACAAGACGCTGGCCGAGATCATGGGCCTGGCCAATGGCTATTGCCGCGGCCGCGGCGGCAGCATGCACCTTCGCTGGCTGGAAGCCGGCGCATTGGGCACCAACGCGATCGTCGGCGGCGGCGTGCCGCTGGCCGCCGGCGCGGGCTGGGCGCACAAGCACGCGGGCACGGACCGCGTGGCCGTGACGTACTTTGGCGACGGCGCGGTCAACATCGGTTCCGTGCTGGAAACGATGAACCTGACCGCCGCGTGGAAGACGCCGCTGTGCTTCTTCATCGAGAACAACCGCTACGCCGTGTCCACGACCGTGGAAGAATCCACCGCCGAACCGCGCCTGTCCGCGCGCGGCCTGGCCTTCAACATTCCGTCCTGGAAGGTCGATGGCATGGATCCGCTAGCCGTTTACCTGGCCATGTCGGAAGCCGTGGCGCACATGCGCGCCGGTAAGGGTCCGACCATCGTCGAAGTGGACGTCTACCGCTTCTTCCACCAGAACGGCCCGTTCCCCGGCAGCGCCTTCGGCTACCGCACCAAGGACGAAGAGGCGCAGTGGCGCCAGCGCGATCCGCTGGACCGCATCGCGTCGGAAATGATCGCCCGCAAGGTCGTCACGCAGGCCGAGGTGGATGCTCTGCGCCAGCGCTGCAAGGACGTGATGAAGGACGTGTCCGGCCGCCTGACCGAAGCGGCGGACGGCGGCAAACGCCGCGTGCGCGCCGACCTGTGGCCCAGCCCAGATTTCCGCGACGTCGGCCTGCGCAGCGACGGCTCGGAACTGGAAGGCCTGCGCTACCAGGAGGCCGCGGACCACACCGGCGCCAAGGCGACGCGCAAGTTCGTCGATGCGGTCGCCGACGTGCTGGACCGCCGCATGAAAACCGACCCGGGCGTCGTCGTGCTGGGCGAGGACGTGCATCGCCTGAAGGGCGGCACCAACGGCGCCACGCGCGGCTTGAAGGACAAGTACCCGGACCGCGTGCTGGGCACGCCGATCTCGGAAAACGCCTTTGCTGGTCTGGGCGGAGGCCTGGCGATGGACGGCCGCTACAAGCCCGTCGTGGAATTCATGTACCCGGACTTCATGTGGGTCGCGGCCGACCAGATCTTCAACCAGATCGGCAAGGCGCGCCACATGTTCGGCGGCGACATCGACGTGCCGTTCGTGCTGCGCACCAAGGTCGCGATGGGCACGGGCTACGGCTCGCAGCACTCGATGGACCCGGCCGGCATCTTTGCCACGGCGCCCGGCTGGCGCATCGTTGCGCCGTCCACGCCGCACGATTACGTCGGCCTGATGAACACGGCGCTGGCTTCCAAGGATCCGGTGCTGGTCATCGAGCACGTGGATCTGTACGCCTCGTCGGGCGACGTGCCCGATGGCGATCTGGACTACGCCATCCCCTTCGGCCGCGCCCGCGTGCGCCGTGAAGGCAGCAAGGTCACCATCCTGACGTACCTGTCCATGGTCAGCCGCGCGCTGGCGGCCGCCGAACAGGCCGGCGTGGACGCCGAAGTCATCGACCTGCGCACGCTGGACCGCGCCAGTCTGGACTGGGACACCATCGGCGCCAGCATCCAGAAGACCAACAACGTGCTGATCGTGGAGCAAGGCGCGCGCGGCACGTCCTACGGCGCCATGCTGGCCGACGAGATCCAGCGCCGCTACTTCGACTGGCTGGACCAGCCGGTCAAGCGCGTCACCGGCGGCGAGGCCTCGCCCAGCATCTCGAAGGTGCTGGAGCGCGCGGCGTTCGCCGACACCGACGAGGTGATGGCGGGCCTGGCCGACGTGCTGGCCGATCTGGGGGAACAGCGATGAGCGCCCTGCACATGACCGTGCCGATGGAAGTCGGCATCTGCTGCGCGAACCTGGATGCGCTGGCCGCTTTCTACACCGGCGTCATGGGATTGACGCTGGTGAACCGCGTGACGGTGCCCGTCGACAAGGCGCGGGCAACGGGCCTCACGGCGCACGGCTACGACGTCGCGCGCCTGCAGACGCCGTACGGCGAGCGCATCAAGCTGCTGCAACCGGCCGTGGCGCCCGAGCCCGCGGTGCGCGGCGCGGCGATCCTGGACCGCCAGGGCGCCGCCTACCTCACCTTCATCGTGCGCGACCTGCGAGGCGTGGTGCGCGATCTGGAATCGAAAGGCGTCGTCTTCGACAGCGCGCCCGCGCCCATGGAAGTGCGGCCCGGCACGTGGCTCGCCTTCTTCCGCGACCCCGAAGGCAATGTGCTCGAACTCGTCGAATACGACGACCCCGCCGCGTACCGGCCCGACCTGGCCGGCGCCGCTGAATAGGAAGAACACCGTGGCATACCTCATCAAGCTCCCTTCTGTAGCCGCCGACGCCTCGGGCGGCATCCTGCACCAGTGGCTCATGCAGGAAGGCGACCGCGTTGCCGTGGGCGACGCGCTGGCGGAAGTCGAAACCGAAAAGGCCATCGTCGAAATCAACGCCGAACAGGCCGGCGTGCTGGGCCGCATCGTGGTCCAGGCCGGGCCGGCGTCGGTGCCGATCAACACTGTGATTGGCGTGCTGATCGCGGACGGCGAGGACGCGGCGGCGATTGATCGTGCGCTGGCTGAGCACGGTGGTGCGGCCGTTGCAGCGGGGTCGGCTGCTGGGTCCGCTGCTGGCGGGGCAACGGGCGCCTCGGCGGCGGCTGGTGCAGCGTTGGCCTCGGGATCGCCGTCTGGCGCGTCTGCCGCCGCCCCGCAGGAAGCCGGCAACGCAGCCGCGCACGCCGCATCCTCGACCGCAGCCGTCCCCGGCGGCCGGCTCTTCGCCAGCCCCGTCGCCCGGCGCCTTGCCGCGCAGTGGCACGTCGACCTGCTGGGCGTCACCGGCACCGGCCCGCATGGCCGCATCGTGCGGCGCGATGTTGAAGCCGCGCGCGACCGTGCGCCTGCCGCCGCGCCACTTTCCGCCCACCCCGCTGGCCGGCCGGCCGCACGCCGCGTGCCGCACACCGGCATGCGCCGCGCCATCGCGCGCCGCCTCACCGAAAGCAAGCAGCACGTGCCGCACTTTTACCTGACGGTCGACTGCCGCATGGACGCGCTGCTCGCCCTGCGCGCGCAGGCCAACCACGGCGGCGCGGTCAAGCTGTCGGTCAATGACTTCATCGTGCGCGCCGCCGCCCTGGCGCTGCGCGAGGTGCCCGAGGTCAACGCGTCCTGGCACGACGACGACATCGAATACCACGCGGGCGCCGATATCTCCGTGGCGGTGGCCACCGACGGCGGCCTGGTCACGCCCATCGTGCGCGACGCCGATGTGAAGTCCCTGTCCGTCATCGGCGCAGAGATCGTCGAGCTGGCCAAGCGCGCCAAGGTCAACCGCTTGAAGCCCGAGGAATTCACCGGCGGCTCGCTGACGGTCAGCAATCTGGGCATGTACGGCATCAGCCAGTTCGCCGCCATCATCAATCCGCCGCAGGCCGCCATCCTGGCCGTCGGCGCGGCCGAACGCCGGCCGGTGGTGGACGCCGATGGCCAGCTGGTTGCCGCCACCGTGATGACGGTGACGTTGTCGGCCGACCATCGCGTCGTGGACGGCGCGGTCGGCGCACGCTGGCTGGCCGCCTTCCGCGCGCTGATCGAAAACCCTGTGCGCATCCTGCTGTGAGCCCCGCCATGACGAAGACGAGTTTTGATCTGGTGGTGGTGGGCGGCGGACCGGGCGGCTACGTGGCCGCGATCCGCGCCGCGCAGCTGGGTATGTCGGTCGCGCTGGTCGAGCGCGCCGAACTGGGCGGCATCTGCCTGAACTGGGGCTGCATTCCGACGAAGGCCCTGCTGCACAGCGCCACCGTGCTGCGCGCCTGCCGCGAGGCCGCGCACTACGGCGTGACGGGTGCGGGCGGGGCGCGCCCGGATCTGGCCGCGATGGTCGCCCGGTCGCGCAAGGTGGCCGGCCGGCTGGGCCAAGGCGTGGCGCATCTGATGAAAAAGAATGGCGTCACCGTGTTCGCCGCCAGCGCCAGACTTGCCGGGTCCGGCAAGCTGGCGCTGGACGACGGCGCCACGCTGTCGGCCAAGCACATCATCCTGGCCACCGGCGCACGCGCCCGCGACCTGCCGGCGCTGCCCGTGGGCGAGCGCATCTGGGCCTACCGGCAGGCGCTGGTGCCGACCGAGATCCCGAAGTCACTGCTGGTCGTGGGCGCGGGCGCCATCGGCGCCGAGTTCGCCAGCTTCTATCGCGCGGTGGGTGCCGAGGTCACGCTGATCGACATGACGCCGGAGATTCTTCCGCAGGAAGACGCCGAGATCTCGCAGCTGGCGCGCAAGGCCTTTGAAAAGCAAGGCATCCGCGTGCTGACGCGTTGCGCGGTGACGGCCTCGTCCACCACGGCCGACGGCGTCAAGGTCACGCTGGAGCACGAGGGCAAGAAGCTCGAACAGACCTTCGACCGCGTCATCGTCGCCGCCGGCATTGTCGGCAACGTCGAGAATCTGGGACTGGAGAAGACGCGCGTCAAGGTCGAGAAGACGCACATCGTCACCGACGACCTGTGCCGCACCGGCGAGTCCGGCGTCTACGCGATCGGCGACGTGGCCGGCGCCCCATGGCTTGCCCACAAGGCCAGCCACGAAGCCGTGCTGTGCGTCGAAGCCATCGCCGGCCTGCCCGTGCACGCCATCGATCCGCTGCGCATTCCCGCCTGCACGTATTCCTACCCGCAGGTCGCGAGCATCGGCATGACCGAAGCCCGCGCGCGTGAACACGCCACGAAGACTGGCGGCGAAATCCGCGTCGGAAAGTTCACCTTCGCCGGCAACGGCAAGGCGATCGCGATGGGCGAGGACCAGGGCCTGGTCAAGACGGTGTTCGACGCCAAGTCAGGCGAACTGCTCGGCGCGCACATCATTCACCCGGAGGCGTCCGAGCTCATCACGGGGTATGGCGTGGCGGCGTCGTTGGAAGCGACCGAAGAAGACCTGATGCACACCGTGTTCGCCCACCCAACGCTGTCGGAAACGCTGCACGAGTCGGTGCTGGCGGCGTTTGGAAGAGCGCTGCACGCGTAGCAGTTGTCCACAGGTGTCAGACACCCTCCACTGAGGTGTCAGACACCCGCGCATCACCTCAAATCCTGCCCGCGTAAAAATCCAGAAAACACGCGATACGCCGCGACAGCTGCGTGTTGCGGTGATACACCGCGTGCATCGGCTGCAGGTGATCGGTGTATTCGCTTTCAAGCACTTTCACCAGCCGCCCCGCCTCGATATCCTCGCGCACCACAAAGTCCGACAGGCACGCGATGCCGACGCCGCGCAGCGCCAGTTGCCGCTGCGTCTCGCCGCTGGACGTCGCAAGCGTCGGCGTGGCCTGAAAGCTGGAACCGCCGGCATGACGTAGCGGCCAGAGGTTCAGGCTTTCCGGCTGCGTGAAACCCAGCACCTCGTGATCCGCCAGATCCTCCACCGTGCGCGGCGCGCCACGCCGCGCGATGTAATCGGGACTAGCCATCATCCAGCGCGGCGACGGCCGCAGCGTGCGCGCGTGCAGCGTGGAATCGGTCAACGGCCCCATGCGCAGCGCAACGTCGGTGCGATGCTCCATCAGGTCCACGATGCGGTCGTTGCTGGTGAGTTCCAGCGAGATCTCCGGATACGCACGCCGGAACTCGGCAACGTGGGGCACCACGCAGTGCAGCATCACCGGCACCGACGCGTCCACACGCAAGCGGCCCGCAGGCCGCTGATGCACCATGCGCATGCACTCCTCGGCCTCTTCCAGCGCCGCCACGATCTGGCGCGCCTTGGGCAGAAAATGCCGGCCCTCTTCGGTCAGCTCCATGCGGCGCGTCGTCCGGTTCAGCAGCGTGACGCCCAGGTCCTCTTCAAGCCGATGCAGGCCACGGCTGACGCCGGATGCGGTCTGGCCGAGCATTTCGGCGGCGGCGCTCAACGACCCGGCGTCGACCACGCCAAGGAAGAGGCGCAGGGCTTCGGAGTTCAGGGACATGATTTCGGGACCCGGGAAGAGATTGGGGGATTTTATCGGTTCGTCATCGTCGGCCCATCCCCAAAAAGCGCCCGGCGCTGCCAGCCCGGTAGTCAATAGCGGGCAGCGCTCCACACCAAAACCTCATCCGGCTTAGAAGGCGTACTTTACCGTCAGCATCGCTTTTTGCGGCGATCCATAGAACCCCTGCCCGTCGCCCGTCAGATCGAAGTACTTCTTGTCGAACAGGTTGCTGATGTTCAACTGCGCCGACAGATTCGGCGTGAACCGGTAATTCGCCATCACGCTGGTCAGCAGCACCGAGCCCTGTTCACGCCGGGCCTTCACGCCCGCCGACGTCGTCTGGTCGACGTACACGCCGCTGCGCCATTGCACGCCTCCGCCCACCGTCAACTTGCCCGAGGTGCCCGGCACCAGATAGGTCGTGAACAGGTGCGCAAGATTCTGCGGGCGGTACGTGTTGAACCGCTTGCCCTCCGCGTCGCGCACCAGCGCGCGGGAGAAGCCCGCCGTCAGTTGCCATCCCGGATTCACTTCGCCCGACGCCTGCAACTCGAAACCTTCGCTGGTCAGTCCTTTGGCGCCGCGATAGGCGAACTCCGACGTGCCATCGACGAAGCGCGAGCCATCGCGCTCGGCCACGTTGTCCTCTTCGATGCGGAACACCGAGAAAGAGGTGCTGAGCCTGCCGTCGAGATAGTCGGCCTTCACGCCCGTCTCGTAGCTTTTGCCTTGGACAGGATCCAGATACCTGCCGCTGGCGTCGCGATATGCCTGCGGCTGGAAGATGTCGGTATAGCTGACATAGCCGGTGTAAGTGTCGTTGAAGTCGTAGACCACGCCGGCGTATGGCGTGAACTCCGTGCTGCGCAGCTCGTCGTCGCCGCTGTCACGCACCCAACGATTCTGCCGGCCGCCAACGATCAGTTTGAGCGAATCCGTGACCGACAGGCGCAGCGCGCCGTATGCCGCGGTCTGGCGCGTCTTGTTCTTGCCCAGGGTATTGAATTCGCCCCAACCCGGATCCGGGTAGGAGCCATCCCATTCGAATATGTTGCCCACGGGACTGGTATTGAGGGCGGGATAGTTGCCATAGCGCAGCGTGGACCTGCTGCCAACGAGGCCGAACACGGCTTCATGCTGGCGTCCGAACAATTCGAACGGCCCGCCCGCCTGGATCGAAGCGCTGTTCTGATCGAACTCCTGGTGCGAGCGGTTCAGCCAGACGTTCAGGCCCATTCCGGTATCGCGATCCGGTTGCCCCATCAGATACAGCAGCCTGGAATCGTATTCACTGTCGAGCCGGCTGACGTTGGCGGTGATGTTCCAGCCGTTGTCGAACTGGTGCTCCACCGAGGCGTAGATCGTGTTGTTGGTAGTGCTCCAGCGCGTCCAGTCGGCCCCGATGCTGAAGCTGCGCCGCCAGCTTGCCGGCGAGCCGTCGCTGTACAGCATCGGCAGTCCGCCCCACGTCACGTCGGTCGGCCGTTTGTTCTGGTGCTCGAAGCCTACGCGCACGGTGGTGTTGGCCGTCACGTCGGCCTCTACCGTGGCCAGAAAGGCCTGATTGCGCGTGTGGTAACGGTCCAGATACGAATCGCGCTCTTCCATCATGCCCGCCACCCGGGCCCGCACAGAGCCATCGGCGTTGACCGGCGTGGACAGATCCACCGTCGCACGGCGGTCATCCCAGGACCCGATGCCCAAGCTGACCGCGCCCGTGAACTCCTTGCTCGTGGCGCGCTTGCGCACCACGTTGACCGATGCGCCCGGATTGCCGGTGCCGGTCATCAGACCGGTCGCGCCGCGCACGACTTCGACGCGATCGTAAAGAATGGGATCGAAGTTCGACGTGCCGAAGAAATCGTTTTGCGTGGACACCGGCATGCCGTCGTAGGAATAGCTGTCGACATAAAAGCCACGCGAATGGATATCGGTGCGATCGATGTCGGATGACGTCGTCACCAGGCCCGTGACCGTTTTCAACGTTTCCCCAAGCGATGTCAGGTTCATGTCTTCGATCTGCTGGCGCGTCACCACGCTCACCGACTGCGGCGTTTCTCGCGGAGACAGCCGCAGTCCGGTCGCCGCGGTGGTTGCGCGCACCGTGTAGGAGCCCGTTCCTTCCGTGGTCAGCAGGTTGCGCCCTTCCACCGTTACCGGCTCGAGCTGCGTCGCCTGGGCGGCCGGTGGGCGCGACAAGGTGACCGTGTCGCCCCGGCGGTCATATTGCAGGCCACTGCCCGCAAGCAGACGGCGCAACGCCTCTTCGGGGGGCAGCGCGCCGGACACGGCCGGCGCCTGAATGCCTGCGACCAAGTCCTGGGCAAAGAAGATCTGCAACGAGGTCTGCCTCCCCAACTGCAGCAACGACTGCTCCAGCGGTTGGGCTGCGATGCTGATGTGCGCGGCGGGCGTCTGAGCCTGCACCCCTGCCGGCGCGCCACCCAGCGTCAGGGCCAATGACAGGGAAAGGGTGCCAAGCACGAAGGGCGTGCGTAACGCGCTCGTGCGGCTTGCAACTTCGGTATTCACGGTGTTCCGTTCCAATCAATCAAACCGGCGTCTATGCGCCACAACCCTTGGCCAAGGTTCTCCCGGAGCCCGCGCCGCATGGCAACGCACGCCCCCTCGTAGGAACAAACGAGCGGGCGCGGCAAACACCTCAACGCAAATGAAAACTATTTTGTAACCGTGCCGATTATGGCCACGCGCGGCATCCGCGGTCCGGCAGGGACTTGCGCATGGAGCAATGGGGAGGCGCCGCTGTCAGCGCGGCACAATGACTGCGCCGCCGCCGGCCAGTGGGCGTACCTGAACCGGCGCAACGGCCGGCAAGGCGGCCAGAATGTCTTGCGGCTTATCGATACTGAAAACGCCGGCCACGCGATAGTCGCGCAGCGCGGGGGCATCGAGTTTGGCGGGATGTTCCAGGTAGCGGTTCATCTCGGCCACCACCTGCGCCAGCGGCGCATTGCGGAATACGATCTTGCCCTGCCGCCACGCCAACAGGTTTTCGATCTGAACGGGTGTCGCGGCACTCAACAGCCCATCTCCGTCACGTTCGACCGATTGTCCGGCGATGAGCTGACGCTCGGCCCGGTTCCACCAGCGACCCGTGGTGACCTGCACCGAACCCGACTCCACCGCCACCCGCGAATCGTCCGAGCGCACGTCGAAGCGTGTACCGGTCACGGTCACGGTCACCGCTGGCGCATGCACGACGAATTGGCGCTCGCCATCGTGCTGAACGGCAAAAAAAGCCTGACCCGACGTCAGCGTGATATCGCGTCGCCCTTCAAAGAAGGCGACTTCCAGGCGCGTGTTCACGTTCAGGCTGACGACCGATCCATCCGGCAGTGTCACCTCGCGCCGTTCGCCGGCCTGGGTCTGAAAAGCCGCGCGGTAGGACGGCGCCTCGCTGTTGAGCAGGGGGACTGCCACCGCCGCCACCGCAGCCGCCGTGCAAGCGGCCGCCGCCCATCCGAATACGCGGCGGCGCGGCGTTGGCGCACCGCTTGTCGCGGCACGGCTGGCGGCCAGCATGGCGCGCAGCTCGTCTTGCGGCAACTGATCCGTGGCCCGCCACAGATACTCGATCTTGCGATATGCCTCATCGTGCAAGGGGTGGGCGCGACGCCATGACGCACAGGCGTCGATCTCGTCGTGCGTAGCCTCCCCCGACTGGACACGCGCGAACCAGTGCGCCGCGCGGGCACGCAGTTCGTCGGCGGAGGATTCGTCTTGGCGGGTCATCGGGAAATCATCTTAATCGGACGGCGCATGCTGCTTCAGCCTTTCACCGATGTGTTGCAGCGCACGGATCATGTGCTTTTCGACCATACTGCGCGAAATACCCATATCCGCCGCAATCTCGGCATGGGTCCAGCCTTCCAGCCGGTGCTGCAGATAGACGCGCTGACAGGCAGGCGGTAGCTCCTGCAGCGCCGCCATCAGCGCCGTCAACAGTTCGCCAGCGTAGTACGCGGACTGCCCGTCCGCCACCGTCGGATGCTCACGCTCGGCAAGCTCATCGATTGCCCGCACCGGCAGGATGGCACGGCGCCGGTGCTGGTCGATCACGCCATTTGAGACGCCGCGCGCCAGATACGCGCGCGGTTCCTCGATATCCACGATGCCGCGTTCAAGCAGCTTCACCGCCACGTCCTGAACGGCATCCTCGCCATCGGGCGAGTTCTTGTTGCGCCATGCGCCAAGCAACTCGCGGTAATGAGCGAGCCAGCCTTGCTTGCGCTTGAGCGATGCAGACATTCGAGCCGGGCGAAGATCGGGAAGACGCGAATAATAGCAATTATTCTCATTCCGAGGCATCTAGCGCCGTGCCGCATGCACGCCTTGGCTATCCCGCCAGTCTGTCGGCCGCGGCTTGCAGGCCCTGGAGGATGGTATCGGCCACGTGCTCGGGAAACGCGGGCGGCAATACGTCTCGCACCGCGCGCACCACTTGCGGCGTACGCGAAACCAGGTCGTCGACCACCGCCTCCACGCCCCGGCCGTCCGGCGCCACGACACCGTGTTCCGCACCGACGGCGAGCCAATGCCGCCGCAGGATGTCGCGCATGAGCCAATGGGTGTTCTTCGTGCGCACAGCCATGGCCATGCGTGCCTTGAACGGCGACAGCTGGTTGGCGCCGGTACCGATGACGGGATAGGCAGACAGTACGTCGTACAGCGGCGTGAGCTCGTACGCGCCGCCGGGCCGCAGAAAAATGCTGAAGTTCTTTGCGTGGCCATCGGTGGCGCGCAACATCCAGAACAGGACCTGCGATTGGAAAAACGTGCGCCGGTCGCGATCGGGCTCGCGCGAGGTGGCCAGCAGCTTCATGATGCTGCGCACGCCCGGGCCGCCGTCGGATTCGTACTTCAGATGCGGCGGCGTTCCCGTCGCTTGGCACATGTCTTCCTGCGGCAGGCGGATCAGCCAGCGCTTGCCGTCATCGTTGCGCCACCACATGCGGTCGAACCGCTCGACCGCCAGCACCTTCATGTCCTCGAACATCAACGGCTGGGTGCGAGCCACCGGCAGCCCGTACGCATGGAGGATCTCGGAGCACAGCCACTCGTTCTCCACCGAGTGGCTCATGTCGAACTTCAAGTTGCCGACGAGGCCGAGCGGCATCTTGAAGATATGCGTGGTCGGCGTGGCGCCGTGAGGCCTGCACCAGCGACCATCGAGCCACAGCATGGCCGTCTTTTCCTGCGCCCCGGCGATCGAGATGCGGAACCCGTCATCGTCATCTGCACTGTGGCCGCTCAGGGGTCCGGGCGTCAGGGTGCCGCGCAGCGCCTGGGCCACTTGCGCATCGCTGAGCGCAATGGCGTCGACCTGCGTCACGGGGTCAGGCGCGACGTCGCGGGGCATGACCTGCACAGCGCCCACACAATCGCGGCCAACTTCGGCCAACAACGAGAACGCGTCAGTGGAACCCGCCTGGAACCGCCGCGCGACTCGTTCGCGAATGTTCTGGCTGTCGGGCAGCAGGTTCTCGAAATAGCTGCGCACGGTCTGCCCGCGATGCGGCGGGTTGCCCGGCGTGAAGGGAAGCGAAAGCGAGAGTGGCCGCCCCCGGCCGGAGGCAACCCATGCCTCGTCGTATTGGAGCGTCTCGCCAATCTGGGGCTGGACGCTCCAGACGCCCACGAAGTCCCCGTTCATCCAGAGATCCAGAGCGCGGTGGTGTGAACGTCGGCCCATGGCTACCAATCCGGTGTGGCCGATGTTTTGGACGCGGAGGATTTTTCCCGTTGGCGCAACACGACTTCCACGCCCAGGATGCCGAGAATCTCCAGCAACCTGTCAGCGCCAAGCTTGCCGGCGTTGCGCTCAAACGCTGAAAGCGTCTGCTGCGTGACGCCCAGACGCAGTGCAGCCGCGGCCTGGGTCATGCCAGCCTGTTTGCGGAAGGCCCGGAGCAAGGCGGGGAGCTGGTCCGCCGTGCGGACGGTGAAGTCGGACATGCCAACCCTTGGTGGTGAGGGTTTACAGATTCTAGGTTGTAAAAATGAAATACGCAATCTAGGCTGTATTTCATAAATACAACTTATGAGCTGTATTTTCAGATTACAGCCCGCAAGCTGTAATAAGCTATGTCCCTCCTCGCGTGCACGCTAGCAACATGCGCATCGCCAGCACCACAGAAAAAAAGCGGCGCACGAAGTGCGCCGCCTTTCACATCAACCCGCCATCAACCGATCAGCGCTTGCCTTTCAGCTTGAGCTGCGACAGATCGCGCACCGCGCCGCGATCGGCCGACGTGGCCAGCGCCGCATACGCCTGCAGCGCCTGCGACACCACGCGTTCGCGGCCCACCGGCTCCCAGCCGTCGGCGCGCGCATCCATGGCGGCGCGGCGGCGGGCCAGTTCGTCGTCGGAAACCGCCAGGTGCATCTTGCGGTTGGGGATGTCGATCTCGATCGTGTCGCCTTCTTCGACCAGGCCGATCGTGCCGCCTTCGGCTGCTTCCGGCGAAGCGTGGCCGATCACCAGGCCCGACGAGCCACCCGAGAAGCGGCCATCGGTGAAGAGCGCGCAGGTCTTGCCCAGGCCCTTGGACTTCAGGTAGGACGTGGGATACAGCATCTCTTGCATGCCGGGGCCGCCCTTGGGGCCTTCATAGCGGATCACCACCACGTCGCCCGCCACAACCCTGTCGCCCAGGATGCCTTCGACAGCGTCGTCCTGGCTTTCGAAGACGCGCGCGCGGCCGGTGAAGACCCACTGCGACTCGTCCACGCCGGCCGTCTTGACGATGCAACCCTTTTCAGCGAGGTTGCCGTACAGCACGGCCAGGCCACCGTCCTTGGAATAGGCGCTTTCCTTGCTGCGGATGCAGCCCGTCTTGCGGTCGGTGTCCAGCGTCAGGAACGTGGCGTCCTGGCTGAAGGCGACCGTGGTCGGGATGCCGCCGGGGGCTGCGCGGTAGAACTTTTTGGCTTCTTCGCTTGCGTTGCCGGCCACGTCCCATTGCTGGATGGCGTTGCCCAGCGTGCCGCTGTGCACGTTGCCGCAGGACAGGTCCAGCAGGTCGGCGCGCGCCAGTTCACCCAGGATGCCCAGGATGCCGCCGGCGCGGTGCACGTCTTCGATGTGGTACTTGTCGGTGGCGGGCGCTGCCTTGCACAGGCACGGCACCTTGCGCGAGATGCGGTCGATGTCGGCCATCGTGAAGTCCACGCCGGCTTCCTGCGCCGCGGCCAGCAAGTGCAGCACGGTGTTGGTCGACCCGCCCATCGCCACGTCCAGCGCCATCGCGTTCTGGAACGCGCTCTTGGTGGCGATGTTGCGCGGCAGGACGGATTCGTCTTCTTCGACGTAGTAGCGGCGGCACAGGTCCACGACCAGGCGGCCCGCTTGTTCAAACAGGCCCTTGCGCCAGGCGTGCGTGGCGACGATGGTGCCGTTGCCGGGCAGCGCGAGGCCGATGGCTTCGGTCAGGCAGTTCATCGAGTTGGCCGTGAACATGCCGGAACAGGAGCCGCAGGTCGGGCAGGCGCTGCGTTCGACTTCGGCCACTTCGGCGTCCGACACGTTGGGGTCGGCGGCCTTGATCATGGCGTCGACCAGGTCGATCTTGGCGATGACCTTGCCGTCCGTGGGCGACTTGACCTTGCCCGCTTCCATCGGGCCGCCCGACACGAACACGACCGGGATGTTCAGGCGCATGGCGGCCATCAGCATCCCCGGGGTGATCTTGTCGCAGTTCGAGATGCAGACCATGGCGTCGGCGCAATGCGCGTTGACCATGTATTCCACCGAGTCCGCGATGAGTTCGCGCGACGGCAGCGAATACAGCATGCCGCCGTGACCCATGGCGATGCCGTCGTCCACGGCGATGGTGTTGAATTCCTTGGCGACGCCGCCGGCGGCTTCGATTTCCTTGGCCACCAGCGCGCCCAGGTCGCGCAGATGCACGTGGCCCGGAACGAACTGCGTGAACGAGTTCACCACGGCGATGATCGGCTTGCCGAAGTCGCCATCCTTCATGCCGGTGGCGCGCCACAAGGCGCGGGCGCCGGCCATGTTGCGGCCGTGGGTCGAAGTGCGGGAGCGATAGTGCGGCATGATCTGTCTCAGGCTGTAGCTGTTAGCGTGGGCGGCAAAACGCTAAATAATACGCTGCTTCCGCGCCCGGGCGCCCGCGAGCGCCCCGGAAACACACGCGCGGCGGTCAGCCGACAGTCAGCCGGCCCGCTGACAGCCGTCAGGCGGACGCCACGCCGCGCGCCGCGAAGGCGCTTGGCGACTCCCCCAGCGCCTTGCGGAACATCGCCGCGAATGCGCTCGGGCTCTCGTACCCCAGGTCCAGCGCCACATCCAGCACCCGTTCGCCCCGAGCCAGCCGCTCCATCGCAGCCAAAAGCCTCGCCTGCTGGCGCCAGCGGCCGAACGTCATGCCCGTGTGACGCACGAAGAGCCGGTGCACCGTCTTGGGATCCACACCCAAATCCCGCGCCCAGTCCGCTGCTCCGTCCTGCCGTTCCGGATGCCGCACGATGGCGCGGCAGATGCGCGCAAGACGCGGTTCCGACGGCTGCGGCAGATGCAGCGGCAGCACGGGTTCCTGACGCAGTTCGTCCAGCAGCAGCATCATCAGCCGCCCGTCGCGCGTGTCCGGCGCCCAGTCCAGCGGCACCTCGGCCGCGGCCGCCATCAGTTCGCGCAGCAAGGGCGACACAGACAGCACGCAGCACTGCGCCGGCAAGTGCGCCGCCGCCCCCGGTTCGACGAATACAGTGCGCATGCGCGGTTCGCCGCTCATGCGGATGCCGTGCGATACCCACGCCGGCACCCAGACGCCGCGCGTCGGCGGCACGACCCAGATGCCCGCGTCGGTGTCCACCACCATCACGCCCGACATCGCATAAACGAGCTGTCCGCGCCGGTGGCGATGGCGCTTGACGCGGTGACCGTCCGGGTAATCCACGGCCAGCCCCGCCACCGGACGGCGCGAGGATTCGTAGGGATAGAGGTCGGGTTCGGCCATCGTCGGAACCTTGCGGGACACCGTCATGGCGTGCGCTCCCCCAACGCCAAGAGCGCGTCCTGCAGATGCCGCAGCCCGCGGCTGAGCGGCTTGTCGCGCCGCAGGACGATGGCCAGATCGCGCGACAGGCGCGGCGTCAGCGAACGCACTTCCAACGCGTCGCGCCGTCCCGCGCCCGATACCGCCAGCCGGGGCAATACCGCGCAGCCAAGTCCCGCGCCCACGATTTCCTTCATTGCCTCCGTGCTGCCCAATTCCATGATCGGCTTGGCCGCCACGCCCGCCGCCTCGAACCAGTCGTCCACCAGCCGCCGCGTGCGCGCGCCCGGCTCGAACAGCACCAGCGGCAGCCGCGCCAGCGACTGCGGCGTCACGACCTCGGGAATCGCGCCCGCATCGCGCGACGGAAAGATTGCCACGAACTCGTCCTCCATCACCGGCGTCGCCTGGAACATGCGGCCCGGCGCCGGCAGCGTGATCAGCACGATATCCAACGTATTGGCCTCCAGCCCCCGCAGCATGTCCGCCGTATTGCCCGTGCTGGCCACGATGTCCAGCGCCGGAAACCGCTGGCGCAGATCCGCCAGCACCGGCGGCAGCAGATAGGTGCACGCGGTGGCGCCCGTGCCGAGCCGGATCCGTCCCGACACCTGCGATGCATGCGACGACATCGCCTGCTCGGCCTGCGCCACGGCGCCGTCGATCGCGCGGATATGCGCCAGCAATTCCCGCCCCGCCGCCGTCGGCCCCGCGCGCCGCCCGACGCGTTCCACAAGCTTCAGGCCGAAACGCCGCTCCAGTTGGCGGATCTGCAGGCTGACCGCGGGCTGCGTCACGCCCCCGCGCTCGGCGGCGGCGGAAAAACTGCCCAGTTCGATGACCTGCGCAAACGTGCGCAAGTGGTCCAGATTCAAGCCGCGCATGGCTACACCAAAGTTTTACTTATGAAAATCATAATAGACCAAAGCTTTATTAATGATTTGCCTTGGCTCACACTGGCGTTTTCGATCAGCCACCCCCGGCCCTTCCATGTCGCCCCATTCGCCCACCGTCCTCATCCGCGACAGCGCGGAAGCCGATCTGCCCGCCATCAAGACCATCTACGCGCACCACGTGCAGCACGGCACTGCGTCCTTCGAACTGGAGCCGCCCTCCATCGCCGAGATGCGCCAACGCCGCGCCGGCGTGCTGGAAAAGGAGATGCCCCACCTCGTCGCCGAGATCAACGGCGAAGTCGTCGGCTACGCCTACGTCACCGCCTACCGCCCGCGCCCCGCCTACCGGCACACCGTTGAAGACTCCGTCTACGTCAAGGCCGGCCGCGCCGGACTGGGCATCGGCGGCAAGCTGCTCGCCGCATTGGTCGAGCGCTGCACCGCCGCCGGCTGGCGCCAGATGCTGGCCGTGGTCGGCGACAGCCGCAACGCCGCCTCGCTCGCCCTGCACGCCAGCCAAGGCTTTCACCCCGTCGGCACGCTGCGGTCCGTGGGACACAAGCACGGCGAATGGCGCGACACCGTCCTCATGCAGCGCAGCCTCGGCGAAGGCGACACCACGCCCCCGCAACGCCCATGATCCGCCCCCGCGCCGTCATCTGCCTGGGTCTCACCCAGCTCGTCGGCTGGGGCGTCACCTTCTACCTCATCGGCGCCCTCGGCCCGGCCATGACCGCCGACCTGGGTTGGAGCACCGCCACCGTCTACGGCGGCTTCTCCGCTGCCATCGTCGTCATGGCCCTCGTCTCGCCCGCCGCCGGCGCCGCGGTGGACCGCTGGGGCGGACACCGCGTCATGCCCGCCGGCGCCGTCCTGTCCGCCCTGGGCTGCGCCCTGCTCGCCATCACCCATACGCACGCGCTCTATTTCGCCGCCTGGGCCGCGCTCGGCGTCGGCATGCGCCTGTGCCTCTACGACGCCGCCTTCGCCGCGCTGGCCCGCGCCGCCGGCCCCGCCGCGCGCCGGCCCATGTCCCAGATCACCCTCTTCGGCGGCCTGGCCTCCACCGTCATGTGGCCCGTTGGCCACTTCCTGGCCGAATGGCTGGGCTGGCGCGGCGCCGCCCTCGTCTACGCCGCGCTCGCGCTAGCCACCGTCCCCCTCTACCTGGCCCTGCCACGCCGCCGCTACACCGCATCCGCCACCGACCCCGGCAAGCCCTCCACCGGCCTCACCCGCACCGCCGCCGAACGCCGCCTGGCCGGCATCCTGTACGCCGTCATGGCGATGCTCACCAACTTCCTGGCCGCCGGCAACGCCGCCCACCTCTTCTCACTGCTGACCGGCCTGGGCCTGACCACCGCAGCCGCCGTCACCGTCGCCGCCCTGTGGGGCATCGGCCAATTCGCCGGCCGGTTAGGCGACGTCCTCGTCGGCGGCCGCCTTCATCCGCTGACGCTCAACCTGGCAGTGGCCCTGGCCCTCCCGCTGTGCTTCCTGCTCGCCCTCGTCCCCGGCGGCAACCTCTACGCCACCGCCGCCTACACCCTGCTCTACGGCGCCTGCAACGGCCTCATGACGATCACCCGCGGCACGCTGCCGCTGGCGCTGTTTGACTTCCGCAGCTACGGCGCGCTGGTTGGCGCGTTGCTGATTCCCAGTTTTCTGCTCACTGCTGCGGCGCCGGTTGCGTATGCGTTCGTCATCGAGTGGCAAGGCGCGCATGCAGCCATGATGGCGTCCGCAGCGCTCGCAGCAGTCATTGCTGCGGCGGCGTTGATGCTGAGATGGAGATTTATCGGGCGGGTGAATGAAGCGGCAGTGACGGCGGCCGTCACACCTGGCGTTGCGCCGACGGAGCCACGCGCGAAGCGTCATCACCAACCGCAAGACACCGCGTAAGCCCCACCAGGCCGCCCGCGCGGCCGTCGTGGGGCGGGCCCCGCAAGACGCTTCAAACCCGCACAACAGCAGGCAAGAACCTCAAGAACTCGATTCGCCCCAGCGCCCGCCAAGCTGAAACCACCAGAGCCCGGCGTGTCGTCGGCCTGGGGTGCGCGGGGCGTGTAGATGCGCCCGAGGGAATCTGAAGGCAGTCGCCGAAGGCGACAACGAAGATGACGAAGGGGCAGTCCGGAGCGAAGGCTCCGGACCGCAATCGTAGCCCCGCGCACCCCAGGCCGACGACGCGCCGGGCGTCTAAAGAACCAGCCCAGACCGCCGAAACAACGAGCGCCTCAAGAACCAACCCCATGGCACCAAAGCGGCCAAAACTTCAAACCACAAACCAATACGAAACCGTCAACGCTTCCACCTTCCAAGCAGCAGAAAATGACCGGCAGCTCACCCCTCAGCCGCCGAAGCCACCACCCACTTCTCCCACCCGATCTTCCTCAGCTTGCAAGCCGGGCACTCCCCGCACCCATACCCCCAATCATGCCGAGCCCCCCGCTCCCCGAGATAACACGTATGGCTTTCCTCGACGATCGTCTCCACCAACGCATCCCCACCCAGCGCATAAGCCAACGCCCAGGTCTCGGACTTATCGATCCACATCAACGGCGTCTCGATCGTCACCCGTGACCCGAGCCCCAACCCCAACGCCACCTGCTGCGCCTTGATCGTGTCATCCCGGCAATCCGGATAGCCGGAGAAAT
This sequence comes from Achromobacter spanius, assembly GCF_002966795.1. GTDB lineage: Bacteria > Pseudomonadota > Gammaproteobacteria > Burkholderiales > Burkholderiaceae_B > Achromobacter > Achromobacter spanius_D. Next base: position 5,817,174 of record NZ_CP023270.1, read on the forward strand.
CCGTCTCGCACATCCCCCCCACCAGCACATCCAGCTGACGCCGATACCCCAGCGCCGCCGCCAGCGTCAGGAACAGCAGATTGCGCCCCGGCACAAACGTATTCGGCAAGCCATTCGCCTGCATCTCGATCGCCCGGTCGCTGGTCATCGCCGTATCGCCCACCTGCCCCAGCACCTTCAGGTCCAGCAGATGGTCCTCGCCGAGACGCGCCGCCCAGTCCGGAAAATTGGCCCGGATCTCACGCAGCACATTCAACCGCGCCGACAGTTCGATGTGATGCCGCTGTCCGTAATCGAACGCCACCGTCTCCACATGCGCATAGCGTTCCAGCGCCCAGGCGAGACAAGTGGTGGAATCCTGCCCGCCCGAAAACAGCACGAGCGCGCGACGTTGATGATTTTGCATAAAGGGGGCTTCTGGAATGACGAAGGGATACCCCGCACTTTAACCGAGCAAACCGCCTCCCCCGTAAGGAACGCTGCGTAAAATCGACCGATCATTTTCAAGGTTTGCCCGCAACGCCCGCTTCGATTCAATCCCCTTCCAACAGCCGTCAGACGGATCCCCGCACGATGAATGCCAAGCGCACGCAGTCCGATTCCGCAGAACCCTTGCGTCACGATATCCGGCTGTTAGGCCGGCTGTTAGGAGAAGTCATCGAAGAATGCGAAGGCAAGCGCGTCTTCGACACCATCGAGACTCTGCGCCGCACCGCCGTCAAATTTCGCCGCGAAGGCGACGACGCCGACAGCAAACTGCTCGAACAGCGCGTCAAACGCCTGCAAGGCAGCGACCCCAACTCCGTCGCCCGCGCCTTCAGCTACTTCCTGCACCTGGCCAACATCGCCGAAGACCGCGACCAGAACCGCCGCCAGCGCGCCCGCGCCCTCACCGACGGCACGCCCGCGCGCGGCAGCCTGCGAGAAGCCATTCAGATTCTCAGCGGACAAGGCGTCGGCGTCGCGCGCATCCGCCGCCTGCTGGCCGAGGCCTGCGTCATGCCCGTCCTCACCGCGCACCCCACCGAAGTCCAGCGCAAGAGCACCCTCGACGTACACCGCGAAATCTCCACCGCCCTCGCGCAACGCGAAGCCCAGCTCACGCCCGACGAGCTGGCCGAACTCGACACTGCCCTGCTCGGCCGCGTCGCCACTCTGTGGCAGACCCGCATGCTGCGTTACACGCGCCTGACCGTCGCCGACGAAATCGAAAACGCGCTCTCGTACTACCGCAGCACCTTCCTGCAGGTCATCCCGCGCCTCTACGGCGACCTCTCCAAGCTGCTCAACCGCGAATCCGCCAAGCCCTTCGCCGCCCCGCCGCCGCCGCTCGAACCCTTCCTGCGCATGGGCAGCTGGATCGGCGGCGACCGCGACGGCAATCCGAACGTCGACGCCGCCACGCTGGAACGCGCCCTCCTGCGCCAGGCCACCGTCCTCTTCGAACACTACCTGCAAGAAGTCCACGCCCTCGGCGCCGAACTCTCCATCACCACCCTGCTCATCGCCGCCGACCCCGAACTGCTCGCGCTCGCCGAGCGCAGCGGCGACGACTCCCCCCACCGCCGCGACGAACCCTACCGGCGCGCCCTCGTCGGCATCTACGCCCGCCTGGCCGCCACCGCGCTGCGCCTGACCGGCCAGAACCTCGCCCGCCGCAGCACCGTCGCCGCCCCCGCCTACGACGCCCCCCAAGAGCTTGCCGCCGACCTCGCCGTCATCGCCGCGTCGCTCGGCGCGCACCACGGCGCCCCGCTCGCCAAACTGCGCCTGTCCGGCCTGCAGCAGGCCGTCGAGGTCTTCGGTTTTCACCTGGCTACCGTCGACCTGCGCCAAAGCTCAGACGTCCACGAAGCCGCGCTCGCCGAACTCTTCTCGCGCGCCGGCGTCACCCACGACGGCAAGCCCCTCGACTACCTGGCGCTATCCGAAGAACAACGCGTCGACCTGCTGCGCGCCGAACTCGCGCAGGCGCGCCCGCTCGCATCGCCCTGGATCGCCTACTCCGAAGACACCACCCGCGAACTCGCCGTCCTGCGCGCCGCCGCCGCCGGCCGCGCCCGCTACGGCAAGCAGGCCGTGCGCCAGACCATCGTCTCGCACACCGAAACCCTCAGCGACCTGCTCGAAGTCATGGTCCTGCAGAAGGAAGCCGGCCTCATCGCGCCCGCCGGGCAGGACATCCCCGCCGAAGACGGCCTCATGGTCGTGCCCCTCTTTGAAACCATCCCCGACTTGCAGCGCGGCGCCGACATCATGGCCGCCTGGCTCGACCTGCCCGAAGTCCGCCAGCGCGTGAAGCTCGCGCAGAACGGCGCGCAGGAAGTCATGCTGGGCTACTCCGACAGCAACAAGGACGGCGGCTTTCTCACGTCCAACTGGTCGCTCTACCAGGCCGAACGCGCACTCGTCGACGTCTTCTCCACCCGCAACGTCCGCCTGCGCCTCTTTCACGGCCGCGGTGGCTCCGTCGGACGCGGCGGCGGCTCCAGCTTCGACGCCATCCTCGCCCAGCCTCCCGGCACCGTCGCCGGCCAGATCCGGCTGACCGAACAAGGCGAAGTCATCCAGAGCAAATACAAGGACGCCGAAGTCGGCCGCTGGCACCTTGAACTGCTCATCGCCGCCACCCTCGAATCCAGCCTCGCCCCGCGCGCCGAAGCCACCAGCGCCGAAGACGCCCACATGGCCCACCACGGCCCCGCCATGTCCTTCATGTCCGACACCGCCCAACGCACCTATCGCGGCCTCGTCTACGACACCCCCGGCTTCGCCGAATACTTCTTCGCCGCCACCCCCATCAGCGAAATCGCCGGCCTGAACATCGGCTCGCGCCCCGCCTCCCGCAAGAAAGGCCAGCGCATCGAAGACCTGCGCGCCATCCCCTGGGGCTTCTCCTGGGCCCAATGCCGCCTCATGCTCACCGGCTGGTACGGCATGGGTTCGGCCATCGAGGCCTACCTCGAAACCGGCGCCCCCGACGCCCCCCGCTCCCGCCGCGGCCGCCTTGCACAACTGCGCGAAATGGCACGCGACTGGCCCGCCTTCCGCACGTTGCTTTCCAACATGGAAATGGTCCTGGCCAAATCCGACCTCGCCATCGCGGCCCGCTACGCCCAGCTCGTCCCCCAACGCGCTTTGCGCGAACGCATCTTCGGCGCCATCAGCGCCGAACACGGCCGTACCATCGCCATGCTCAAGCTGCTGACGCAACGCGAACTGCTCGCCGACAACCCCACGTTGCAGATCGCCCTGCGGGAACGCTTCGCTTACATCGACCCGTTGAATTACCTGCAGGTTGACCTCATCCGGCGGCATCGCGCGGTGCAGAAGAATCCCAACGCGGAGGTCGACAAGCGGGTGCAGCGCGCGATTCATCTGACGATCAACGGGATCGCGGCGGGGCTGCGGAATTCGGGATAAGAACCCTTGGCGTGGAGACGAGCCGTGGGTGTTGGTTGGCGCCGGCAGGATCGCAGCTTGCGGCCGGTGTCAGACACCCGGCCACGTCGCGCAGACTCAAGCGGCGGTGCGTAGGGGTGTCAGACACCTGAGAGCATCTGCATCTCGGCGGCCGTCAGGCACCAAGAAGACTGCGCCAGCGCGAAGCGTCATCGCACCGACGCAAGACACCGCGTAAGCCCCGCCAGGCCGCCCGCGCGGCCGACGCGGGGCGGGCACCGCGAGACGCTTCAAACCCGCACAAGCACAGGCAAGAACCTCAAGAACTCCACCCGCCCCCGCGCCCGCCAAGCTGAAACCACCGGAGCCCGGCGCGTCGTCGGCCTGGGGTGCGCGGGGCGTGTAGATGCGCCCGAGGGAAATCGAAGGGAGCCGAAGGCGTACGAGATTGACGAAGGGGCAGTCCGGAGCGAAGGCTCCGGACCGCAATCGGAGCCCCGCGCGCCCCAGGCCGACGACGCGCCGGGCGTCAAAAGAACCCCGCCAACCGCAAGCCCGCAGCCAGCGCCCCACTCAGCCAACCCCCACCGTCCACCCACCGAACACCCCCACCCCCCATTTGTCCACCCCCAGCAACTTTTAGTACTATCCCCACAGAAATTCTATACACGCACAAATGTTCGTATATAGAACACAAAGATTTTTCTGGCCAAGCGCGCACAGAAAGGCACCCCGGACGAGACAGCATCACCCCTGGTCCCCGCGTGCCCGCCTGCAAGCAGCAGCCGCAAGCACCAAGCGAGCCATCATGGACACTCCCCTCAAGAATCTCGCCGTCATCGGCGCAGGCGCCATGGGCAGCGGCATTGCCGCGCTGTTCGCCTCGAAGGGACTCGACGTCGTTCTGATTGATCCCGTCGAAGGCGCCCTGGAACGGGCCCTGAAGACCATCGAACGTCAGCTCAACGTCTACGCCCCCGGCGAAGTCCAGCAAGCCATCCAGCGCATCCGACTGGAACCCGGCTTGGAAGCCGCCGCCACCAGCGACCTCGTCATCGAAGCCGTCCCGGAAAACCTTGACCTCAAGCGCGGCATCTTCGGCAAACTGGACACCCTGTGCCCCGCGCACACCATCTTCGCCACCAACACCTCCGGCCTGTCGATTAACGCCATCGCCACCGCCGTCCAGCGCCGCGACCGCTTTGTCGGCACCCATTTCTTCACCCCTGCCGACGTCATCCCCCTCGTCGAAGTCGTCCGCAACGACGACACCGCCGAGGACACCGTCGCCAAAGTCATGGCCACCCTGCGTTTCGGCGGCAAGCGCCCCGTTCTCGTTCGGCAGGACATCCCCGGCTTCATCGCCAACCGCATCCAGCACGCCCTCGCCCGCGAAGCCATCTCCCTGCTGGAGAAAGGCGTCGCCAGCGCGGAAGACATCGACGAAGTCGTCAAGTGGAGCCTGGGCATCCGCCTCGCCCTGTCCGGCCCGCTAGAGCAGCGCGACATGAACGGCATCGACGTCCACTACGCCATCGCCAGCTATCTGTACAAAGACCTCGAAAACCGCACCGAACCCTCCGACCTGCTCAAAAGCAAAGTCGACAGCGGCCACATCGGCGCCAAGAGCGGCCAGGGCTTCTACACCTGGAGCCCCGAACGCCGCGAACGCGTCCTGCGCGAAAAAAGCGCCGCCCTCGGCGAACTGGCCGCGTGGCTGAACGGCAAAGCCAGCGGCTCCTGAGCCGTTCTCAAGCATTCACAAAAAGCGCGGCGGCCAAGACCGACCGCGCCATCGGGCCACGAGCCCACCCACACAAAGAAAAGCAATCGTCCGACACGCCCGCATCGTCACCCGATCACGCGCGCCGCCGGACATCAGAGAACCGCCTTACGGAGTTGTTGGAGGCACCATGAATAAACTGGCTTCATTCTTTACCGAGCTGATGCGCAAGTATCTGCCCGATCCCTTCGTCTTTGCGATCGCGCTGACCCTGCTCACCGTGCTGCTCGCCATGGGCATCGAAGGACAAGGCATCGGCGACGTCACCCGCGCCTGGGGCAAAGGCTTCTGGAGCCTCTTGGCCTTCACCACCCAGATGGCCGTCATCCTTGCCATGGGTTACGTGCTGGCCACCGCGCCGCTGACCGACCGCCTGCTCAACCGCATCGTCAGCCACGTCCACAAGCCGCACACCGCCATCATCGTCGCCACCCTGGTCGGCGGCGTCGGCAGCTACCTGAACTGGGGCTTTGGTCTGGTCATCGGCGGCATCGTCGCCAAGAAGCTGGCCCTGAAGGTCAAGGGCGTCCACTACCCCCTGATCATCGCCGCCGCCTACAGCGGCTTCACCATGTACGGTCTTGGCCTGTCCGCCAGCATCCCCGTGCTTGTCGCCACGCCCGGCCACCCCACCGCCGCGCAGATGGGCACCATCCCCCTGTCGGAAACCATCTTCTCCGTGCCCATGCTGCTCACCAGCCTGGTCATCATCATCACCCTGCCGCTGCTCAACGCCTGGCTGCACCCCAAGAAGGGCGAGGCCATTGTCGAAGTCGATCCCAACATCGACCGCGACGCCAACGCGTCCAACGCCGCGGAAGACATGCTCGAAAAGGGCACCATCGCCTCCAAGCTCAACAACAGCCGCCTGCTCAGCATGCTGATTGGCGCGCTCGGCGTGGCTTACGTCGTCTTTCACTTCATGGACGGCGGTTCGCTCGACCTGAACCTCATCAACTTCATCATCCTGTTCCTGGGCATCATCCTGCTCGGCACGCCCGCCGCCTACGTCGCCAAACTGACCGAAGGCATCAAGACCATTTCCGGGATCATCCTGCAGTACCCGTTTTACGCCGGCATCATGGCCATCATGGCCGCCTCGGGTCTGGTCACCACGATTTCCGCGGTCTTCGTCGACGTCGCCACGCCTGAAACCCTGCCGTTCTGGGGCCTGATCAGCTCGTTCGTCATCAACTTCTTCGCGCCGTCCGCCGGCGGCCACTGGGTCATCCAGGGTCCGTTCATGATCGACGCCGCCAAGGAAATCGGCAGCGCGCTCAACCAGACCACCATGGCCGTCATGCTGGGCAACGCCTGGAATGATCTGGTGCAACCCTTCTGGATCCTGCCGGCGCTGGCCCTGTCCAAGCTCAAGCTGCGCGACGTGATGGGCTATACCGTCATCATGATGCTGTGGGTCGGCGTGATCCACATCACCGCAGTATTGGCATGGGGCTATTTGACCCATTGAGTTCTTGAACACTGAACGGAAACCGATATGACCAAACCCACCGCATATCTCGTCACCGGCGGCAGCGCCGGGATCGGCGCCGCCATCATCCGCATGCTGCTCGATGCCGGCCACAAGGTCGTCAACATCGACTACAAGCTGCCCGAGAATCCGCCGGCGGGTCTGGTCTCGTATCAGGCCGACCTGACCGACGAGGCGCGCACGCAGGAAGTCGCGCGCGAAGTCACCAGCGCGTTCAACATCGTCGGTCTCGTCAACAACGCCGGCGCCACGCGGCCCGGCACGGCCGACACCGCCACGCTGGCGGACCTGGACTACGTCGTCAATCTGCATCTGCGCACCGCGCTCATCCTGGTGCAGGCCGCGCTGCCCGCCATGCGCGAAGCCGGCTTTGGCCGCATCGTCAACATGTCGTCGCGCGCCGCGCTGGGCAAGCCGGATCGCGTGGTCTATTCGGCCACCAAGGCCGGGCTCGTGGGCCTGACCCGGACGCTGGCCATGGAACTGGGCGGCGACGGCATCACCGTCAACGCCATCGGCCCCGGCCCCATCGCCACCGACCTCTTCACCAAGAGCAATCCGGCCGGCGCCCCGCAGACCGAACGCATCATCAACAGCATCGTCGTCAAGCGCCTGGGCACGCCCGAAGATGTCGCGCGCGCCGCGATGTTCTTTCTGTCGCCCGACAACGGGTTCGTCACCGGCCAGATGCTGTATGTCTGCGGCGGCACGACGCTCGGCGTCGCGCCCATCTGAGCGCGGCCGCCATGTCCGCCCCGACCAACATCTCTGCCGCCCGCAGGCGTTGCCTAGCGGCGCAGCAGCGCGTGGTTGATCTGGTCGGCGGCGCGGCGCAGCGGCGGCAGAAAGGCTTCCAGCATCGCCTCGCGCGAGAAACGGTTGGCATGACCGCTGACATTCATCGCGGCGATCACGCGGCCGCTGCGGTCGATGATGGGCACCGCCACCGATTGCAGGCCGGGTTCCAGTTCCTGCGCCACGCAGGCGTAACCGTCGGCACGCACGCCGGCCAGCACGCGCTTCAATTCGGCGATGTCGGTGACGGTTTCCGCCGTATAGGTCTGGATCTGGCTCATCGCCAGCACCCGGTCCAGCTCAACTTCCGGCAGGCCCGCCAGCAGCACACGGCCCATCGACGTCACCCACGCCGGCAAGCGGCTGCCCACGGCCAGATTGATCGTCATCACCTTATGGGTCGACAGGCGCAGGATGTACACGATGTCGGCGCCTTCCAGCACCGACACGGAGCAGGACTCGCGCGTCAGCTCGGCGACTTCTTCCATGTAGGGCAGCGCCAGGTTCCACAGCGGCGTGCCCGACAGATAGGCGTAGCCCAGTTCCAGGATGCGCGGGGTCAGCGAGAACTTGCGGTCGTCGGCCGTGACGTAGCCCAGGTGTTCCAGCGTCAGCAGGATGCGGCGCGCGCCGGCGCGGGTCAGGCCCGTCACCGCGGCCACCTCGGACAGCGTCATCTGCGAACGGTCGGGGCCGAAGGCCCGGATCACCGACAGGCCGCGCGCGAAGGACTGCACGTAACTGTCGCTGGGTTGCTGGGGATCTTGCTCGGCCATCCGTCTGGTTCCACGAGTAAAAGGCCCGCCGCGGCGAGCCTGCGTTGCCCCTTGCGGGCGACTCCGAACGATGGAGATTGCGGCGTGCGGGCTTGCCTTGACGCCTTCGCATTCCCCATGAAACGATGTTCTTCAGAAGAACGAAAGTTCGAAAGAAGAACAAATTATGACACGCCACCTATGAGCGAACATCATGATCTCTAAGACTGTTGCAAGCGCTGCCGCCGCCCTGGCGGACGTCCCCGATGGCGCCACCGTCATGATCGGCGGCTTCGGCACCGCCGGCCAGCCCATGGAACTGATCGACGCCCTGCTTGAACAGGGCGCCAAGGACCTGGTCATCATCAACAACAACGCCGGCAATGGCACCACGGGCCTCGCCGCCCTCTTGGGCGCCAACCGCGTGCGCAAGATCATCTGCTCGTTTCCGCGCCAGGCGGACTCGCAGATCTTTGACGGCCTGTACCGCAGCGGCAAGCTGGAACTGGAACTGGTGCCCCAAGGCAATCTGGCCGAGCGCATCCGCGCCGCCGGCGCCGGCATTGGCGCGTTCTTCACGCCCACCGGCTACGGCACCCCGCTGGCCGACGGCAAGGAAACCCGCGAGATCAACGGCCGCCAGTACGTGCTGGAGTATCCGCTGCACGCCGACTACGCCCTGATCAAGGCCGAACGCGGCGACCGCTGGGGCAACCTGGTCTACCGCAAGACCGCCCGCAACTTCGGTCCCATCATGGCCAGCGCCGCGCGCGTGGCCGTGGCGCAGGTCCGCGAGATCGTCGAACTGGGCGAGCTCGACCCCGAAACCGTCGTCACCCCCGGCATCTTCGTCAAGCGCGTCGTGCAGATCGCAGGCCAGCAGGCCGCCAAGGAGCAGCAATGAGCACCAAACTGACCCGCGACCAGATCGCCGCCCGCGTCGCGCAGGACATTCCTGAAGGCGCCTACGTCAACCTGGGCATCGGCCTGCCCACGCTCGTCGCCAACCACCTGCCCGCCGGCCGCGAAATCATCCTGCACACCGAAAACGGCATGCTGGGCATGGGCCCCGCGCCCGCCAAGGGCGAGGAAGACTACGACCTCATCAACGCCGGCAAGCAGCCCGTCACCGAACAGCCCGGCTGCTCGTTTTTCCATCACGCCGATTCGTTCGCGATGATGCGCGGCGGCCATCTGGACATCTGCGTGCTGGGCGCCTTCCAGGTCTCGCAGCATGGCGACCTGGCCAACTGGCACACCGGCGCGCCCGACGCCATCCCCGCCGTCGGCGGCGCGATGGACCTGGCGATCGGCGCCAAGGACGTCTTCGTGATGATGGAACTGCAGACCCGCGAAGGCCAGAGCAAGCTGGTCGAAGCCTGCACGTATCCGCTGACCGGCGTGCGCTGCGTGTCGCGCGTGTACACGGACGTTGCGGTGTTCGACATCAACAAGGATGGGGTGACGGTCACCGACATCTTTGGCGATATGACCGCCGATGAGCTGCTGCGCCTGACCGGCCTGCCGCTGAAGTTCGCGAACTGAATTCCCTTAATTGCCATTACACCGCCCCGCGCGCCGGGGCGGCATCATGGAGAGTCCATCATGTTGTTCATGGTTCAAATGCAGGTCAATCTGCCCGTCGACATGCCCGCCGAACGCGCGGACAAACTGAAGGCTGACGAAAAGGCCCTGGCGCAGCAGCTGCAGCGCGATGGCAAGTGGAAGAGCCTGTGGCGCGTCGTCGGCCGCTACGCCAACGTCAGCATCTTCGACGTCGAAAACAACGACGAACTGCACACGCTGCTGTCGTCGCTGCCGCTTTTCCCGTACATGGATATCGAAGTCACCGCGCTCGCGCGCCATCCCTCGGCGATCTGACAGGAGCCTCGCATGCCCTACATCATCGAAACCTTCGACAAGCCCAACCACCAGGAAATGCGCCAGCAGCACCGCGCCAAGCACCTGGAATACCTGGACGCCAACAAGCAGTTGCTGCTGGCGTGCGGCGCCAAGCTGCAGGATGACGGCAAGGATGCGGGCGGCGGGCTGTACATCGTCGATGTCGACACGCGCGAAGCCGCGCAGCAGTTCATCGACGCCGATCCGTTCGCGCAGGCCGACCTGTTCGACCGCGTGACCATCACCCGCTGGCGCAAAGCCTACGTCGACGGCGTCTGCCACCTGTAATACCCACGCGGCCGCCTGCTTGCGCGGCCGCGGCTTTCCCCAAAGGAATTCCCCATGGCTTACGCCGATCTCAGCCAGGCACGGCTGTTCTACGTCATCGATGGCCCCGCCGACGCGCCGGTGCTCGTGCTCTCCAACTCGCTGGGCACCAACGCCGACATGTGGGCCCGCCAGATCCCCGAACTGACCCGCCACTTCCGCGTGCTGCGCTACGACACCCGCGGCCACGGCAAGTCGTCGGTTCCCGAAGGCGACTACAGCTTCGAGCAGCTGGGCAACGACGTCGCCGAACTGCTGGCCCACCTGGACATCAAGCGCGCGCACTTCTGCGGCCTGTCGATGGGCGGCCCGACCGGCCTGTGGCTGGCGTTGGCGCGCCCCGAACTGGTCGGCAAGCTGGTCCTGTGCAACACCGCCGCGCGCATCGGCTCGGCCGAAGGCTGGAGCACCCGCATCGCCGCCGTGGCCGAGCAGACGCTTGAAAAGATGGCGCCCACGCTGGTCGAACGCTGGCTCACCGACGGCTACCGCGCCGCCGAGCCGGGCCTGACGCAAGTGCTGATCGACATGCTGCGCCGCACGCCGGATGCCGGTTACGCCGGCAACTGCGCCGCGCTGCGCGACGCCGACTTTCGCGAGCAGGTGTCTTCCATCACGGCCCCCACGCTGGTCATCAGCAGCACGCACGACCTGGCCGCCACGCCCGCGCAAGGCCAGGAACTCGCGGCCGCCATCCCCGGCGCGCGCTATGTCGAATTGAACACCTCCCACATCTCGAACTGGGAGCAACCGGAAGCCTTCACCCGCGCGGTCGTCGACTTCCTGACGGAGTAAGCCGCATGCAACGCTGGAAGCATCGGCCCGAAGGCTCCAACTGGGGCGACTTCGGGCCCGACGACCAACTCGGCCGCCTGAATCTCATCACCGAAGAACAGGTCTTGAAGGGCGCACGCGAGATCCGCGCCGGCAAGACTTTCTGCCTGTCGCTGCCGCTGGACCTGCCCGGCGGCAACGTGCTCAACCCGCGCCGCCATCCGCCGCAACTGAGCCCGACCAGGCTCAAGGACACCCCGTACCTGAACTTCCCGTTGAAGAACGTCAATCCCGACGCGCTCGACGTGCTGAGCGACGACCAGGTGCTGCTGTCGATGCAGTACTCGACGCAATGGGACGCGCTGGCGCACGTCGGCGCGTTGTTTGATGCCGATGGCGACGGCACGCCCGAGCTGCGCTACTACAACGGCTTTCAGGCGGGCGTGGACGTCGTGGGACCCAACGATAGCGACCACACCGGCTGCGGCTGCAACAGCGGCGGCCCGTCCGCCGCGCTGAAACTGGGCGTCGAAAACCTGGCGCAGAAGGGCATGCAGGGCCGCGGCGTGCTGGTCGACCTGTTCCGCCATTACGGCCCGGGCCGCACGCTGATCGGCCATGCCGAACTGATGCACGTGCTGGAAACGGATGGGATCACGGTCGAGCGCGGCGACATGCTGGTGCTGCGCACCGGCTACGCCGAAGCCGTGGTCGCCATGAACGGCACGCCCGACCCCGAAGTGCTGCACACCTACGGCGCCGCGCTGGATGGCACCGACGACGCGCTGCTGCAATGGATCACCGATAGCGGCATCGCCGCCATCTGCGCCGACAACTACGCCGTCGAGGCCTACCCCGCCCGCGAAAAAACCGGCGCGCGTCCCATGCTGCCGCTGCATCACCACTGCCTGTTCAAGCTGGGCCTGCCGCTGGCGGAGCTGTGGTATCTGAAGGATCTGGCGGACTTCCTGTTTGCCAACGGCCGCCACCACTTCATGCTGACGGCGCCCCCGCTGCGCCTGCCCCACGCGATCGGATCGCCGGTCACGCCGATTGCAACGGCGTGAGGTGCTTGGGTCCGGTGTCAGGCACTTGACCGTATCCGTCGCCGGGCCAATGAAAAACGCCAGACATCGTCTGGCGTTTTCTCTTGCCGGTCGCTCACCCCTTCAAGCAGGTGCTCATGAACGTCTTGCGCGCGTCGCCGGCCAGTTTCTGTTCCGCGGCCTTGGCATTGCAGTCCTTCATCTTCTGCTGCTGCGGCGTCAGTTGCTTGGCCGGTTCCTCGCCTTTCAGGCAACTGCTCATGAAAGCCTTGCGGTCGTCGCCCTTCTTGCCCTCGGCGGACTTGTTGCAGTCCGACATGCGCTGCTGCTGCGGCGTGGGCGTCTTGGCGGTTGCGGGAGCGGCGGGGGTCTGCGCCTGCGCGCCGGCAAAACATGCGGACAACAGAATGGCCGAAGCCAGCTGACTGGTACGGGAAAGCATGAGTTCCTCCCTTGAGCGCCCCCAAGCGCAATGGCACGCGCAACGCGGGCGGCACGGTCCGCCGGCCAAGGCGCCGGCCCGGTCATCATCGGACAAACCCCCAGCATTCGCAATATCCGCCGCAACCTGTTACCCATTCATCCATCTGGCCCGTTGTATCCCCGCCCGGAAAGGAGTGAGATACGCATACCCCGCGCCGCGAGGCCCTGCCACAATCGCCGCCGCGGACTGCATCAGGAGACCACCATGAAGAATCTCGCCCTTGCCGCGCTCGCCGTGCTGGCCGGCCTGTCCGGCGCCGCCGCCGCGCAAAGCCTTGCCTACGGCATCACCCTGGGCAATGTGCAGGCCGTGCGCGACAGCACCCGAAACGTCTCCACGATTACCGGTTTTCTTGCCAACCAGTCCGAGCGCCCCGTCAACAGCGTCCTCCTGACCTACGTCCTGTATGACGCGCAGAACCGCGAGATCGGCCGAGTCAGCGAAGACGTCGTCGGCCCCTTTGCCCCGGGCCAGATCAAGGTGGTCAAGGCCATCACGCCCTTGGAATTCACCCGCGTGACCGCGCTGGACGTGGCCGCCCGGTAGGGCCGCCCGCCGTTCGATCGCCTCCCAAAAACCCTTTTGTAATCAGGGTCTAGACAGGTGGCTCTCAGGCCAGTTATGGGAAAATCCCGTCTGCCGACTCGATAAAAGGGGCTTCCACACGAAGCCCCTTCTTGCGTATGCCGGCGCGCCAGCAAGCCTGGCCTCGATACTAGGACGTGAAGATCATGTTTCCCAAAAGACTCTCCGAAGGCTATCAATCTTTCCTGGACGGCCGCTTCCAGACGGAAAGCAGCCGTTATCAAAAGCTGGCCGAAATCGGCCAAAGCCCGGAAATCCTGATCATTGGATGCTGCGACTCGCGCGTGTCGCCCGAAGCGATCTTTGATGCCGGCCCCGGCGAGATGTTCGTCGTGCGCAACGTGGCCAACCTTGTGCCGCCCTGTGACCCGGACTCGGAATCGTCGTACCACGGCACCAGCGCCGCGATCGAGTTCGCGGTCAACGGCCTGAACGTCAAGCACATCGTCGTGCTGGGCCACGCCTCCTGCGGCGGCATCCGCTTCTTCTTCGACGACGCCACGCCGCTCAGCAAGAGCGATTTCATCGGCAAGTGGATGTCGCAGATCGAACCCGTCGCCAAGGGCATGTCGCCGGATACCGGCGACCGCCAGGCCAACCTGAAGCGCCTGGAGCTGGCCACCGTCGCGCACAGCCTGAACAACCTGATGACGTTCCCGTCCATCCGCCGCCGCGTTGAAAAGGGCGAGCTGGAACTGCACGGCGCCTACTTCGGCGTGGCCACCGGCGTTCTGTTCCTGCGCGATCCGGATACCGGCGAGTTCAAGCCCTGCCTGGAAACGGGTATTACGGAATAAGTCGCGCGGGCCCGCGGCCTGCGCCACCTGCCTGCGCCAGGCGCACCGGATCGTTCAGACCCGGTACGCCTGGGCAAGCCGCTCGTAGTTGTTTTTCAGGATGATGCCGGCGTAGTACACATGCTCGCGCATCAGGTCCTCGGCCCGCGCCCCGTCGCGGGCGATGATGGCGCTCACGATCCGATGGTGATCATCGTGCGAGCGCAGGATGATCCCATGGTCTTCCCACAGGATGATCCGATCCGACGCATAGGGAATCGCCTGCGCCTGCGTTGCGAACCTCCTGACCCACGGATTGCCCGCCGCCTCCAGAATGCCGTTGTGCAAGGTGATGTTGACCTGCTGATACGGCAGGTGGTCTTCGGGCAGCAGTTCGCCCTTGGCAAGAATCCGGTCGCCCTCGTCCAGGCAATTCTTCAGCACCGCCACCGCATCGTTTGACAGCCCGCGCTGCGCCGCCTGCCGGCACGCCAGCCCCTCCAGGGCGGCCCGCACCTCATAAGCCGCCACGATCTCCCCGATGTCGTATGCCCGCACGGTATAGCCGCGCTTGGGCAGGTGTTCAAGCAGGCCTTCGTTGCCCAGCGTAGCGAGCGCCGCGCGCACCGGCGTGCGCGACACCCCCAGCTTTTCGGCCAGCGGGATTTCTTCCAGTCGCGCGCCGGGGCTGAATTTGCCGTGCAGCACCCAGTCCCGCAGCGTGTCCGTGACATGTTGAGATAGCGTATCCATGGCCGGATTGTATACATGAAGAATACATACGGCGACTCGCCTTCGACCCTCATTCGGGATTTTCTTAGTGCGTCTGCCGTAAATCAAACGACGTTCAGGGTAAGCACCTATACCTACGGTCTCGCCATGTATACATAATCGCAAAAAATCAGACAGGCGGCCGGCCTCATACCCAGGCTGATCGGCACGCCACGCAAGGAGACAGCATGACCAATGTATCCAAGCCGGCCGCCGCCGGCCCGGCGCCCCGACTCGCGCTCGTCACCGGCGGCGGCGGCGGCATCGGCGCAACGATCTGCCGCGAGCTGGCACAGGCCGGCCTGCGCGTGGTGGTGTCGGACGTGGACGCCGGGCGCGCGCGGCGCGTCGCCGACGAACTGGGCGCGCCGCATGCCGCTCACGCCTTCGACGTCAGCGACGAAGCGGCCGTCGAAGGCGCGTTCGAGCAGATCGAAAGCCAGCATGGCCCCATCGCGGTGCTGGTCAGCGCCGCCGGATTGCTGCTGTTCCAGGAGAACGGTGAGCGCCCTCTCATCAAGGACACGTCGCTCGACATCTGGGAACGCAGTTTTGCCGTGAACGCGCGCGGCGTGTTTCTTTGCGGACGCGCGTACCTGCGCCGTCGCGAGGCCACACCACTGGCGCATGGCCGGATCGTCACCTTCACGTCGGTCGCCGCGCAGCTTGGCGGCTACCGCTCAAGCGCCTCGTACATCGCCGCCAAGTCCGCCGTTCTCGGCCTGACCAAGGCGATGGCCCGGGAAGCCGCGCATCTCGGCATCACAGCCAACGGCATTGCGCCGGGCCTGATCGACACCGACATGCTGCGCAGTACCGTCACCAGCAGTGGTGCGCTGGCAGCGGCCGCCCAAGCCATTCCGTTGGGCCGCATCGGCTCGGCGGAAGAAGTGGCAGCCGCCGTGCGGTTCCTGGTATCGGAAGACGCGGGCTACATCACCGGCAGCGTCATCGACGTGAACGGCGGATATCGCATGCAGTAAGGGTTACGGGCGGCATGGCCGTCAGCGCAGCAAGAGCGTCATCCACCAAAGACGCGCACTTAAAAAGAACGGGAGACAAAGCATGAACCAACGTAGTCGCTATGCGGCCGCTGCCGCACTGTGCGCCATGGCCTTGTCGGCCACCGCGCAGGCGCAGCAGGAACCGGGGATCACGGACAAGACCATCAAGATCGGCGTCTTTGCGCCGCTGTCGGGCAGCGGCATGGCCTACGGTTTCGACGTGCTCAATGCCGCCAAGATGTGGTACGCCAAGGTCAACAAGGAAGGCGGGGTGAACGGTCGCCAGATCGAGCTGGTCATCGAAGACGACCGATGCAACGCCAACGATCTCGTCGCCGCCGTGAAGAAGCTGAACGAACAGGACAAGGTCTTCCTGTTGAACGGCGGCTCCTGCTCGGCAGCCGTCGTCGCATCGCGCGAATACATCGAGCGCGAAAAGGTGCCGCTGGTCATGCTGAACGCCTCCGGCGACGGCGCGCTTTACCCGCCGTCCAAGTACATCTACGGCGCCTTCTCGATCTCGCAGCACGCCGTCGGCGGGTCGATGGTGCAGTTCGCATCGGAACACCTGAAGGCCAAGAAGATCGGCTACATCAATCACGACGACGCGTACGGCGGCTGGAACCTGGAAGCCGCGCAGGCTCAGGCAAAGCAGCTTGGCGATCCGGCGTTGCAGGTGCAGTCGGTCAATTCCAACATCACCGACGTGACCGCGCCCATGCTGAAGATCCGCGCGGGCAATCCGGACGTCCTGCTGCTGACCACCTATGCGCGCCCCGCCGCCCTCATCATCAAGAAGGCGCACGAACTGGGCTGGAACAAACCGATCGTGCTGGCGGTCAACGGCACGGCGGACCTCAAGCAGCTCGTGGAGAACGTGGGCAACAAGGACGCCTTCAAGAACGTCTACATCCAGGACGTGCTGGCCGACCTGCCGGGCGGCCCGAAGCTGACCTGGGTGTACGACATGTACAAGCAGTCCTATCCCGACCTGGCGGCCAAGCCCGGGCATCCGCAGTCCTACATGCCCTACGGCATTCCGCCCGCCATGGCGGTGGTGAACGCGTTGAAGGCCGCCGGCCCCCAGCCCACACGTGAAAAGGTGCTGCAGGCGCTGGAAACCATGAAGTTCGACTCCGGCGTCATGGCAGGCCCCATCGAGTTCGGCCCCGGCGACCGCGCCGCGCAGGAAGCCGCCATCTACATCAAGTTCGACGGCACGAACATGACCCTCGTGCCGGGCGCCTTCAAGAGCACCTGGCAGTACCAGAAGTAACCCGCGGTCCATCATGGGCCATGCCCGCGCGATGGCGCAGCATCGCGCGGGCTGCCGGAGAACATCATGAGCTTTGCCGATACCTGGTTGTTCCTGCAGCAGGGGGTGCTGTCGGGGCTGGTGACGGGCAGCGTGTATGCGTTGCTGGCCGTCGCCGTCGTCATTATCTTCAAGACCACCGATGTACCGAATTTCGCCCAGGGCGAGATCTTCATGGTGGGCGGCTACATCGCGCTGTTCCTCATTCTGGTGATGGGATGGCCCTACCTGGCGGTCATTCCGGTCACGCTGGTCGGGGTGGCCGTCCTGTCGGGCCTGTTCCAGCGCGTCGTCATGGAACGCGTCATCGCGTCCAAGGGCGTGGGAGTGCAGATGGTCATCGCCACGCTCGGCCTCGCGTACGCCCTGAAGGGACTCGTGCGCACGTCGGGCTTGGGCGATACCCCGCGATCCCTGCCGCCGCTCGCATCGACCGATGCCGTCATCATCGGCGACGCCGTGCTGACCCGGCTTGACCTCTTGATCTTTGCCGTCGCGGTCACCGTCATGCTGCTGCTCTTTGGCATGTTCACCTACACGCGCGTGGGCCGGGCCATGCGCGCCGTGGGCATGAACCCCAAGGCGGCGCGGCTGACGGGCGTGAACCTGACTCGCATCCGCATGATGGTATGGGCGCTGTCGGGTCTGATCTCAGCCATCGCCGCGCTGCTCATCACGCCGAAGATCCTCATCACGCCCGACATTGGCCACATCGCCATCCTGGCCTATGCCGCCGCCATCGTGGGCGGCATCACCAGCCTGCCGGGCGCGGTGGTCGGCGGATTCGTGATCGGCATCGCCGAGAACCTGGTGGGGCTGTTCATTTCGACCAACGCCATCGTGGTGGCGCCGTTCGTGGCGATCATGGTCGTGCTGCTGCTACGCCCGCAAGGGTTGCTGGGCGGCAAACTGCAGGTGAAAAAAGTATGAGCAACAAGATCGATCGAATCCTGCTGGCGCTCATGGCTGTCGTGCTCGCGGCGCTGCCGTTCATGGCAAGCGGTTATGTCATCTACGTCGTCAATTTGCTGATGGTGTTCGTGGTGCTGGCGCTGGGCCTGCATCTGGTCATCGGCGAAACCGGGCAGTTTGCGTTGTCGCACGCGGCCTTCTACGGCGTCGGCATCTACACGGCTGGCCTCATCAACAATCTGTGGCATCCGCCCTTCTTCGTCTCCATCATCGCGGGCGGACTGCTGGCCGCCGCGCTGGGCTACCTGATCGGCGCACTTGCGCTACGCATGCGCGACATCTATTTGGCCCTGTCCACGTTTGCGTTTGGTGAAGCGATGCAGTGGGTGTTCCTGAACTGGCAATCAGTCACCAACGGGTCCAACGGATTCCGCATCTCTCCCGCCACGCTGTTCGGTTACGAACTGGTATCGGACGTAAAGGCCTACCCCTTCGTCGTCGTGATCGCCGCGCTGCTGCTGTGGGCCACCGTTGCCTTGTCGCGCTCGCAACTGGGATCCGCGTTTCGCGCCGTACGCGAAAGCGACATTGCGGCGCAGGCGATGGGCGTGAACGTCAACGCCATCAAGCGCACCGCGTTCACGCTGTCGGCCGCCTACGCCGGCATCGCCGGCGGCATGTACACGCTGTTCGCGTCGTTCATCCATCCGGAGAGTCTGGGATTCCAAACGACCATCCTGATCCTGACCATGGTCGTGGTCGGCGGGATCGGTTCCGTGCGTGGCGCCATCGCCGGGGCCCTGGCCTTCGGGTTGATTTCGGAACTGCTGCGCCAGGCACTGTCCTTCCAGGAAATCATCTACGGCTTCATCCTGATGGGCTTCATGATGTTCGCGCCCAAGGGCCTGTTCGCCGGCCGCGCGGCCCGTCGCGCGCCGCCGCCGGCAGCGCCCTTGCCCGCAGCATCGCGGGCGGCCGCCACTGCGTCCAAGTCCCCTCAAAGGAGCGCGGCATGAGCACCCATCCCTACCTGGACGTGCAAGGCCTGACGGTGAAGTTCGGCGGCCTGACCGCCATCAACGGGTTGTCCATGCAGGTGGAGCGCGGCCGCATCCATGCGCTGATCGGCCCCAACGGCGCCGGCAAGTCGACGACGTTCAACTGCATATCGCGCTACTACCGTCCCACGAGCGGCAGCATCACGTTCAACGGCGCCGACATCACGGGCAAGAAGCCGCACGAGATGGCGGCGCTGGGCGTGGCGCGCACCTTCCAGAACCTCGAACTTTTTGGCGCGCTGACCGTGCGCGAGAACGCACTGCTGGGCACGTACGCGCACGGCGCGAACAGCGCGGGCAAGTTGCTGCGGCCCGCCGCGGCCGAGGCACGGGAGCGCGTGGAACATCTGCTGGAGCGCGTCGGCTTGGCCGACTTCCTGGATACGCCTGCGTGCAGCCTGGACTTCGGGCGCCAGAAGATGCTGGAGCTGGCACGCGCGCTGGCGATTTCGCCGCAGCTGCTGTTGCTGGACGAACCCGCCGCGGGGCTGCGCAATCGCGAAATCGAAACGCTGGACCGGCTGTTGACCGAACTGTGCGAACGCGACGGCATCACCGTGCTGCTGGTGGAACACGTGATGCAACTGGTGATGTCGATATCGGATCGCATCACCGTCATGTCGTTTGGCGAGAAGATCGCCGAGGGCACGCCCGGGGAGGTGCGCAGCAACCCCCGCGTCATCGAAGCCTATCTGGGCAAGGGAGCAGCCGGTGGCTGAGATTCTGCTGGAAGTCGATGCGGTGTCGGCCGCCTACGGCAACATCCGCGCACTGCAGGACGTATCGCTGAAAGTCCCGCAAGGCGCCATCGTGGCGCTGCTGGGCGCCAATGGCGCGGGCAAGTCCACGACGTTGAACGTGATCTCGCGCCTGGTCTCGCCCACGGCGGGCGCCGTGCGTTTCGCAGGCGAACCCATCCATCGCCTGTCCGCCGACGCGGTCGTGGGCCGCGGCATCGTGCAGGTGCCGGAGGGGCGCGAGATCTTCCGCGAGATGAGCGTGCGCGAGAACCTGGAAATGGGCGCCTACCTGCGCCGCGACCGCGCCGCGGTCCGGCAGGACATGGACATGGTGTGCGACACCTTTCCACGCCTGCGCGAACGCTTCGAGCAAAAGGCCGCCACGCTCTCCGGCGGCGAGCAGCAGATGCTCGCGACCGGCCGCGCCATGATGGCGCGGCCTCGCATGATCCTGATGGACGAACCCTCCATGGGGCTGTCGCCGCTGGTGGTCGAGCAGATCTTCGACATCATCCTGCGGCTGAACCGCGAGCAGGGCATCACGATTCTGCTGGTGGAACAGAACGTGAAACTGGCGCTATCGGTGTCCAGCCACGCGTACATCCTGGAAAACGGCGAGATCGCGCTCGATGGGGAATCCGCCGCGCTCGCCAGCGACGAAGGCGTGCAGCGCGCCTATCTGGGCGCCTAGGCGCAAAGAGGAAAGAGCCATGATCTCGATGCAAGACAAGCGCGTCCTCGTGACGGGTGCCGGGCGCGGCCTGGGCGCCGCCATTGCGCAGGGCTTCGCGCGCCAAGGCGCGCAGGTGATCGTGACCGACGTGGACGCGGCGCTGGCCACCGCCTCGGCGCAAGCCATCATTGCGGGCGGCGGCCATGCCGCGCATGCCGCGCTGGACGTGACTGATGCGCAGGCCGTGCGCGCCTTTGCCACCGGCTGCGCGGCCCGCCACGGGCCGCTGGACATCCTGGTCAACAACGCCGGCATCTCGGCGCGCGCGCCGTTCGACGATCCGCATACGCCCGAGATCTGGGCGCGCGTGATGCAAGTGAACCTGCAGGGCACGTTCAACGTCACGCATGCCTTTGTCGAGCAGCTCAAGGCCACGCGCGGCGCGATCGTCAACCTGTGTTCCATCGTGGCCTATGGCTGCGGCATTTCGACGGCGGGCTACGTCGTATCCAAGGGCGGGGTGCGCTCGTTCACGGAAGTGCTGGCCCGTGATCTCGCCCCCTACGGCGTGCGGGTGAACGCCGTGGCGCCCGGGCTGATGGAAACCGAGATGACCGCCGGGCAGCGCGCCCAGGCGAACGGCACCGACTGGTACATGGGACGCGCGCCCATGGCCCGCGCTGGGCGCGCCGACGAAATCGTCGGCCCCATCCTCTTCCTGGCCTCGGACCTGGCCAGCTATGTCAATGGCGTGGTGCTGCCGGTGGACGGCGGCTATCTGGCCGTTTAAGGAGAAATCATGAGTCTGGGTACGGCGTTGGTCACGGGCGGTGCAAGCGGCATGGGCCTGGCGATCGTGGAACGGCTGGCGAGCGACGGCTTTCGCGTCGTGATGGCCGATCGCAATGCGGCGCTGGCGGACAAGGAATCACGGGCGCTGGCCGACCGGGGACTGGACGTCGACCATCGCGTCGTGGACCTCGCCGACGAGGCTGCCACGCGCGAACTGGCGCGGTCATTGCCGCCGCTGGCCGCGCTGGTGAACAACGCTGGCCTGTTTGACGAACGCACGTTCTTCGACGTGACGAGCGATGACTACCGCCGCGCCTTCGACGTCAACCTGCTGGCGGTCGCCACGCTGACGCAAGAGGCGGCGCGCGCCATGCAGCCGGGCGCCAAGATCGTGAACATCGCGTCGCGCGCCTATCTGGGCGCCAAAAATCACCCGCATTACGTCGCGTCGAAAGCGGCGCTGGTCGGCTACACCCGCGCATCCGCGATGGAGCTGGCCGGACGGGGCATCCTGGTCAACGCCATCGCCCCCGGCCTCATCGACACGCCATTGCTGCGCAACCTGACGCCGGAGCGCATGGCCGCGCAGCTGGCCCTGCAGCCCACCGGCCGCGCGGGCCGGCCGCAAGACATCGCCAATGCCGTGTCCTTTCTGGCCGCGCCGCATATGGACTTCATCACGGGCCAAGTCATCTTCGTGGATGGCGGCAAGTCGCTGGGCGGCTCGGGAGCGTAGGCAGCATGAACCACATCACCTGGGACAAGGAAGTGGACGCACTCGTCGTGGGCTCCGGCGCGGGCGGCATGGCGGCGGCACTGACCGCGCACGAGGAAGGGCTGGAGGTATTGCTGATCGAGAAGACCGACCGCATCGGCGGGTCGACGGCGATATCCGGCGGCGCCGTGTGGATACCGCTGAACGCGCAGACGGACGCGGCGGGCCATCCGGACCGCATGGACGACGTGTGGACCTACCTCGATCAAACGGTGGGCACGGCGGCGCCCGAGCACATGAAGCGCGCCTACCTGGACGCGGGCCCGCGCATGATGGATTACCTCGTGTCCCGCGGCCTGCTGCAGCTTGCCGCGCGGACCGCTTCGCCCGACTACTACCCTGACCGCCCCGGCGCCGCAATGGGCGGGCGCTCGCTCGACCCGGTCGAATTCGATGGACGCAAGCTGGGCAGCCGCTTCAACCAGCTGCGCGATCCGCTGAAGGAATTCACCGTGCTCGGCGGCATGATGGTCAACATCACCGACGTGCGGCACCTGCTGCGCGCCACGCGTTCGTTCGCAGCCTGGCGGCACAGCATGGGGCTGGTGTTGCGCTACGCCTCGGACCGCGCCCGCGGTTACCACCGCGGCACCCGGTTGCTGCTCGGCAACGCGCTGGCGGCTCAGTTGTTCCATGGGCTGCTGTCGCGCCACGTCGAATACTGGCTGCAAGCGCCGGCGTTGTCGCTGCACCGTGACGCCGACGGACGCGTGCTGGGCGCGACAGTGTCACGGGACGGCACGACGCTGAACGTCCGCGTGCGCCGCGGCGTCGTAATGGCGACGGGCGGCTTTCCGTGGGATGCGGAAAGGCGCGCGCAAACGTACCCGCAGCCAACCGGCAGCTGGTCGATGTCCCCGCGCGGCAACACGGGCGACGGCATCCGGCTGTCGGAGCAGGCCGGCGCGGCTTTCGGAAGCGGCTACGCCAGTCCGGCATTCTGGGCGCCCGTCTCGGTCCTGGACGCCGGCAACGGGACGCCGCTCAATTACCCGCATCTGGTCTGGGACCGCGCCAAACCCGGGCTGATCGCCGTCAACGGCGCGGGCAAACGTTTCGTCAACGAATCGACCTCGTATCACGAGTTCGTGCAGGCCATGTATCGCAGCAACGAAACGGCTCCCAGCATCCCGGCATTCCTGGTCTGCGACCAGCGGTTCATCGACACGTGGGGCCTGGGCCTTGCCCTGCCGGGCGGGCGGCCCCGCCAGCACCTGATCGACCAGGGCTACCTGCTGCAGGCGTCCACGCTGGCTGAACTGGCCGAGCGGCTCGGCATGCCCGCCGCCACCCTGCAGGCCACTGTCGAACGCTACAACCGGCACGCCGCGCAAGGACACGATCCGGACTTCGGGAAAGGCGGGACCGCCTACAACCGCTACCTTGGCGATCCGGAACACCAGCCGAATCCCTGCCTCGCGCCACTTGGCAAAGGGCCGTATTACGCGGTCAAGGTGTACCCCGGCGACATCGGCACCGCCTGCGGCATCGCAGCCAACGAGCATGCCCAGGCACTGGACGCGGCCGGCGCGCCGATCCCCGCGCTTTACGTTGCGGGCAATGACATGCAGTCCGTGATGGGCGGCGCGTATCCCGCGCCCGGCATCACGCTCGGCCCCGCTTTGACCTTCGGCTGGGTGGCTGGACAGCACCTGGCCCATGCGCAACACTGACGCCTCTCACCGACAGGGAACCCCATGAAAATCTTCTTCTCGCCTGCTTCGCCTTTTGTACGCAAGTGCATGGTCATCGCCCATGAACTCGGCTTGGTCGACCGCATTGAAAAGCTGCCTAGCGCCGCCGGTCCCGTCGCCCGCGACCAGACCATCATCCCGAGCAACCCGCTGGGCCAGGTGCCCACGTTCATCACCGATGAAAACCAGGCGCTGTTCGACAGCCGCGTCGTCTGCGAGTATCTGAACGACCTGGGCGGCGGCACGTTCTTTCCGGCCGGCAAGGCCCGCTGGCCGGTGCTGGCCGAGCAGGCGATGGCCGACGGCATGCTGGGTGCGGCGCTGCTGGCGCGCTACGAGACCGTGCTGCGCCCCGAGGCGTTGCGCTGGGATGGCTGGGTTGAAGGCCAGCTTGGCAAGGTGCGCGACGGCCTCGCGCTCATCGAAAAGAACGCCGCAGGCCTCGAAGGCCGGTTGGACATCGGCACCATCACCATCGGCTGCGCGCTGGGCTACCTGGACTTCCGCTTCCCGGATCTGGACTGGCGCGCGTCGCACCCCGCCACGGCCAAGTGGTTCGAAGGCTTCAGCCAGCGTCCGTCGATGCAGGCCACCAAGCCTTGAATTCAGTGTGACGACACGTAGGTGGCGTCCGCGAACGCCGGTAGGGCAAAGCCTTCGCGCATGCGTCGCGCCTCTGCCGCCGGCGTCAGGCCAAACAGGCGCTTGAACTCGCGGCTGAACTGGGACGGGCTCGTGTAGCCCACCGCCTGGCTCGCCGTCTCGGCCGTCAGGTCCTGCCGCACCATCAAGAGACGCGCCTGGTGCAGGCGCGTCGATTTCACGTACTGCATGGGAGAGACCTGCGTCACCGCCTTGAAATGGCTGTGAAAGCTCGGGATGCTCATGCCTGCCTCATCCGCCAGCCGCGTCACGTCCAGCGGCCGGGCGTATTCCGCGTGAATGAGGCGCAGGGATCTGCCGATCCGGCCAAACTGCCCGCGCAGGGACAACGCTTCGCGCATCGAGCCGCCCTGCGGTCCGGTCAGCACGCGGAAATAGAGTTCGCGCAACAGGCCCGGTCCCAGCACGGCGGCTTCCAGCGGCCGGGACATGGCCTCGATGAATCGCAGCACCGACGTACGCATCGCGTCATCCATCGGCGTCGACAACATGCTTTGCGGCGCTTGGGCTACTGCCGGGATGCCGGCAGCGTCGATCTGCGACGCCAGTTCCGCGGCCAGCGCGAAGTCCAGATGCAGGTACAGCGCCAGCAGCGGACGCTCGGGCGTTGCGTCGGTCTCCATGCTGAAGGGCACCGGGACGGACACGGCCAGGTAATGCTGCTCGTCGTACAGATACAGCCGATCGCCGAAGTAACCGCGCTTGCGGCCCTGGCAGACGATCACGATGCCCGGGTCATACAGCACCGGCGTGCGCGCCAGCGCCCGGTTGGCGCGCAGCACGCGCACGCTGGGCAACGCGGTCAGGTTGTAGCCCTCGTCAGGCGCCAGACCGCGCAGCAGCGCGGCCATGCGGTTTTCAGCACATGCAGAGCCCACCGCGTCGTCAGGGGCCGAGGATATCGCGTTCATAGTTTTGTGCAAGATAAGCAGCGGAATACGGCTTATCCACAGGTTTTCGCAAGACTACCATGCATTCTCCAGTGACTTCGGAGTCTGCTCCATGACCTCCCCCAAAACCCTGCTCATCACGGGCGTCAGCAGCGGCTTCGGCCGCGCCCTGGCCGAGGAAGCCCTTGCCGCAGGCCACCGCGTCGTCGGCACGGTGCGCGCCGAACCGGCCCGCCTCGCGTTTGAGAGCCTGTCGCCCGGCGCTGCAATCGGTCGCGCATTGGACGTCACCGACTTCGACGCCATCGACAGCGTCGTGGCCGATATCGAGGCCAGCGTCGGCGCCATCGACGTGCTGGTCAACAACGCGGGCTACGGCCATGAAGGCGTGATGGAAGAGTCGCCCCTGTCGGAAATGCGCCGCCAGTTCGACGTGAACGTGTTTGGCGCGGTCGCGATGATGAAGGCGGTCCTGCCCTTCATGCGCCAGCGCCGGCGCGGCCACATCCTGAACATCACGTCGATGGGAGGCCACATCACCATGCCGGGCATCGCGTACTACTGCGGCAGCAAGTTTGCGCTGGAGGGGATTTCCGAAGCCCTGGGCAAGGAAGTGCAGCCGCTGGGCATCGCCGTGACGGCGGTGGCGCCGGGATCGTTTCGCACCGACTGGGCCGGCCGATCCATGACGCGCACCCCTCGCGCCATTGCGGACTACGACGCCATCTTCGACCCCATCCGCAAGGCCCGCGAAGAGAAAAGCGGCCATCAATTGGGGGATCCGCGCAAGGCGGCGCGCGCCATGCTTGCGGCCATTAATGCCGATCATCCCCCCGCGCACCTGCTGCTGGGGAGCGACGCGCTGGGGTTGGTGCGGGGCAAGCTGGCCGCCTTGCAGGAAGAATTGACGGCGTGGGAGACGGTTACGAAATCCACAGATGGATAAAGCCTTTCGCAGGGGCCTTTGCTACAGTGAACTTGCATCTCCCCGGACAGACCAACCCAAAGGTCAACCAAGACAAGGAGCCCCCGCATGGCCATTTCTGCGATCTCCGCCATCCCGCACATCGCCGCGCCTTATCCGGCGCGCGTATCGATGCTGGATGAAAACCGCCCCGCCTGGGAAGCCGAACGCGCCGCGCAGAACTTCGCCGCCAGACAGGCGCAGCGCACCGCGCAGGCCCAGGCCGCTCGCGACGCCCAGCGCGTGGAACGCGCCCAGGCCGACAAATTGGCAAGGGCGGAACAAGACACTCCGCCCATCAGAAACAAGGTTGACTCCGCCCTCGCGCCCCTCGCCTTCACTGCCCCCGCCATCAACATCGACGAATTGCGCGATGTGTACGCGGACGCCCGGATGCGGCGCGCGGTCGAAGACTTTGCCGCGCGGCCCGACCCGGTGGCGCAACGTGCCGACACCGCGAACGACTGGGGCACCATCGAAGGCCTGGCGCCGCTGCAACCCTACCGCGTCGCCATGGGTAATCCGCAGGTGGAACTGCAGGCCGCGGCTGTCATGAAGGCCGCGGGCGTCGGCATCCCGCCGGTAGCGAATATCGGTCCCACTGAGAACGTGACCGACAACGCGCGCTACCGGCCCGGCGCCGCACCGCGCACTGATCCCTAGGTGTCAGACACCCGTTCACTGATCCCCAGGTGTCTGACACCGTCCCAAGCAAACCCACAAAAAAAGCCGCCTGTGCAACAGGCGGCTTTTTCATGACGCGAACGCCGATCAGTGGAAGAATTCCGCGATCATCGTGGCGCCCATGAACGTACCGGCATTGGCGGCCAGCGACACCACCACGATCTTCCAGCCCAGCTTGCGGAACGCAGGCAGGTCCTTCAGGATCGACAAGCCGGCCATGGCCAGGATCACCGTCGTGAACGGCAGGAAATTGACCTTGCCGACCATCGCGATGATCTGGTCCGAATACGGCAGGACGCCCGGGCAGCCCGCGGTCATGGCGATCACCGACAGCACGAACACGGCCGGCAGCTTGGGCACGACGCGCAGAACCAGGTCCGTGATGACGACCAGCAGCACGATGATGCCCATGCCGGGCAGCGCGTCCGCGAACGGCACGTTGTAGCCCAGACGGTTGCCCACCAGCGCGAACAGGCCACAGATGACGTAGGCGGTCAGGCGGTCGCCAAAGCCCATCTTCGTGCCGTGCGCGGGCACGTCTTCCGACACGCTGTCGTCGACCACGGCCTCGTTCTTGCCGCGCGAGAAGCGGCCCAGCACGGGTTCCAGCTTGCCGTACAGGAAGATCGTCGTGGGCAGCGAGATGAACAGCGTGAAGTACACGCCGACCACGGTGGTCAGCAGGTTGGCCGCGGCGGCCAGCGCAGCGACCTGATGCGCCATTTCCGGCGTCTGCTGCGAGGCGATCGCGCCCACGCCGGCGGCCATCATGCTGCCCGAGCCCACGCCGGCGCCCATGGCGAGCGAGCGCGGATCGAAGATGTTCAGGCTGGTGATGAAGCCCGCCATCAACGCCACGAACAGCGCGCCGATGACCGTGCCGGTGATGTATTCGGCCATGACGCCGCGGCCTTCGGGCGAGTTCATGCCGTAGCGCTCGCCGATGATCGCCAGGCTGGGCTCACGGCCCACCGAGAACGTCGCGCCAATGGCTTCACGCTTGATGCCGAGCAGCAGCGCCAGCGGCAGGCCGATGGCCATGGTGCCGAAGAAGTGGCCGAACTCCTGGAACACCAGCGCCCATCCGGCCTCGCGCACCTGCGGCAAGGCGCCGCCCACCATCAGACCCAGCTTGGCCAGGAATGGCAGCAGCGCGTATTGCAGGTAGCCGCTGATGCGGGTCTGCATCGCCTTGTCGATGCCGGCGCCCGCCGGCAGCCGCTGGCCAAACGCCGCAACCACCGCACCGATGAAAATGGCCCACAACATGGGCTGCAGGACGATCTTGCCCGGACCGACCGAAAACGTGACGCTGCCGATCGCTTCGGAAATGACCACCACCAGCAGAATGGCGGCGAGCATGCGCACGCGCCCCGACAGCGGCATGGAAGGCGAGGCCAGGCTTGCGCTGGCATGAGACATTGGTTTTCCCCTGATGACGTGAATAGTGATCGTGGCGGTAGGCTGGACGAACCCGGAAGCCGACGCCCGGACCATGGGGCCAACAGCGCACCCGCGGGGAGAGGGAATTCGGAGGGGTTCAAGCGACGGCGCTGTTGTAGCGGCTCGGTCGATTCAAACGGCCAATACGGCGCGAACGGCGCGCGCAGCGGGCGGCCGATTCGGACTGCGCAATTTTCGCCCACCCCTCTGGTGGGCAACCATGACACCGGCCGCCGATAAACGTTGCGTAAAATGCAACGGATAGCCCCTTCCTGGGAAAATTTTGCACGGAATTAATCGAAATAAGGGTAAACCCTTAATTCTTCCCGTGGAAAATCAGCCGCATTCCGCCTGGAGCCTGCCGCCATGGACGAACAACTCGACGCGCGCCGCACCCATTACTTCATGCAGGTCATGAGCCGGGGCTCGGTGCGCGGCGCGGCCGAGGCGCTGGAAATGGACCCGTCCGCCGTCAGCCGCGCGATCGCCGCGCTGGAGCGCGACTGCGGCATGGCGCTGTTCGAACGCCGGGGACGCGGCCTCGTGCCCACCGACGCCGGACACATCCTGGCCCGCTATGTAAAGCGGCAGCAGGACATCCAGGAAAGCTTCTTTTCCGAGATCGACAGCCTGCGCAAAGCCGAACGCGGCCACATCGATCTGGTGCTGGGCGAAGGCTTTGTGGAGCTGATGTTCGACCGCGTGCTGCCGGGCTACTGGCGCAGCCATCCCGAAGTCACGCTGGATATCGACGTGGCCCGCACGTCAGAGATCGTCCAGCGCATCGTCGACGACCGCGCCTACATCGGGCTGGTGTTCCAGCCGCCCAACGATGCGCGGCTGCGCACACATTACTCGCGACCTGAACCCATACGCGCCATCGTGCGCCAGGACCATCCGCTGACGCACCTGCGCCGGCCCCTCTTGCTGACCGATCTGGCCGACTACCCCGGCGCGTCCATGCAGGAAGGGTTTGGCGTGCGCCAGCACATCCAGGCCGCCGAGATCAGCGAGCAGGTCCGGCTGCACAACGTGCTGACCACTTCGTCGTTCAAGGCGCTGTGGCAGTTCGCGGCCGCCGGCATCGGCTACGCGCTCACCCCGCCCATCGCCGTCACCGCCGACATGCAAGCGCAGCGGCTGGCAAGCCTGCCGCTGGCCAATCCCATCCTGAACCAGGGCAGCCTGCACGTCCTGAGCCGCGCCGGCCGCCACATCTCGCCCGCCGCGCGCGAACTGCTGGAACATATCGTGCGCGGCATCGGCGCACACGTCGCCGCGCCAACTGATACGGTCGGCTGACGCGGATCTGCATCTGTCCGCGCCAAGCCCCCGCGTCTACAGTGGACCGTCAAGAATCCGCCCGGAGGCGCATATGCTCGGTTTCCTGCGCACGGTCCGCTCCGTGCTGTGGGCCTTCTTCGGCGTACGCCGCGGCCGCGGCTACGACGCCGACATCGCCAACAACAAGCCCGGCCCTCTCATCGCCACCGGCCTGCTGCTCGCGGCCTGCCTGGTGATCATTCTGGTGTGCGTGGCCCGGTGGGCGGTGAATGCGGCGTTGTAGCTGCGTCGAAAGCTTGTTCGAGGACAACGCGAATATCCTTATAAATTCGTAAGCTCACCACTGCACCGAATTAGCAATCAGAACCCATAAGGCCCCTCCGGGGCCTTATTTCTTTATTACCAGAATGACTTAGACGGTCTTTGCGGGTGGCTGTTACGGTTATGAATCCCGTTTTTGCCGGCGCCGTGCGCCCGCCCCATCCCCGGGGTTCAGACCGAAAAGACTTCCAAGGGCAGTAGACATGTACGTGTATGACCCCGTCGATCAACAGCTTGTCGAGCAGCGTGTCGCGCAGTTTGCCGATCAGACGCGCCGCTTCCTCGACGGCCAGCTTACCGAGGACGATTTCCGCGTCCTGCGCCTGCAGAACGGCCTGTACATCCAGCGCCACGCACCCATGCTGCGCGTCGCCATTCCGTATGGCCTGCTGGCGTCGCGCCAGTTGCGCACCCTGGCGCACATCGCGCGCAAGTGGGACCGCGGCTACGGACACTTCAGCACGCGCCAGAACATCCAGTTCAACTGGCCCAAGCTGGAAGACGTGCCGGACATCCTGGCGGAGCTTGCCACGGTCCAGATGCACGCCATCCAGACCAGCGGCAACTGCATCCGCAACACCACCACCGACCACTTTGCCGGCGTCGCGCCGGACGAACTGGTCGATCCGCTGATCTGGTGCGAAATCATCCGCCAGTGGTCCACGCTGCATCCCGAATTCGCCTTCCTGCCGCGCAAGTTCAAGATCGCGGTCAGCGGCGCGGTGGAAGACCGCGCGGCCGTGGGCGTGCACGACATCGGTCTGCAGGCCGTCGAGCGCGACGGCAAGCTGGGCTTTCGCGTGTGGATCGGCGGCGGCCTGGGCCGCACGCCCATCGTCGGCAAGCTCATCAATCCGTTCGTCGAATGGCAGCACCTGCTGACCTATCTGCAGGCTGCATTGCGGGTCTACAACCTGCATGGCCGCCGCGACAACAAGTACAAGGCGCGCATCAAGATCCTGGTCAAGGACCTGACGCCCGAGGTCTACGCGCAGCAGGTCGATGAAGAGTGGCAGCGCATCAAGGGCGGCCCCGACACCATCACCCAGGAATTCGTGGACCGCATCAAGGCGCGCTTCGTCTGGCCGCAGCACGACGCGGCCGCCGCGTCCGACATCGACAACACCGACGCGCTGGCCGCCGGCGACAAGCGCTTCGCGCGCTGGCTGCGCACCAACGTGCATGCGCACAAGGTTGCCGGCTACGCGGCCGTGACCGTGTCGCTGAAACCCACCGGCGTGCCGCCGGGCGACATTACCGCCGACCAGATGGATGCGGTGGCCGACCTGGCCGACGATTTCGGCTACGGTGAACTGCGCGTGTCGCACGAACAGAACCTGATCCTGGCCGACGTGCGCCGCGCACGGCTGCACGAGCTGTGGCAAAAGCTTGAGGCCCTGAACCTCGCCACGCCCAACGTCGGTTTGCTCACCAACATCATCGCCTGTCCGGGCGGAGACTTCTGCGCGCTGGCCAACGCCGTCTCCATTCCCGTGGCCGAAGCCATCCAGCGCCAGTTCGACAACCTGGACTACCTGTTCGAAATCGGCGAGCTGGACCTGAACATCTCGGGCTGCATCAACTCCTGCGGCCATCACCACGTCGGCCACATCGGCATTCTTGGCGTCGATAAGGCGGGCGAGGAGTGGTATCAAGTCACGGTGGGCGGCCGCCAGAACGGCGCCGCCAAGCCGCTGCCCGACCTCGAATCCACGCATGGCGGCGGCGCGGCCATCGGCCGCATCATCGGCCCGTCGTTCGCGCGCCATCAGGTGCCGGGCGTGGTGGACCGACTGATCCGCACGTATCTGGGCCTGCGCGACAGCGACGCCGAACGCTTCATCGACGTGGTCGACCGCGTCGGCATCGATCCCTTCAAGCAGGACGTGTACGCGGACCCTGCCTTCGCCAAACCCACGCAAGTCGCGGAGCCCGCCCATGTCTGAGATCTACGCCCACGACGCCCCCGGGCCCCATCTCATCCGCAACGGCAAACTGGAGGCCGATACGTCGCGCCCCTTCGTGCCCGAACCCGAAGTGCCCGCCGAAGGCCAGGTGCCGTCGGACGAACCCGGCTGGATCGTGCCGTTGTCCGTCTGGAAGACTTCTCGCGCCACGCTGCGCCGCCACAAGCACCCCGTGGCCGTGCTGCTGAACCCCGATGCCGACCTGACGGATCTGGCGGATGCCGACGGCGTGCTGCATCCCGAAAGCATCGCGTTCATTGCCGTGGACTTTCCGGTGTACACCGATGGCCGCGGCTATTCGCTGGCCCAGCTGCTGCGCACGCGCTACGAATGGCAAGGCGAGCTGCGCGCGGTTGGCGACGTGATGATCGACACCATCCACTACCAGGCGCGCGTGGGGTTTGACAGCTTCCTCGTCAAGCCGGGACACGATCCCCACAAGGCGCTGGACGCCTTCAAGACGTTCACGGTGCACTACCAGAAGACGTACCGCGTGCCGACGCCGGCCGCGGCCTGATCAGAGCAGCCCCCGCCCGCCGCCGAAGCAACATCGCGGCGGGCCTCAGTCCCCCTCGCCTGCCGCCGCCCCGTGCGGCATGCCGAACCCACTCTGCGCCACCTGCGCGCGGATCAGTTCGGCAATGCTGCGCTGGCGCGGCGCCTGCATCCGGCTGATCAGGCTGGACACGCTGACCGCCAGCCGCGGATATCCGCCGGCATCGCACAGCGCCACCCCCACCCCCAGCACGCCCGGCACCGCCGCGTTGCCCACCACGGCCCAGCCGCGCCCGCGCGTGTTCTCCACCAACCGCCGCATCTGCGCCACGGTCATGCCGCCGTAGGCGCGCAGCGCCTGCTCGTTCTGCGCCACCACCTCGTCGGCTTCGGCGGCGGGCAAGGCGCCCAGCAGCGCCAGCCCGGCCGCGCCCACGCCCAGCGGCTGACGATGCCCGACCGTCACGGCCAGCACCTGCACCGGGTAATTGCCGACCTCGCGATGCAGGCACAGTGAATCGTTTGCCGCCCGGCAGATGAGAAACGCCGAATCGCCGCTGACGTCGCTGATCTGGCGCAGCAACGGCCGCAGGCTGCGCACGGCCTGCGCATGCGGATCGCCAGCCATCATCACGCCCAGTTCGGCGACACGCCAGCGCGGTGCGCCGGATTCGCGCAGCGCGTAGCCCTCTTCGACCAGCACATCCAGGTAGCGATACACCGTGGACCGCTGCATGCCGGCGGCCCGCGCAATGTCCACCACGTGCATGCCGGCCGCGCCGGCCTGGCGCAGCACGCCCAGCACCTTCAGCCCGCGCCGCAGGATGCGCGGACCGGAACCCTCGGAATCCGGTTTGTTCAATTTCTGGACACCTTGCGTTGATAGGGCCTCCATCAAAGCCGAATATGAAGGCGGACAGACGAAGATCTGTCCAATTATTAGACAAACAGGACGGAGACAACAATGAAGACATTCGGCAAGCGCTGGACCGCTGCGGCGGTGGCCTTGAGCGGGGCGCTCGTAGCCGCCGCTCCCGCCTGGGCGGCCAAGCCCTACCCCGATCGCCCCATCACGCTGGTCGTCGGCTATGCCGCCGGCGGCGCGACCGACATCGTGGCGCGCCTGATGGCGAAATCGCTGGCGGAAGAACTGGGGCAGACGGTCGTGGTCGAGAACAAGACCGGGGCCAACAGCAACATCGGCGCCGAAATCGTCTCGCGCGCGGCACCCGACGGCTACACGCTATACGTCGGGTCGATCGCCAACACCATCAACCGTACGCTGTACAGCCAGCTCAACTACGACTTCGTCAAAGGCTTCGAGCCGGTCGGCATGCTGGCGACCATCCCGAACATCCTGGTGGTCAATCCCAAGCTTCCCATCAAGACGGTGCAGGAATACATCGCCTATGCCAAGCAACATCCCGGCAAGCTGACCTGCGCCTCATCGGGCAGCGGATCGTCCATTCACCTGTCGTGCGAGCTCTTCAAGATGAAGACCGGCACCGACATCCTGCATGTGCCGTATCGCGGCAGCGGCCCCGCAGTGGCGGACCTGCTGGGCGGGCAGGTGGACTCCATGTTCGACAACCTGCCGTCGTCCCTGCCCCACGTGCAGGCGGGCAAGCTGCGCGCCATCGGCGTGACCTCGCCCCAGCGCCTGCCCACCACGCCGGATGTGCCCACGCTGGCGGAATCCGGCCTGCCTGACTTCGACGTGGAATCGTGGTTCGGCCTGGTGGCGCCCGCCGGCACACCCCGCCCCGTCATCGACCGCCTGAATCAGGCGCTGAACAAGGCGCTGGCCAGCCCCGCGCTGCAAACCTCCTACAAGCAGGGCGGCTTCTTCGCGCCGCAACAGCCCAACACGCCGGAGACCTTTGCCAAGAAGATCGCCAGCGAGATCGACAAGTGGGGCGCGGTCGTGAAGAACGCCAACCTCAAGGCCAATTAGCCAACCAAGGAGCACAGGTGTACCCGATTGATTTCTTCTTCCGCGCGGCCGAGCAGTACCCGGACCGCGTGGCGCTCGACGGTCCCGATGGGCAGCTCACCTACGCGCGGCTGGCGGCCGACACTCGCGCACTGGCCGCCGCCCTGCAGGATCTGGACCCCGAGCCGCAGACGCGCGTGGGTATCTGCGCCGGCAACTCGGCGCGCCACATCCTGGCGCTGCTGGCGGTGCTGGCCAGCGGCAAGGTCTGGGTGCCGCTGAACTACCGCAGCACGGCGCGCGAGATCGGCCGCATCCTGGATGCGACCGAGCCGAGCATCGTGATCGTGGACGACGTGGGCGCGCCGCTCGTGCCGGCGGGTTCCGCGCGGCGCATCGTGCTGGACGACGCGGCCGCTGACCTGGCGCTGGACGCGCTGCTCGCGCGCTTTGCAGACCACCTCCCCACGCGCCATGCGCTACCGCGCGACGCCACGCAGGCCATCAAGTTCACGGGCGGCACCACCGGCCTGCCCAAGGGCGTGATGCAGCCGTATCACGCGTGGAACGCCGGCATCGTCAATCAGATCCTCAACTGGGGCCTCACCGCCGAAGACCGCTACGTGGTGTCCGCCCCCATCACGCACGGCACGGGCACCTATCTGTTGCCGGTGCTGGCGCAGGGCGGCGCGCACCTGCTGCTGGACAGTGTGTCGCCTGCCACCATCACCGAGGCGTTTCGCGAGCGCGGCGGCACGCTGAGCTTCATGCCGCCCACGCTGATCTACATGATCATGGCGCAGCCCGGCGTCTCGCGCGCGGACTTTCCGCGGCTGCGCACCCTGATCTACGGCGGCGCGCCCATGCCGGTCGAAAAGATCGAGCGTGCGCGCGCCTTCTTCGGCCCGGTGCTGGGCACGACCTACGGCCAGACCGAGGCGCCGCAGATCGTCACGGTATTGCGGCCCGCCGACCTGGAAGCGGCAGAAAACCGCGCGTCGGTCGGCCGCGTCACGCCGCTGTCCGACGTGGCGATCATGGCGCCCGACGGCACGTTGCTGCCGCGCGGCGAGATCGGCGAAGTCGTGGTCCAGGGCGATCTGGTGATGACCGGCTACTGGCGCCTGCCCGAGAAGACCGCCGAAACCATCGTCGACGGCTGGCTGCACACCGGCGACACGGGTCTTATCGACACGCGCGGCTATCTGTTTCTGAAGGACCGCCTGCGCGACGTCATCATCACCGGCGGATTCAACATCTATCCCGTGGACGTCGAGAACGCGCTGTCCGCGCACCTGGCCGTGTACGAATGCTCGGTGTTCGGCGTGCCCGACGACAAGTGGGGCGAAGCGGTTCACGCGGCCGTCCAGCTTCAACCCGGCGCGCAGGCCGATGGCGACGCACTCAAGGCGCACGTGCGCGCGCTGCTGGGTCCGGTGGCCACGCCCAAACACATCCATTTCCACGACAGCCTGCCGCGCTCGAGCGTGGGCAAGGTGCTGAAGAACGCGGTGCGCGACGCCGCATTGAAGGAGACGCCATGAACAAGCCCGAAACCCGCCTCTGCGCCCATCACCTGACCGGCATGTCGTATCGCGACGTCGATCTGGTCGAGGACCTGATCGGCAAGAAGTCCTTTACCGAAGTCATGATCATGCAGATCCTCGGCCGCGACGCGCGCCCCGTGGACATGCGCATCGTGGACGCGGTGCTGGTCACGCTGATGGAGCACGGCATGACGCCCAGCGCGATCGCCACGCGCCTGATCTACATGAGCGCGCCCGAGAATCTGCAGGGCGCCGTGGCGTCCGGCCTGATGGCGGTGGGCAGCCAGTTCGTGGGCACCATGGAAAACTGTTCGCGCCTGCTGGACCGCATCCGGCAGGCATCCGACGGCCCCGCGGAGGCGCTGGCGATTGCGCGCGAACACCGCGCATCGCGCAGCCCGTTGCCCGGCTTTGGCCATCACCTGCACAAGCCGGACGATCCGCGCGCGATCAAGCTGCTGGCGCTGGCCGAAGCCGAAAGCGATCTGAGCGGCGAGTCCGTTCAGGCGCTGCGCTGGCTCGCCAGCGCCATTGACGAGACCTATGGCAAGCACATCACGATCAACGCGACCGGCGCCGTGGCTGCGCTGCTCAGCGAGATCGGCGTGCCGACCGATCTGATGCGCGGCTTTGCCGTGATCTCGCGCGCGGCGGGCCTGGTGTCGCACGTGGCCGAAGAGCAGCAAAGTCCTTCCGGGCGGTACATCTGGGAAACCATCGACCACGCCATTCCGTACGTGGGCAAGGGCAAGACCCACCAGCAAGACGGCGGGCAATCGTGAGCGCGGAATCCGGCGTCCCCCATCCCCATGCGCGTTTCGCCGGCAAGGTGGCGCTGGTGGCAGGCGCGGGCACGTCGGCGCCCGGCTGGAGCATCGGCAAGGCCAGCTGCGTGACGCTGGCGCGCCAAGGTGCGGCCATCATCGCGCTGGACGCCAACCTGACCGCCGCCGAAGAGGCCGCGCATGAAGTCGAATCGGCCGGCGGCCGCGCGCTGGCGGTGCAGGCCGACGTGGCTGATGCGGACGCGATGCAGGCGGCGGTCGACGCGGCGTTGAGCCGCTTTGGCCGCATCGACATCCTGCAGGCCAACGCGGGCATCGGCAAGGTCGGCGGCCCCGAAGACATCTCGATCGCGGACTGGGACCGCATCCAGCAGGTGAACGTGACCAGCCTCTTGATCGCCACGCGGCTGCTGGCGCCCGTCATGCGCGCGCAGGGCGGCGGCGCCATCGTGGCCGTCTCTTCCATTGCGGGCATCCGGTACACCGGCTATCCGCATCTGGCCTACAGCGTCAGCAAGGCCGCGGTGATTCACTTTGCGCGCATGGCCGCACAGCAATATGCCGCGGACCGCATCCGCGTGAACACGGTCATTCCCGGACTGATCGATACGCCCCGCGTCGCCGGCAACGTCGCCAAGATGTTCGATGCGAACGACCTGGACGCCGCGCGCGCGGCGCGCGACCGGCAGGTGCCGATGGGACGCATGGGTACGCCGTGGGAAGTCGCCAATGCGGTGGCCTTCCTGGCGTCAGATGATGCGTCCTACATCACCGGCACCGAACTGCTCGTGGACGGCGGCCTGACGGGCAAGTACGCCTAGGCCTGCGGGGCTTACTCGGCCTTGATGTTGCCGCGCTGGACCACGGCGGTCCACTTGGCCACGTCGTCGCGGATGCG
Source organism: Achromobacter spanius (assembly GCF_002966795.1). GTDB lineage: Bacteria > Pseudomonadota > Gammaproteobacteria > Burkholderiales > Burkholderiaceae_B > Achromobacter > Achromobacter spanius_D. Next base: position 5,854,903 of record NZ_CP023270.1, read on the forward strand.
CTTTGCGAATTCGGCCGGCGTGCTGCCGACCGGCTGAAAGCCCAACCCGGCCAGCTTGTCGCGCAGCGCGCCGTTGCGCACGGATTCGCCCAGCGTCTGCGACAGGCGTTCGATGATCGGCTCGGGCACGCCAGCCGGCGCAATCACGCCGAACAGCGGCGAGATATCCACACCCGGCAGCCCCGCTTCGGCAAACGTCGGCACGTCAGGCAACTGGCTGGTGCGTTGCGGGCTGGTGACCGCCAGCGCGCGCAGCTTGCCGGCCTTGATGTGTTCGAGCAGCGTGGGCACGGTGGCAAAGCCGAACTGCACCTGGCCGCCCAAGAGGTCGGTGATCACGGTGCCGCCGCCGCGATACGGCACGTGCAGCACATCCACGCCTGCCTGCTGGCGCAGTTGCTCGCCGGCCAGATGCGGCCCGCTGCCCACGCCGGCCGATCCGAACGACAACGTGCCCGGCTGCGACTTGGCCAGCGCCAGGAACGACGCAATGTCCGTCGCCTTGACCGACGGGTGCACCACCATGACGAAGGGCGCCGTCGCCATCAGCGAGATCGGCGCGAAGTCCTTGATGGCGTCGTACGGCTGGCGGTCGCCCAGCAACGCGGGATTGATGGTGAACGTGGAGTCGACCATCCCGATGGTGTAGCCGTCGGGCGCCGACACCGCCAGTGCGCGCGTGCCGATCGTGGTGCCGCCGCCGCCGCGGTTTTCCACGACAAAGGGCTGGCCCAGCGCCTCGGCATACACCTGACCCGCCATGCGGCCCAGCGTGTCGGTCGCCGCTCCCGGCGGGTACGGGATGTACAAGCGGACCGCCTTGTCCGGGTACTGCGCGGCGCGTGCCGCGAAGGACCACGGCAACACGGCGGCGCCTGCGGCCATGGCGGCGCTGTTGATCAGAAACGCTCTGCGCGATGGGTGCATGTCTTTGTCTCCAGGTTCGTGTTCTTTGCGGCCTCTGCGGGCCTGTAGCTTCTTGGCGGTGTGTCAGGCGCTATACCGGCCCTCGGCGAGTTCCGCTTCCGGATCCGCGCCCAGTCCCGGGCCGTCCGGAACATTGACCCAACCGTTCTCGATGGGCACGCGCTTTCCGTACGGGACATGCGCCAGTTCGACGTACAGGCGTTCCAGCGACACCTCGGCTTGCTGCGCGGCAATCAGGTGCAGACTGGCAAGATAGCCGGGGCCGAAAAACGCCACCTGCGGCGCGCAGATGACACTTGAGTCCGCGCACTTCTGCGCAATCCGCCACGCGGCGGTCAGGCCCAGTTTGATGACGCTGGGCTGCACGTACTGCGCCGCTTGCGTGTCGACCACGCGCTCCAGATCGGTGGCGCTGCTGGCGTTCTCGCCCACCGCCAGCGGGATGCCGCAGGCCTGCTTCAAGCGGGCCAGCGCACGATCGTCTTCCGGCGGCCACAAGGGTTCTTCGATCCAGAACGGATCGTGCGGGCGCATGGCCGCGATGGCGGCTTCGGCTTCGTTCGGCAGCCACGCACAATTCGTGTCCACCATGATCGGCACGCCGGGTCCCGTGCTGCGGCGCACGGCGGCCAGCGCGTCGGCGGTGCGCTCGTGCAGCTTGATCTCGCTATAGCCTTCGTTCAGCGCGCGCGTGGTCACGGCGTCCAGGCGTTCGGCGTTGCCGTAATACTGCAGCAGCGACGCATACACGCGCACCCGCTCGCGGCGCTTGCCGCCCAAGAGCGCATACAACGGCACGCCCGCGCGCTTGGCGCGCAGGTCCCACAGCGCGATGTCCAGCCCGGCCAGCGCGTGCACCACGGGACCGGACCGCCCCAGGTTGTGCAGCGTGCGCTGCATGCCGGGCAGCAGCGTGTCGTCGTCCGCATCCCGCCCGCAGGCCAGGGGCGCGATCAGCGTCTCGAAGATGGCGGGCAAGGCGCGCGGCTCCACGCAATACGATTCGCCCCAGGCCACCGTGCCGTCTTCGGTCTGCACCCGCACCAGCGCGCTGTCCAGCTTGTCGCGCGGGCGGCCCGCGAACAGGGGCGACGGGCTCCAGTGATGGAACGGCAGGCGCAAGGGAATGCAGGTGACGGAAACGATGGTGTTGGCGGGCATGGCGGTGTGGCGTCGAAATGCGGAATGCAGGATGCGATGGGCTATTCTGGCCGCCGCCAGTTCATATGGTCAAATAGATGAATTGACTATTTCCATATGAATTTCATATGTTCAATCGCCGCGAACTTCTGCTGCTGCGCGCCATGTACCGGCTGGACACCGTCACCGCCGCGGCCGCCTCGGTCAACATGACGCAGCCCGCCGCCAGCGCGCTCTTGCGCGACATGGAAACGCGGCTGGGCTTTGCGCTGTTCAGCCGCGAGAACCGGCGGCTGCACCTGACGAGCCAGGGCCGCGCGCTGATACCCGAGGTGCTCAATGCGCTGGCCGGCATCGAGGCCGTGGACCGGTTGGCCGTCGACATCCGCCAGGGCGCGTTGGCGCGATTGGACGTGGGCGCCGTCGCCATCGCCGCGTCCAGCCTGCTGCCTCCGGCCCTGGCCGGCGTGCGCCGCGCACATCCGGCGGTGGCCGTGACCGTGCGCGCCGGCACCGCGCTGGAAATCATCGAGATGGCCGTGGATCACCGCATCGACCTGGGCATCATCATCGGCTCGCCGCCGGACATCGACCGCGTGTCCAGCCTGCGGCTCGCGCCGTTGGGACTGCATGCGGTCATGGCCCAGGACCATCCGTGGGCGAAGAAAGCCTCCCTGACGCTGGACGAGGTGGCCGAGGCGGGACCGATCGTGCTGGCCCCCGCCCTACCCGCCGGCCGCGCGACGCGCCAGGCGCTGGAGGCGCGCGGGCTGCCCTATCGCCCGATCATCGAAGCGGCGCAGTCGTCAGCCGCGTGTGCGCTGGCCGCAGAGGGGCTGGGCGTCGCCATCGTCGAAAGCCTGGGCGCGCATTACGCCGAACGCCAGGGCCTGGTGGCGCGCCAACTGCTGGCGCTGGAGGATCCGGTGCTGGCGGTGGTGTGGTCGCGCGACCGTGCCATGAGCGCGCCGGCGCAGTTGCTGCAGGAGGGATTGGCGCGAGAGGTTCAGACCTGGCTGTCGCGCGCGAAAGCGCGCGACACGGGCCTCAAGGCAGAACCGGAAAGCGCGTCGCGATATCGTCGCCCGTGAACTGCGCGGTCCACCCGGCCGGATCGTTGAACAGCCGGATGCACGTGAAGGCAGGCGACGAGCCCATGTCGAACCAGTGCGGGATACCCGCCGGCACGGAAATCAGGTCGTCTTTCTCGCAAAGCGCTGCATACACGCGGCCCTCGGCATGCAGCACGAAGAGACCACTGCCCGCCACGAAGAAGCGGACCTCATCGTCGGCGTGCGTGTGCTCGGCCAGGAACTTGCGCCGCAGCGCCGCGCGATCCGGATGCGTGGCGTCCAGGCTGATGACGTCAACGGCCCGATAGCCGCGTTCGTTCATCAGTTGATCGATCTGCGGCTGGTATGCGGCCAGCACTGCCTCATGCTGCGCACCCGGCTCCAGCGGCGCCGCCGCGGTCCAGCGCTCGAAGCGCACGCCGATGGCCGCGAGCTCGCGCTGCACCTCGGCCGCATCGTCCAGCACGCGCGCGGAATCAGGCGCGTTGTCGGGATAGATCGTCAGAGTGGACATCGCGCCGCCGGCTTACCAGGAGGTCGTGTAGGCGCCGGGGAACTGCTTGGCGACAAAGGCCTTCACCTCGTCGGACTGGTAGGCCTTGATGAAGCGCGCGATGCGCGGATCGTTCTTGTTGTCCTCGCGCGCGGCGATGACGACGGGCGCGAACGGTGCGTCCTTGCTTTCCAGCACCAGCGCGTCCTTGGCGGGCGACAGGCCGGCGGGGATCGCGTACGCCGAGTTCACGGCCGCGGCGTCCACGTCCTTGAGCGAGTGCGGCAGTTGCGCGGCCTCGATCTCGACGAACTTCAGATTCTTGGGGTTCTCGGCGATATCGAAGATCGACGCCGTCACCGTCACGCCGTCCTTCAGCTTGATCAGCTTGGCGGCCTGCAGCACCAGCAGCGCGCGGGCGCCGTTGGTCGGATCATTCGGAATGGCCACCTTGCCGCCTTGCGGCAGATCGTCCAGCGACTTCACGCGCTTGGAATAGATGCCCATCTGCTGCACCACCGCGGTCGCCACCGGCACCAGCTTGTAGCCGCGCGCCTTGTTCTGCGATTCCAGGAAAGGCTTGTGCTGATAGATGTTCACGTCCAGCTCCTTGGCGTCCAGCGCGGCGTTCGGCTGGATGAAGTCGCTGAACTCGATCAGCTTGACCTTCAGGCCCTGCTTGGCGGCAACCTGCTGCACGACTTCGCCGATCTGCGCGTGCGGGCCGACCGTGACGCCCACTTTCAGCTCGGCGTCCTGCGCCATCGCCGAGGTGCCGGCAAATCCAAGAACGGTGGCGAAAACGGCGAGGGAATGGCGAAGGCGCATGGCAGTCTCTACAGGTTTAAACGATTGAGGGTTGGAATAATGTCCCCGGATTCTAGTGAGGCCGCTTCAAAACCGGAAGCGATCAATATTCATATTGATATGCGGATTTCGATATAAACCCCGCGATGACAGCGCCGGCGCATGCGGACACAATAGAGCCTGCTTTCATCCACCCTACCCGCCAACCATGTCCACCACCCCCGAACTCCATCCGCACGCGCGTGCGCTGCTGGCCGACCACTACGCCGCCGTCGACGCCGACCTGCCCGTCCTGCTCGACCTGCTGTTCGCGCGCAGCGCGGGCGAAGACTGGCACAAGGCCGGCACATTCAAGCATCACCTGCTGGGCGTCTACCGCACGCTGGCGCTCTGGAACCAGCCGCGCGAAGTGCGCCTCCTGGGCCTGTTCCACAGCGTCTACGGCAACGAATACGTGGACCTCACCCTGTTTGACCGCGAACGCGAGCGCAACACGTTGCGCGACGTGCTGGGCACCGAAGCCGAAGAATGGGTCAGCCTGTTTTGCGCCATGCCCCGCACGCGATTCGTGCAGGCCATCCTGCAAGGCCAGGGCTCGGGACCGGAAGGGCTGACGCTGGAAGGCGCCGATGGACAGGTCTTCACCTTCACGCCGCGCCAGGTCGCGGCGTTCACCGTCGTATCCGCCGCCGACATCGGTGAGCAATGGCATAGCTGGCAGGACGAGATCTTTGCGGGCTATCCGCAGCAACAGCGCCGCGACCTGAAAACGAATTGGGCGTCGTCGTTGTGGCCCGGCCCATTGAAGCCGCCGTCGAACATCCTGTCGATGCTGTCGCATCTGCTGGCGCCGCTATCGCGCATGCCGCAGGACACCGGCATTCCCATCCCGCCCGCCTTTGACAATTGCCGCGCCACGCTCAGCCCGCGCGATGAAGCGGCCGCCAGCGCGCTGTATTGGCAGGTCATCACCCGCATGCACCCGCTGACCGAAATGGACAGCGCACGGCACATGCTGGAAGCCGCGGTCGAACACAACCCGTGGGTGGGCGAGCCGCGCCTGCTGCTGGCGCAACTGGCGCTGACGGCCGGCGAATTCGAAGCCGCGGAACAGCACGCCGCCGCGGGACTGGCCGCGCTGCAAGCGTGGGGCACCGCGTGGGACAAGCGGATTGAATGGGCCGGATGGATGGCATGGGCGCGCATCGAACTGCAAAATGCGCGGGCGCGCAAGTGGCCGGAGAACCTGGCCGCGCTGAACGGCATGGGGCTGGTGGAATAACGCCCGCTTACGTTACGTGTTACGTCCCTTCCCAGTGCGGACCGGGCACGACGATGTCGAACATTTCCAGGACGCGGGCCACGGTGTGGTCCACCATTTCCTCGATGGACTTGGGCCGGTGATAGAACGCCGGCAGCGGCGGAAACACGATGCCGCCCATTTCGGTCACGGCCGTCATGTTGCGCAGGTGGGCCAGATTGAACGGCGTCTCGCGCACCATCATCAACAGGCGGCGGCGCTCTTTGAGCGTCACGTCGGCAGCGCGCGTAATGAGGTTGTCGGACAGGCCATGCGCCACCGCCGCCAGCGTGCGCATCGAGCACGGCACGATCACCATGCCCGCGGTCTGAAACGCGCCGCTCGCCAGCGTGGCGCCCACGTCGCGAATGCTGTGCACGTGGTCTGCCAGCGCATAGACGTCCTGGCGGCTGACGTCGAGCTCATGCTTGATGTTCAGCACGCCAGAGGCGGACACCACCAGATGCGTCTCGACGTCTTCGACGTTGCGCAGCGCCTGCAGCATGCGCACCGCGTAGAGCGCGCCAGTGGCGCCCGTGATGCCGACGACGAGCCGCCGCATGATGGCGTTAAGCCGTGGCGCCGGATTGCTCCAGCAGCGTCTTCAGTTCGCCGGACTCGTTCATTTCATTCATGATGTCCGAGCCGCCGATGAACTCGCCCGACACGTACAACTGCGGAATGGTGGGCCAGCTGGAGAATTCCTTGATGCCCTGGCGGACTTCGTCGTCCTCGAGCACATTGACCGTGACCAGCTTCTTCACGCCACAGCCTTTCAGGATTTGAATGGCCTTGCCGGAGAACCCGCATTGCGGGAACTGGGCGGTGCCCTTCATGAACAGCACGACGGGGTGCTGGGTAACGGTTTCGCGGATGAATTCTTGAACGTCGCTCATGGTGGTCTCTTGGACAGGCAAAACGGAATGGGTCAATTATAGGTACAGCCGGGAAAAGCGCCCGATTACCCGGGCGCGGCGCCGGTATATCCGGGAGAAATGCAACAGCACATGTCGGGCCGTGATCTGCGCGGGATGGTGTCAGACACCCAGGTGAGCGGCGCGGCATCCTGAACGGATACTTCCGGGGTGTCAGACACCAGGCACTGGCTGCCGGCAAAAGAGGTCACGCACCCGCGACCCGCAAACGCCCGCCCGAGATCCGCTCGATCCCCGCCAGATCCTGGCGGCTGTGCACGTCTGCGAACCCCGCCTGGCGGAGCATGCCCCGTACCTGCTCCGCCTGATCCCAGCCATGCTCCATCCAGAGCGAGCCGCCGGGTTTCAGATGGGCGCGCGCGCCTTCGACGATGCGCGCCAGATCATCCAGTCCGCCCGCGCCGTCAGTCAGCGCCCCACGCGGCTCAAAGCGCACGTCGCCCTGCTCCAGATGCGGATCGTCGCTCGCCACATACGGCGGATTGGACACGATCAGATCAAACCCTTCGCCAGCCGGCACCGCCTCGTACCAGCTTCCCTCCACAAAGCGCACCGCAGCCGTCAGGTCCCAGGCATTGCCGGCAGCCACTGCCAGCGCGGCGGCGCTGACGTCCGACGCCATCACCCGCGCGTCGCGCCGCGCCAGCGCAATCGACACCGCAATCGCACCGCTGCCCGTGCCCAGGTCCAGCACCATCGGCCCGGTGAGGCCTTCGATGCATTCCAGCGCGGTTTCCACCAGCACTTCAGTATCGGGTCGCGGAATCAGCACGTCGGGCGTCACGCGGAACCGGTGTCCCATGAATTCGCGATGGCCCAGCAGGTAGGCCATGGGTTCCCCGGCCAGCCGGCGCTGCGCCAGGGCCTCGTACGCCGCCGCCACCTCCGGCGCCAGCGCATCGGTGTCGTGCGCCAGCAGCCACGCGCGCGGCTTGTTCAGCACGCGCTCCAGCAGCATGCGCACTTCCAGGCGCGGCAGGCGCTTGTCGAGCAGCAGACTCTTGATCTGGGGCGCGGTCATGGCGTCGGCCTTAAATATCGTCGCCCAGCGCGGCAAGCTGCTCGGCCTGATGCTCGGCGATCAGCGCGCCGGTCAGTTCCTCGAGGTCGCCTTCCATGATCTGCTGCAGCTTGTACAGCGTCAGGTTGATGCGGTGATCGGTGACGCGGCCCTGCGGATAGTTGTAGGTGCGGATGCGCTCGGACCGGTCGCCCGAGCCAATCAGGCTCTTGCGCTCGGCTGCTTCCTTGCTCTGGCGCTCGCGCTCTTCCTTGTCTTTCAGGCGCGCGGCCAGCACCTGCATGGCCTTGTCCTTGTTGCGGTGTTGCGAACGGTCGTCCTGGCACTCCACCACCAGCCCCGTCGGCAAGTGGGTGATACGCACGGCCGAATCGGTCTTGTTGATGTGCTGGCCGCCCGCGCCGCTGGCGCGGAAGGTGTCGATGCGCAGGTCGCTGGGATTGATGACGATCTCGGACATCGCGTCGGCTTCGGCCATGATGGCCACCGTGCAGGCCGACGTGTGGATGCGGCCCTGCGCCTCGGTCGCCGGCACGCGCTGCACGCGGTGCGCCCCCGACTCGAACTTCAGCCGGCCATACGCGCCGTCGCCGTCGATGCGCGCGATCACTTCCTTGTAGCCGCCCAGTTCCGACGCGCTTTCCGACATCAGCTCCACCCGCCAGCCACGCTGTTCAGCGTAGCGCGTGTACATGCGCAAGAGGTCGCCCGAGAACAGCGCGCTTTCGTCGCCGCCCGTGCCCGCGCGGATTTCCAGGAACACGCTGCGCCCATCGTTGGGGTCGCGCGGCAGCAGCAGAAGCTGCAGCGCCGCTTCCAGCGTTTCCAGCTTGCCGCGCCCGGACTTGATCTCTTCCTCGGCCATGGCCTTCATGTCGGGCTCGGACAGCATCTCCTGCGCGGTCGCGATGTCTTCCTCGGTGCGGGCAAACGCGGTGAAGGCTTCGACTACCGGTTCCAGTTCGGCGCGCTCGCGGGAAAGCTTGCGAAAGCGGTCCATGTCGGACGCGGTTTCCGGTTCGGCGAGCAGGGCATCGACCTCGATCAGGCGATGGCACAAATGCTCCAGCCGGCTGCGCATGGAAGATTTCATGAGGGGAAGACCAAGAGAGAAAACAGAAAAAGCGGGCGCCCACAAAGCGAACGCCCGCCATGAGGCGGGACGTGGGGCAACGCCGCTAACGGCGGGAGTCGCGGCCGGGGAAGAGGCGCGGCATCCAGGCAAGCAGTTGCTTGCGGTCGTCGCCTTCGCTGCGGTTCAGCGCCGCGAGCGGGCCGTGCAGGTACTTTTGGGTCAGGCCGTGCGCCAGTTGCTCAAGCACGGCTTCGGGCGATTCGCCCCGCGCCAAGAGGCGGCGGGCGCGTTCGAGTTCAGCGGCGCGGACGTCTTCGGCGGCCTGGTGCAGGTCGCGGATGACGGGCACCACTTCGCGGGACTGCATCCAGTGCATGAAGCCCTGGACGCGGGTTTCGATGATGGCCTCGGCCTGCACCACCGCGGCGCGGCGGGCGTCGGTGCCAGTCTGCACCAGCCGGCCCAGGTCATCCACCGAATACAGATAGACGTCGTCCAGACGGCCGACTTCGGGCTCGATGTCGCGCGGCACGGCCAGATCGATCATGACCATCGGGCGGTGACGGCGCAGGCGTGTAGCCCGTTCAACCATCCCCAGGCCGAGGATGGGCAGGGAGCTTGCCGTACAGGAAACAATGACGTCGAACTCGGACAGCCGCTCGGTCAGGTCGGACAGCTTCATCGTGCTGGCCGAAAAGCGGTTGGCCAGCAGTTCGGCGCGCTCGGCCGTGCGGTTGGCCACCACCATGCTGCGCGGACGTTGCGCGGCAAAGTGCGTGGCGCACAATTCGATCATTTCGCCGGCGCCGATGAACAGCGTGCGGGCTTGATCCAGGTTGCCGAACACGCGCTCGGCAAGACGCACCGCGGCGGCGGCCATGGACACGGATTCGGCGCCGATGGCGGTTTGCGACCGGACTTCCTTGGCGACCGAGAAGGTGCGCTGGAACATCTGGTGCAGCAGCGTGCCGAGCGAACCGGCTTCGCCGGCGGCGCGCACCGCGTCCTTCATCTGGCCCACGATCTGGGTTTCGCCCAGCACCATGGAATCGAGGCCGCTTGCCACGCGGAAGGCGTGACGCACGGCGTCGTCTTGATGATGGCGATAGAGGTGCGGGCGCAGCGTGCCGGCGTCCAGGCGGTTGTGTTCAGCCAGCCAGGCGGGCAACTGATCCGCCACGTGGCCGTCGGCCGCGCAGTAGATCTCGGTGCGATTACAGGTGGACAGGATGGCGGCTTCGCGGACAGAACCGCCGAATGCCGAACGCAAGCCTTCGAGGGCGGGCTTGACCAGATCAACGGGCATGGACACGCGCTCGCGGACCGACACCGGCGCGGACGTGTGATTCAGACCGAAGGCAAGGACAGCTACCGACATGTGTGAGGGATGGCGGAAAGCCACCCGCGGCTAAGCGTTAAGTACTGCCACTATAAGAACAATGCGTCGCAGCCCGCTTGTCGCGCATCAAAGACGCGAAAGCATCCGGCTGTAACAGCAAAACCGCTGACGATTATACTCCTGCGGGTTATCCCCAGGCCATTCCCGTCCCCAATCGCGGCCAGATGGCGTCCATTCGTGCCGTGGAGCCAACAGTCTGGGGCTTTGCTGCCCCTGCGCTGCGCAGTTTCGTGCTCGGGCGCGAAAAAAAGAGACGCTTCACCCCGCCCGGCTGGCACAACCGAAAAAAATTGTGTATAGTTGCGGACTTCGTTGGCCTGGTAGCTCAGTCGGTAGAGCAGAGGATTGAAAATCCTTGTGTCGGTGGTTCGATTCCGCCCCAGGCCACCAAAAGAATTTCCGGGAGCTTCGGTTCCCACAAAAAGCCCAGCCTTGCGCTGGGTTTTTTGTTGGTGGTGGGGCTGTGCCGCCCGTGTTTTGTTGGTGGCGGCATTGCGCCGCACGTGTTTTTGTTTGTGGCGGCGCTTCGCCGCCCATGTTTTGTTGGTGGCGGCATTGCGCCGCCACGTGTCCCGACATTTTGTGTATAGTGGCGGGCTTCGTTGGCCTGGTAGCTCAGTCGGTAGAGCAGAGGATTGAAAATCCTTGTGTCGGTGGTTCGATTCCGCCCCAGGCCACCAAAAGATTCATGCATTAAGAGATTCAAGCATTTAGCCCCGCCCGGTTCTGCCAAGGCGGGGCTTTTTGTTTTGGTCTTCCATTCACGCTCACTGCGGACGGCCGTCGTCAATCCAGGCTTGCGTCGCGCTCAGCGTGAGCCGGTAGCGAGCGTAGTTGAACACCTCCAGCTTCTTCAGGTCATCCCGCAGCATTGTCTCGAATCCAGGCGCCGCGCTCTCATTAAGGCCCAGCACTTCAACCGCATCCTGCACGGACCGTCTGTCCCGGACCACCAGGCTGATCGCCTCATTCAGACTGTCGCGATATCGCAATCGCAGTGGATCCGGCCTGCCCCGTGATTCCATCACCACGACATATTTCTTCAGAGAGCGGCGGTACGTCCATGCGAACAAGTCCACCGCGAGCGTCACATCCAGGTATTCGTAAACACCTAGCATCGCACGCGCGTAATCGCGCGGATCGACATCCAGAAATGACAGCGGCGAACAGTTGTAGAGCATCAGTGGAATGTTGGCGGCCAGCCGCCCGGTGCGCTTATTGCCATCCTCAAACGGTTGCAGGTATGCCAGGTTGACCCAGAGGAAGAAGGCTGCCTCCACCGGATTCTTGATATGCCTGGCCTTGAGCAGAATGGCCTCCAACATTTCCTCGAGGATTGCCGGCACCTGGCTGGGTACATAAACGGTGTCGCTGATGTTGACCACTTTCTGCCGGATGGCCCCGAGTCCATTGCCGTCAGCAAGCAGGTCTTGCATTAGCACGGCGTGCAGATTTCGGACGACCGCGGTCGAGAGCCCCTGAAGCGGAACCATTTCCACGAGGAACTCGATCGCTGCCTTGTGATTGAGCAGCATCACCGCGTTCGCATCGCCCCCGGCTGTCCCTTGTTTGAACAGTTCCTCGGTAGCCAGCATGGTGTAGGGATTACCTTCAAGTCGAGAGGACGACCATGACAGGTCAATGAGGAGTGGTTCCAGTACCTCGCGAGCGTAGGTTCCGGCCGGCAGTTGCTCTTTCATGCTTCCTGATCGAAACAACTCTTCAGCCAGAGATTTCGGCATCAACCAGCTTTCATTTGGCACATAGCTATCGACAAACTCGCGTTGATACGACACCGGATCGCGCGCAGCCAGGGGCACATCGAGCTTCTTGTTCAGCTCAACCGCGGCAGCCGACCAGGTTGGATGCAGACGGGTCTCAGGCGCGGGTAGCGGCTCGGTGACGCCAGGTCTATCGATCGTTGCTGCGTCCGTCAGCCGATATCGCGTTGCCCGCGCGCGGCCGCTGCGTATGAGCAGCCCGGCCGCGCACAGTGCGTCCAGATACCGCCGAACGGTCGCTGAGCTGCCCTGCGTCGCCGAGATGACGTCGCTGGACGAGACCTCACGCCGCCCGGACATAGCCAAGTACCGGATCGCATTTAGAACTGATTCTCGCGTCACTTTGTTCATGTATCTGCTCAGTATCTGCTCATTAATGAGCAGATACTACTCAACTGAGCAGATATTTCAAGATTGAGCAGATTTGTGATCAATGAGCAGATAGTGAGCAAATTGTCTACGGGCTGCCAGCCACCCGGCCGCCAGTAATGTTGGATGCGCACCCGGAGTGGGACTGACCTCTCGATCGGCGCGTGGAGCGCGTGGAGCGCGGCCATTCGCCATTCGCGAATTGCGAATGACGCCCCTCCCGCGCCGCCCCCTTCTTACCCGCCGCATTTCGCGATATCGTGACATGCCGTCCCGCAGCAGAATCCCCGTAACCGCACGTCCGTCCCCCACCACGGAGTCGCGATATGCGCGCCCGCGCACGAATCCTCTTCTGCCTCTTTGGCCTGGCCCTGGGCTGGGCGGGCGCGGCGCTTGGGGCGGAGACGCCGGCGCCCGCCGCCCAAGCGCCCGCCGCGATCCAGATGGCCGAAATCCCGCTACGGGCAGACACCGATTTGCGCTACGCCGAGGGCGTCCTGCAGCGCGCCGCCACGGCGGATCCCGTTGCCGCGCTGATGCCGCCGCTGGACGCCATTGCCAAATCCGCCGACGAAAAGCTCTACGAATTCCAGCCGGCGCAGCTTCGCAACTTTCCGATCATGCGGCTCGAAAGCCTGGAGCGGCACTGGATTTTTGATGTGCGGCGGCTGGCGCGGTGGCAGGTCGAGATGCGGCAGGCAACCGCGTGGTACGCCAGCGATGCGGCCGAGTTGCTGCGGCGGCGCACGGCCTGGCAGGCGATCAAGGATGCGCCGGGGGCATCCGGGTTGCCGGCCGCGCTGGCTGAGCGCATCGACGCGGTGATCGCGCAACTGGCGGCGGCCAGTCAGGCGCTGTCCGGGCCGCTGTCGCGCCAGGTCGAGCTGGAGCAGCGGGCCAACGCGATCGAGGAACAGATCAAGGCAGGCCAGCGCCAGGTGATGGAGGCCATCGACTACGTGGATGCGCGGCTGCTGCGCGTGGATTCGCCGCCGCTCTGGGCGCTGGACTGGGCCGGTAAAACCGACCAGGACACGTTGACCCTGCTGCGCGAGGGCCTGGACATCGAGGTGCGATTCGCGCGCGACTACGGGGCGGCGGGCGCCAGCAACCAGCGCGCCTTACACACCCTGCAACTGCTGCTGCTGCCGCTTCTGCTCTGGCTGGCGCGCAAAAGCCGCAACGCCATCCGCACCGGCGTCATGAGCGAAACCGCCGCCGGCGTGCTGGGACGGCCGCTGTCGACGTGGGTGCTGCTGTCCATGATGGGCGTGCTGGCCCTGGAGCCGGACGCCCCATTGATGGTCCAGCAGATTGCGCTGGTGCTGGCGGCGGTGCCCGTGCTGCGCCTGCTTCCGCCGGCCAGCCGGCGGCACCTGGACCATTGGCCGCGCGTCATCACCGCGCTTTTCCTGGCCGAACGGCTGGGGTTCCTGTTCCTGGCCAACACCTTGTACTACCGCCTGTCGACCGTCGCGATGGCCGGGTTGGCGCTGGCGGCGATTCTCTGGCTGCTGGCACGGGGCCGGCGCCAGACTTATCCGCCCGGCTCCGAGCGGCTGGTGCGCGCGCTGCGCGCCGTGGCGTGGGGCGCGGCCGCGCTGCTGTGCGTGTCGCTGGGAGCGAACCTCATCGGCAATGTGTCGCTGTCCGAAATGCTGACCAGCGGCATCATCGGCAGCGGCTACTTCGGGCTCGTGCTGTACGCGGGCGTCACCGTCATCATCACCTTGCTGCAACTGCTGTTGGCGCGCCAGGGCATTTCGCGCTTCCGGCTGGCGCGCGATCATGCGCCGCCGCTGGTGCAGTTGCTGATCCGCCTGGTGAGCGCCGCGGCCGTGGTGGGCTGGGCGGTCTACACGATGGACCGTTTCCGCGTCCTGCGCAGCACCTATGCGTTCGTGACCCAGGTGCTGTCCTATACGCTGGAGTTCGGCCAGATCTCGATCAGCCTGGGCAACGTCCTGGTCTTTGCGATCTCGGTACTGATCGCCTTCTGGGCCGCGCGCACCATCCGCATCATCCTGCACGACGAGGTGCTGACCCGCATGTCGCTGCCGCGCGGCGTCGGCAACAGCATCGCCTCGCTGTCGTACTACCTGGTGCTGCTGCTCGGGCTGGGCATCGCGCTGTCCGCGGCGGGTTTCCAGACCAGCCAGCTCACCATCGTGTTCGGCGCCCTGGGCGTGGGCATCGGCTTCGGGCTGCAAGGCGTGGTGAACAACTTCGTGTCGGGGCTGATCCTGATGTTCGAACGGCCAATCCAGCCGGGCGATGTGGTGGAGATCAGCGGCACGTCCGGCCAGGTGCGCGACATCGGCATGCGCGCCACGCGAATCAAGACCTTTGAAGGCGCCGACGTGATCGTGCCGAATGGCACGCTGCTGTCCGAAAAGCTCACGAACTGGACCATGCTGGATCGCAGCCGACGTATCGAGGTCAGTATCGGACTGGCCTACGGCACCGATCCGAGGCAGGTGCTGGAATTGCTGGATGGCGTTGCGCGGCAGACGCCGGGCGTGGTCACCGAGCCCGCGCCGATGGTGCTGTTCATGGGGTTTGGCGCGAGCACGCTGGATTTCAGCTTGCGGGCCTGGACCTACGACTTCGACCGATGGATCGAGATCCGCAGCGACATGATGGCGCGGATGTATGACGCGCTACGGGAGGCGGGGATCGAGATTCCCTTTCCGCAGCGGGACCTGCATTTGCGCAGTGTGTCGGAGGCGGCGAGCCGAACCTTATTCGATGCCAGGCCGCCTGGATCGGACGCCCCGCATCCGGGCTGAGCCTGAAATCTGGCCCTCAGCCGGGCACCGTCACCGGCACAGTCAGCCCATTCTTCACCCGGCTCATCACCACCAGCGTCGAAAACCGCTTCACGTTCGGGTTGCCCCAGAAATGGCGCTGCGCGAACACTTCGTACTCGGCCATGTCGCGCATGGTGAGCGTCAGCACGAAGTCGACTTCGCCCGTTACCGACAGGCACTGCATGATCTCGGGCGCGGTCTGCATGGCGCGCTTGAACTGGTCGAGCTTGTCGGCGCGCTCGCTTTCCAGCGATACCAGCACCACCATCGTGATTCCGCGGCCCACGGCGGCGGGGTCCACGACGGACACGTCCGCGGTCACCACCTTGGATTCGCGCAGCCGCTTCATGCGGCGCAGGCAGGACACCGGCGACAGGTTCACGCGTTGTGCGACGTCCTGGCTGGTGCGCTGGTTGTCTTCCTGCAGGCTTTGCAGGATCTGCAGATCGAAATCGTCTAGTTCCATGGGGCGCTCGGAACGCGTGTGCGGGTGGGAAGTGGAGCGGAAGGCGGGTATCGGCTGATTCTAATCGTGGCCGCGATGCAAACCGTCGCGAATTCGACGGGAAACTTCATTTCGAGCGCTCCCGACGCAGGAATAATTCAAGCGGCTTGCTTACACTGGGAGCCCTCCGCCCGCGCCGTCGGGAATTTCCACGCTGCACCCTGCAATGCCCTCACTCCAGCTTTTCCTGCTTTTCCTGGCCGCCGATGCGGCCTTGAAGCTCACGCCCGGCCCCGACATGGCCCTCACGCTGTCGCGCGGCATGACGCAAGGGTTTCGTCCCGCCTTCCATAGCGTGCTGGGCAACGTGGCCGCCGGCTTCATCCAGGTCCCGGCCGTCGTGCTGGGCCTGGCCTCCGTGCTGCGGACCTTCCCCACGCTTTTCGTGGGCATCAAAGCCGCAGGCGGCCTGTATCTGGGATACCTGGGCATCAAGGCGATGATCCGGTGCGCGAACGCCGCCGAGGTGTCGCTGGCCGCCCGGCCGGGCGACGCGCGCGACGCCTTCTGGCAGGGCTTCATCACCAACCTGCTGAACCCGAAGGTGCTGCTCTTCATGATCGCCTTCCTGCCGCAGTTCACCTCGCCGGACAATGGCCCGGTCTGGATCCAGATGCTGGTGCTGGGCGTCACGATGAAAGCGCTCAGCCTGCCTTACGGCAGCTGCTTTGCGTACGGCGCGTCGCGCATCCGCGGCTGGGTCGCGCGCAATCCGTGGTTCCTGCGCGCCCAGCAGGGCATTCTGGGCGCGATCATGCTGGGGCTGGCCATGTACGTGCTGGCTTCCACGGCGATGAATCCGCAGCCCTGACCATCCGCCCTCACGCCGAATCGTCCCAGTACAAGCGTCTTACCCTAAGCCCCTGCCTTCCATGACCGCCGCCACCTTGAACAACGGACACAACGGCTCAGCGTCCACCCTGCTTCCCACCCTGTCGCTGATCGGCGCCATGGCATCACTGTGCGTGGGCACGTCGTTCGCGAAATCGCTGTTTCCCGAGGTGGGCGCGCAGGGCACCACCGCGTATCGCATCGTCATCGGCGCCATCATCCTGCTGGCCTTCTGGCGGCCGTGGCGCTTTCCGCTGACGCGCCGCAACGCCGCGAAGATCGCCCTGTACGGCGTGACGCTGGCGTGCATGAACCTGCTGTTCTACATGGCGCTCAAAACCCTGCCGCTGGGCATCGCCATCGCCATCGAGTTCACGGGACCCTTGACGCTGGCCGTGGTGCTGTCACGGCGGGCTATCGACTTTGTATGGATCGCCTGCGCGCTGGCCGGCCTGATCCTGCTCATCCCCACCGGCCAATCCGTCCACGACCTCGATCCGCAAGGCATCGCGTACGCGCTGGGCGCTGCCGTGTGCTGGGCGCTGTACATCATCTTCGGCAAGATGGCCGGCAACGTGCATGGCGGCCAGGCTACCTCGCTCGGTCTGCTGGCGGCCGCGATGGTCGCCCTTCCCGTCGGCGCGGCACACGCGGGCATGGCGCTGCTGGATCCCAAACTGATTCTGGCGGGCGTGGCCGTCGGCATCCTGTCCAGCGCGCTGCCCTATTCGCTGGAAATGGTGGCGCTGCGTCGCTTGCCGCAGAAGACCTTCGGCGTGCTGCTCAGCATGGAGCCCGCGATGGGCGCGCTGGCCGGTGTCGTGGTCTTGAACGAACACCTGTCGCAGACGCAGTGGCTGGCGATTCTCGGCATCATCGTCGCGTCCGCCGGCTGCGCGGCAACGGCGCAGCGCAGCCGCAAGGCGCCGATCCCCGCGCCGGATTGATCCGCCCTCAACCAAAGCCCGGCTCGCGCTGCGGCAGCGAAAGCGGGTCGAAGTCTTCCCAGTGATTGTTGCGCCAGTGGCCGTTGGCATGTTCCACGTCGGCGCCGCCGGCATCGCGCAGGATGCGGCACGCCAGGATCTCGCGCTGCGGCCGGACCCGCACGGCGACCATGACGCCGGCCTGGCGGATCTCGGCATGGGAATCGGGGTTGAAGTGGCCGTGCTGCGTGGTGCCGTGACCCGTCACCCAGAGCGCGCCAAACAGCGACCCGAGATACGCGCCGACACCCGCCGCGGCCAGGATTGCCGCCGTGGAGTCGCTGAGTTCCGCCGCGACGAATCCGCCGAACACCGCAAATACCGCCCCCACGCCGCCTGCGCCCAGATAGGCGCCCATGTCGGCGCGCCCCGCGTCGGGATCGGACCGCCGGTCGCCACCATACGGAAAGCGGCCGTGCTCGCCGGCGGGATTGACGTAGAAGGTATGGATATCCCAGTCGGGAAAGCCGCTGGTGGCAAGGCGGCTGGCTGCGGCCTTGGCGGCTTCGAAGCCCTCGAAGCGGGCAGCTACGATCAAAGACATGGCAGTCTCCTCGCCCGCGGTCCGGGCCGGATGCGCATCGTTTTATCGTACGCCCGCGCCGCCGCCGTGCACGCCGGCGTTACACGTTGCCGCCTCTGTTACCTGGCGGCTGTTACCCCGCCCCTTATTCGGCGGCAAGCCCCTTGCCCTGGATGACCGCGCCCCAGCGCTCGTGCTCCTGACGCGTGTAGGCGCGAAAGGCGTCGGGCGTGCTGCCGGCCGGTTCCATGCCCTGCAGCGTCAGTTGCTTGACCACATCCGGCGATGCCAGCGCTTGCCGGATCGCGTGACTGAGCTGTTCAACGATGGGCGCGGGCGTGCCGGCCGGCGCGACCACGCCCTGCCAGGCCGCCGCCTCGAAGATCGGCCCGCCGGCCTCGGCGAACGTCGGCACGGCCGGCAATTGGGTGGACCGCTTGGCGGCGGGCACGGCAATCGCGCGCAGCCTGCCCGCCTGGATCAGCGGCCGGGCGGCGGCCAGGTCCGCCATCATCAGCGGGACCACGCCCGCGGCAACGTCCTGCAGCGCGGGCGGCGACCCTTTGTACGGCACCGCCGTCGCACGGCCGCCGACGGTCTCCATGAACAGTTCCATCGCCAGATGATGCGGACTGCCCACGCCCAGCGACGCGTAGCTGCCGGGCGGTTCGCGTTTCAGGTAGGTCTTCACGTCGCCCAGCGTGTGCAGGCCCGAATCCGGCGCGGCCACCAGCACGATGGGCAACGCCACCAGCGTGGACACCGGCGTCAGTTGCTGCTGCGGATCGTAGGGCAGATCGTTGTACAGCCACGGATTGAGCGCCAGCGTGCTCATGCCCGCCGTCAGCACCGTGTAGCCGTCCGGCTGAGCGCGCGCGGCCTCTTGCGCGGCGACGATGGTGGCGGCGCCCGGGCGGTTCTCGACCACCACCGGCTGCCCCAGCGTCTCGCCGACATGGCGGGCCACGATGCGGGTCGCCAGATCGCTGCCGCCGCCCGCGCTGAACGGCACCAGCCACCGGATGGGCCGGTCGGGATAGTCGGCCGCCCACGACGCGGCCGGCATGGCCGCGGCCAGCGCCGCCGAAAACAGCATGCGCAGCATGCCCTGGAACATGACGCTCACTCCTTTTGAACTTCAAATACGCCGATTGTTGCCGATCAGGCGCGCGCGGCGCCCAGCCAGCGCAAACCGGCTGACGTGGAACCTGCGGGACGATACTCGCAGCCGATCCAGCCGGTGTACTGCAATTCGCGCAGCACGCCAAAGATCCAGCCGTAATCGAGTTCGCCCCGGTCCGGCTCCTGGCGCAGCGGCACGCCAGCGATCTGCAGGTGACCCACGCGCCCGGTGGGCAGGTACTCGCGCAGTTTGGCAGTGACGTCGCCCTCGACGATCTGGCAGTGGTACAGGTCCATCTGCACTTTCAGATTGGGCGCGTTGACCGCCTGCACGACGGCATGCGCCTCGTCCTGGCGGTTCAGGAAATAGCCGGGGATGTCGCGCGTGTTGATCGGCTCGATCAGCAGCGTGACGCCGGCCGAGCGCGCCTCGCGGGCGGCCCAGTCGAGATTGGCGTGATAGTAGTCCAGCATCGCCTCGCGCGAGGCATCGGGCGGCGCAACGCCCGCCATCACATGGACATTCGAGCAAGACAATGCGGTGGCATACGAGAGCGCCTGCTCGATGCCGGCCTGGAACTCGGCCTGCCGGCCCGGCAGCGCAGCCAGCCCGCGATCGCCCTGAGCGGCGATGCCGGGCGGCGCGTTGAACAGCACCTGCGCGACTCCGGCGGCATCCATGCGCTCGCGCACGAACGCGGCGGGCGCTTCATAGGGAAACATGCACTCCACGCCCGCGTAGCCGTCGGCCGCGGCCGCCGCATAGCGGTCCAGGAACGCATGTTCCGTGTACATCATCGACAGATTGGCGGCGAACTTCAGCATGGCGGGCTCCTGGCGCGAGATGCCGCCGCGGACGGCGGCACCCGCCGAAAATAGCACAGGCCGGCGCCGCCCCCAACCCGATCAGTAGGTCATGCGCACGCCCAGCAGCACGCTGCGGCCGGGCAGCGGCGCAACCGTCGAGATGAACGAGGCGTGGTTGTAAGCCAGCTTGTTCAGCAGGTTGGTGCCGCGCAGGTAGACTTCGTAGCCCGTGGCGCCGTACTGACCGCGATACGCGACCACCGCATTGACCATGTTGTAGCCCGGCGTGGTGTCTTCATAGGCCGCGATGTCCTTCTGCGCGAACACGCGTGCGTATTCGACGCCGCCCGACCACTGCTGCCACTTGAAGTTGCCGCGCACGCCCGCGCGTCCGGCCGGGATGCGCGGCAGATTGCCGTCGCCACCCGTCAGCTTGCCGCGCACGTAGTCGCCGAACACCGCCGCCGAGAAGATCGGCGTGAACTGGTGACGCAGCTCGCCTTCCACGCCCGTGAATTCCGCGTCCTGCTGCGTGTATTCGATCAGACGGAAGTCCTCGTAGCGGTCCAGCGTGTTGGCGTAGATGTAGTTCTTCACGCGGTTATGGAACACGCTGGCCGAGAACGTCGTGTCGCCCGAATGCTTGCGCAGCGTCAGGTCGATGTTGTGCGACGTTTCGCGCGTCAGGTCCGGATTGCCCAATTCATACGTATTGGTGGCGATGTGGATACCATCCGCATACAGCTCCTGCGCGTTGGGCAGGCGCTGCGAGCGCGACAGCGACAGCGCCACGGAGTACTGCGGCGCAAAGTCCCAGATCGCGGCGGCCGACAGCGACGTGCCCGACAGGCTGCTGCGCGACGCGCCGCCCGACGGCGACACGCGCTGCCAATCCTGGCGCGCGCCCAGCTCGAAGCGCCAATCGTTCAACTGGTATTCCTCCAGCAGGAACACCCCGGTCGAGCGGGTCTTGCTGGGCGGCAGGAAGGCCTCTTCGCCCTCGGCGCTGAAATCGCTGTACGCGTTCTGCAGGCCGATCACGCCGCGCCACCCGGCGATAGGCTTGTGCTGCAGCTCCACCCGCATGTCGTAGCCCTTGTTCTTGAAACGCGTGCCGACCTCGCCGCCTTCAATTTCGTCGTGCTGGTAATCCGTCAGGCCGCCGCGAAAGCGGATCTTTTCGAAGCCTGCGAACGGATCCTGGTACTCGGCGCGCAGATCCATCCGGTTGCTGCGCAGCTTCACGTAGGGCACGCCGCCATGCTCGTGATCGTGGTCGTGGTCGTGACCTTCCTCGCCCTCGTCCCCATGATCGTGGTCATGGCCGCCGCAATGCAGATGCGTGCCGTGCGGATGGCAGCCTTCGTATTCGTGGTTGTGGCCGGGCAGGCCGTATTCGCTTTGCAGGTGCGTGAACGCCACGCCCACGTAGCCGCGCGGCGTGATCCACGACATGCCGACCGAGCCCTGCGTCGACTCGCTGTACGAGCCTTCCAGCTTGCCGCCGGGCCAATCCGGCACGTCGTAGTCGCTGGTGCGGCGCTTCATGCCTTCGACGCGCACCGCGAACTGGCCTTCGCCCGCCGTGATGCCCACCGCGCCGGCGCGCTCCTTGGTGCCGGTGGCGCCGCGCAGTTCCGCCTCGGCCGCGATGCCCTTCTCCGGCACTTCGGTCGGAATCTTCTTGTCCACCACGTTCACCACGCCGCCGATCGCGCCGCCCCCGTACAGCAGCGTGGCCGGGCCGCGCAGCACTTCGATGCGTTCGGCGAGCAGGGGCTCGACAGTCACAGCGTGGTCAGGGGAGATGGCCGAGGCATCCATCACTTCGGACCCATCGGACAGCACCTTCACGCGCGGCGCGGTCTGACCGCGGATCACCGGCCGGCTGGCGCCGCCGCCGAACGTATCGCTATTGACGCCCGGCAGGTTCTTGAGCGTTTCGCCCAGCGTGCCGTTGCGTTGCTCGATCAACGCATCGCCTTCCAGCACCGAGGCCGGCAGCGTGGTGCTGTTCAGGTCCAGACCCAGCGGATTCGCGGAGACCGTGATCGGCGCCACGGTCTGCGCCGGGGTCTGCACCCGATTCTCGCCTTCGGTCTGCGCCTGGGCGACGGGCGCCATCAGCATCAATGAGCACACCAGCGGTGCTTTCCCCATCCCCAGCTTCTTACCGTTCATCTTTACTCTCTTGGATGTTATATCATTACAAACTAGCAGCCGGATGATATAACATTTCACTGCCTATGCAGAGGCGTCCGGAAACGACAAAGCGCGATTCCCCTGCAGGAATCGCGCTTCGGTGACGCGGTCAGTGGCGCAATGCGGAGCGCAGCGCCCCGCCCGCGATCATCCCGCCTTGAACTCCTTGTTCCAGAACTCCAGCATGTCCGCCTTCTTTTCGGTCAGCGCCTTCAGGTCATACGCGTGCAGCAGCTTGACCTCGGCGTCCGAGAAGCCCACGCGCTTCAACGCCTCCGGCAGCGACGCGTTGGTCACAGTCGGCGCATAGCCCATCTTTTCGGCAAAGCCGATCTGGCCCTGGGGATCGAGCATGGCGTTCAGGTAGGCCCATGCGGCATCCTTGTTGCGGCTGTTCTTGGCGACGGCGGCTTCAAACGACACCGGCACCGACCCTTCCTTCGGGATAACGAAGCCCAGCGGTAGTCCGCTGTCCTTCCATTGCAGCGCGCGCGCCTTCCACATGACGGCAATCGCGATTTCGCCGGACTTGAAGGCGGCCGCGACGGCTTCATTGGACGGGTAGATGCGCGGCGCGTTGGGCTTGAGCTTGGCCAGGAAGCGCTTGCCGCCCTCGAAGTCCTTGGTGGTGCCGTCCGCGCCCAGGCCCACGAAGACCGAGTTGTAGAGATAAAGAATGTCGGAGAAGCCGACCTGACCCTTCCACTTGGGATCCAGCAGCACCTGCAGCGAATCGGGTGGCGTCGGGAATTTCTCGGTGTTGTAGACCAGCGTCATGGCGCTGAAGATGTGCGGAATCGAGTACGGCGTCTTCAGCGTGTCGATGGCGTTGGCCAGGTTGGGCAACTTCTTGACGTCAATGGGCTCCAGCGTGCCGGAGCGCTCGGCGTCGTACATGTCGACTTCGCCCAGCAGCGCCACATCCATGCTGCCGCGGCGCGAGTTCTTTTCCGCGCGCAGCTTGGTGACGCGGCCCACGGCGTTGCCCGTGTCGTAGACCACCTTCACATCCTGTTTGGCGACGATGGGGTTGATGATCTGCTGCAGCAGATTCTGGTAATCGCCGCCCCAGGTGCCGACCACGATTTCCTTTTCGGCGGCGCGAGCCATGCCGGGCAGCCAGCCCAGGGCGGGCGCAAGCGCCAGGCCGGAGGCGGTCTTGATGAAGCCACGGCGATTCAGGTTTTTCTCTTGCATGACAACCTCGTATCGAAGGGAACTGACGACTAGCTACGATGCGCCGCGCGGCAGGCCAGTCTGGCCGCGCGGCCTTGGGTTCAATGGTGTTCAGACCAGCATGTCGACCGGCGCATGCGGCGCGGAGGCGCGGATTTCTTCGGCCTCGATGTCGCGCGCGATCACGATGATCGCGTCGCGCGCGTCGGGCTGCCGCGTCAGCCGCTGCGGCAGGCTGAAGGTCGAGCCGACCGACTGGATCAAGATGGGTTCCTCGCAATCGCTGACGCGCACCACGGCCTTCACGCGCAGCAGACGGTCGCCGCACAGCCCGGCCAGGTTGTCCAGCCATTCGGAAAAATCGGTCCAGCTGATGCCGGCCTGCGCGCGCGCCGCCATCACGCGGATGCGCGGATGCGCCGCGCCCTGCCCGCCTGCCGTCAACATCCGCGCCGCCAGCCCCGCCAGGTCGGACGTGCCTTGCGATGGCGCGAAGGCGGCTTGCACGGCACGGCTGCGATCCGGCTCCGCAACAACGGCGGCCAGCGGATTCAGGGCCTCGGCGCGCGCCGCGCGAGCGCCCAGCGCGCCGGGCACGGCCGGCAGCAGATCGGTCTTGGTCAGCACGATGCGATGCGCCGCGCCGAACTGCGCCATGGCCTCGTCCATCTCGGCCAGCGCGTCGGGATCACGCGCGCAATCGTCGGTGCAGACCACCGTCAGCCGCAGGCCGCGGCTGGCCAGCTCGGGGTCCGCGAGAGACGCGATGATGGGACCGGGCCGCGACAGCCCGCTGCATTCCAGGATGACGCGTTGCAAGGGACCGGCGCCCTCGGGCCGAGGCGCGTCCAGCAGCGCGCTCAGCGTGTAGACCAGATCGCTGCGCAGCGAGCAGCACACGCAGCCATTGGCCATCAAGGTCATCGGCACGTTGTCGCTCTCGTTGGCCACGATGGCCCCATCCACGCCGACCTCGCCGGCCTCGTTGACGATCACGCCGGTGTCACGCGATTCCGGGTCGCGCAGGTAGTCCACCAGCAGCGTGGTCTTGCCGCTGCCCAGAAACCCGCACAACAGGAACAGGTCGATGGCCATCAGCTTGCGTCCTCGCCGGTGTCGCACGGCGATCCCGACGGCGCGCCGCCGCTCGGCGGACGCTCGCCATCCGGGTCGTCGGCCCAGCTGTCACGGACCATTGCGCGCACGTCGGCCAGCAGCTCGGCGGTGTCGTACACCACGCCCGACTTGATGGTGGTCTGCAGGCAGCGCTGCCACTCGACCTTGGCGGTTCCGTCGTTCAGACGCATGGCGCCCGTGCCGAACAGCAGCTTGAAGTCGGTCAGCGGATTCTGGTCGTGGATCAGCAGGTCGGCGCGCTTTTGCACGTCGATGGAGCCGGTGTCGTCATCGATGCCCAGCAGCGCCGCGCTGTGCGACGTGGCCGCGCGCAGGACCTCGATGGGATGAAAGCCCGCTTCCTGCAGCAGCTCCAGTTCGCGGACGAAGCCAAAGCCATAGATCTGATAGATAAAGCCCGAATCGCTGCCCGCGCAGACGCGCCCGCCCAGGTTCTTGTATTCGTTGATGAACTGCATCCACAGCCGGTAGTTCTGCTTCCACTCGATCTCGTTGGTGGTGCTCCAGCGATACCAGTACGCGCCGTGGCCGCCGCGCTGCGGCTGGAAGTAGCGCCACACGGCCTTCCACGTGTATTCGTCGTGCCAGTCCGCGCGGCGCGCGCGCATCAGGTCGCGGTTGGCGTCGTAGATGTTGAAGGTGGGCACGAAGGTGTGGCCCAGTTCCAGAAACTCGTCCATGACCTGGCGCCACTTGGCGGACCCGGGCTGCGCGGCCTGCATGAAGGTCTGGCCGGCCACCGCAAAGCGGTAGTACTCGTCGCTGTAGTTGTAGTCCGTGGGAAAGGACTGCACGACGCGGTCTTCGAACAACGCTTCGGGCAGGCCGTAATAGTGTTCGGAACTGGTCAGTCCCCAGCGCGCGGACTTCATCGCGTTAACGCGCGTCACGGCCATCTGCGCGTGATGGCAGCCCGAGCGCAGGCCCACCTTGGCCGCCTCGTCCAGCGCCGCTTCCATGATGGCGGGCGGCGCGCCAAAGAACTTGATGCCGTCCGCGCCGCGCGCGGCCAGCTTGCGCACCCACTCGCGGCCCTGTTCGGGCGTGTGGATGGTCTTGACGCGATCGTTCACCGCCGGGAACACGGAATGCACGATCATGCGCGGCGCGGCGATCTTGTTCGCGGCGGAAAGCTCGCGCTGCTCCATCGTCCAGCCCAGACCGCCCATCGCGCCCATCTCGCGCACGGTGGTGACGCCATGCGCCAGCCACAGCTTGTAGATGTAGTCGGCCGGCGGCACGATGCCGCTCATCGCGTGATACGGCGTGCCGATGTGCGCGTGCGCGTCCACAAAGCCCGGCGTGACGAACTTGCCGTGGCAGTCGATCTCGTGGTCGCCAGGGCCCGGCCGGCGCTTCGGATCGATGGCCTTGTGCGGCGTGCCCACGTTGACCAGCGCGGTGATGCGATCGTTCTCGATCACGATATCCACCGGTCCCCAGGGCGGCGCGCCGGTGCCGTCGATGATCGTGGCGCCGCGCAGGATCAGCCGCGGAAACGGCCCGAGGCCCCGGTCACGCGGCGCGGGCGCCGAGGGCGGATGCCAGCCCTTGGCCGCGTTGACGTCGCGCGATTCTTCACCGACTTCCGATTGCGAAAACGTGGGATCGCTCATGGCCCCTAGACTCCCAGCTCGTTGTGTTCGATGACGCCGCCCTTCATGATCAGGCCGATGTGCTCGCCCTGGCCCAGCAGGCACGACAGGTCGCGGTACGGATTGCCGTCCACCAGCAGCACGTCCGCCAGCGCGCCTTCCTGGATGCGGCCCAGCTGGCCCACCTGGTTCAGCACTTCGGCCGCCGTCGTGGTGGCGCACTGGATGACTTCCTGCGCGGACAGCACCTCGCGGCGGATGCGGAACTCGTCGCTTTGCAGGCGCTGCGACGGCCCCAGCAGGTCCGACCCGTAGCCGATCTTCACGCCCGCCTTCTTGTAGATCTCAAGTGAATGCAGGCCGGCGGTGCGCACCGTCGCGATCTTGGCGACGGAGTCCGCGGGCAGGCCGTAATCGGCGCCTTCGTTTGCCAGGGCCTCGTAGGTCACCAGCGTCGGCACCACGAACGCGCCCTTCTCGGCCATGAAGCGCGCGACGCGCTCATCGACCAGATTGCCGTGCTCGATGGTGCGCACGCCGTTGCGGATGGCGCGCTCGATGGCGTCGGCGGTATAGGAATGCGCCATCACGTAGGTCTGGCGGCTGGCCGCCTCGTCGACGATGACGCGGATCTCTTCTTCGGAATAGCCGAAGGACGCGATGGGATCGGTGGGCGAGGCCACGCCGCCCGAGGCCATCATCTTGATCTGGTCCGCGCCCATCTGCAGTTCCTGGCGCACGGCCTTGCGCACATCGTCGATGCCGTCCGCCACGCGGCCGATGTCGCCGGCGCGGAAGCAGCAGCCGCAGAAGCTCATGGGACGCAGGTGGTCCGAGCGCGGACGCGGATCGCCGTGGCCGCCCGTCTGGCTGATGGCGCGGCCCGAGATGAAGAGGCGCGGTCCCTTGACCGTGCCTTCGTTGACCGCGCACTTCAGGCCCCAGCCCGCGCCGCCCGCGTCACGCACGGTGGTGAAGCCCCGGCGCAGCATGGCGGCCATGATGGGCACCGCGCGCATCATCACCAGCGCGTCGGGCAGAACGCCCTGCGTGCTCAGGTTCAACTGCGTGGCCAGCACGTGCACGTGCAGGTCGATCAGGCCCGGCATCAGCGTGCGGCCCGCGGCGTCGATCACGCGCGCCGAGGACGCGCTGATCGGCTTGTCCGACACTTCCTTGATGACGCCGTCCTCCACCAGGACGTGGTGCCCTTCCAGCAGCTCGGACTGCAGGGGGTCGAGCAGGTTTGCATTCTTGAACAGCACAGCGGACATGAGAATTTCCTTGGGGGGATGTCTAGGTCAGGACGCCATGGTCTTGATGTAGCGCCGATGGATCAGCCAGTTGGAGAGCAGCGCGATGATGAGCGTGCCGCAGACCAGAATGACGGCCAGCGCGGCGCCGAACGGCCAGTTCGACGCCTTGGTGATCTGGTCGTACAGCGCGGGCGCCATCATGGTCAGGCCGGAACCGCCCAGCAGCACCGGCGTGGCGTATGCATTCATGCACAGGATGAACACCAGCATCGTGCCCGCCGCCACGCCCGGCGCGGCAATCGGCAGCACGATGCGGCGGAAGGTGGTGAAGAAGCTGGCGCCCACGTTGCGCGCGGCCTCTTCCACCGACAGGTCCATGCCTTCCAGCACGCTTTGCAGCGTCAGGATCAGGTACGGCATGACCACCGCGGTGGTGCCGATCACCACCGCCGTCGGCGTGTACATGAGCGTCAGCGGCTTGTCGAGGATGCCCAGTCCCTGCAACACGGCGTTGACCACGCCCGCGTTGCCCAGCGCCACCATCCAGCCGGCCGCGCGCACCACGTTGCCCACCATCAGCGGAAACACGAGCAGAATCACGAACAGGCTCTTGTACCGGCTTTGCGTGCGCGCCAGGAAGTACGCCACCGGAAAGCCCAGCACCAGCGCCAGCACCGTGCACAGCGCCGCAATGCCCAGCGTGGTGAAGAAGATGTCGCGGTAATACGGGTCGCCAAAGAACTTGGCGTAGTTCTCGAACGTGAAGGCGGTCTGCATCATCTCGACCGGGTCGAAATGATTGAAGCTGTAGCGCGCCAGCTGAAGAATGGGGATCATGATGATCACCAGCACCACCAGCGAGGCCGGAAAGGCCAGTCCCGGGCCCAGCCAGCGGCTGGGGCGTCCGTCCTGCGTTGCGGTCGTCATCGCGCCTCCTATTGCGTGAAGGCGACGCAGTCGTCGGGTTCGAAACACGCATACACGCGCTCGCCGGCGGCGGGCGGCGCGGCGCGCGTGCCGGCATTGACGATCTGGCTGATCATGCGGTCGCCGCCATCGAGCTGCACCCGCACCTCCAGCACCGATCCCAGGTACAGCGACGATTCGATGACGCCGGGCAGCGCATTGCCGCCCGAGGGCTGCGCCTGCAGACGCACGCGCTCCGGCCGCACGCCCACGTGGGTGGCGGCGCCGCCGCCCGGCGCCGCGATGCGCTGGCCGGCCTTGGTTTCGAAATGGTCGTCGGCCTGGCCGCGTCCCGTGAAGACATTCATCTTGCCCAGGAAGTCCGCCACAAACAGATTGGCGGGCCGCTCGTACAGCGTGTCGGGCGCGCCCACCTGCTGCACGATGCCGTCGTGCATGATGGCCATGCGGTCCGCGATCGCCAGCGCTTCTTCCTGGTCGTGCGTGACGAACACGGTGGTCAGGCCCAGGCGCCGTTGCAGCGCGCGGATTTCCTCGCGCACTTCCAGGCGCAGCTTGGCATCCAGGTTGGACAGCGGTTCGTCCAGCAGGAACACCTTGGGTTCGATCGCCAGCGCGCGTGCAATCGCCACGCGCTGCTGCTGCCCGCCGGACAGCTGGCGCGGATAGCGGTCGCGCAATTCCGTCATGCGGACCATGTCCAGCACGCGCCGGATCTTCGCATCGCGATCGCCTTTCGGCACCTTGTGCATTTCCAGGCCGAATGCCACGTTCTCGGCCACCGTCATGTGCGGAAACAGCGCGTAGCGCTGGAACACCATGCCCGTGTCGCGCTTGTGCACCGGGAGCCGCGTCACGTCGGTTTCACCAATGCGGATGCGCCCCGACGTCGGCGTGATGAAGCCGGCAATCATGCGCAGCGTGGTCGTCTTGCCGCAGCCGCTGGGTCCCAGAAAGGTGACCAGTTCGCCTTCGGCAATCTCCAGGGAAAAATCCGACACCGCGACCGCCGCGCCGAACTGCTTGCGGATGTTTTCGATTGAGACCTTCGCCATTTCTTACACCACCTGACTGAGTTTCACATAGCGGTCGGTCACAAGCATGATGATGCCCAACAGCAGGATTTGCACCGAGGCCACCGACGCGATGGTCGGGTCCAGGTTGAATTCGAGGTACTGCATGATCGCGATCGGCAGCGTGGTGCGCCCCGGGCCGACCAGCGACAGGGACAGTTCCAGGTTCTCGAACGACACGACAAAACTGAACAGCGCCGCGGCGACGATGGACGGCCGCAGCATCGGCAGCGTCACGCGCATGAAGGCCTTGGGCGCGCTTGCGCCCAGGTTGCGCGCGGCTTCCTCGATGGAGCCGTCCAGCCCGGCCATGCCCGCCGTCACAAGCCGCACGGTCCACGGAATGGTGAGGCACACGTGCGCAATGACCAGGCCGCCGAACGTGCCGACGAGGTCCTGATCCAGCACGTTTTCAGCGCGCAGGTAAAAGAGATAGACGGCCACGCCCGCGACGATGCCGGGGATCAGCAGCGGCGACAGCAGCAGCGTGTTGACGCCCTTGCTGCCACTGAAGCGGTAGCGCGCAATGGCGACCGCCGCCAGCACGCCCATCGTCACGCCGATGAACGCGGCCACCAGCGACACCTGCAGGCTGAAGAGGAAGCCGTTGGCGAACGCGGGGTTCTCCCAGGCCTTGACGTACCAGGAGAGCGTGTAGCCCGAGGGCGGGAAATAGAGGATGGCGTCCTTGAAGAAGCTCAGCCAGACCACCAGCACGATGGGGCTGAGCATGAACGCATACATGAGAACCACGAAAACGCGGTGCAGCCACGTGGCCCACGGGATCACGCGCAATGGCTTTTCCCGCGAGGCTGCGACGGCTGAGTCCAAAGGAGGCGCATTATGCAAATCCGGTTCCTTTCAGCAACTGCCGGCTTGGTTTGAAACTCCTCCGAAGACTCTGCGGTCTCTACGGTTAACCAAAGCATATCGGCCGGTTGCTGCCCGGCTCAACTAGGGATAACCCACGACGCGCCAAAACTCGCGGGTTATCCCTGCGGTAGCCCTGTCAGCGGTGCAACCCACCGTGGCGCAACGCTGCCGCGGGTGCAACCCATCACGCCGCGCGCAGCTACCCGGCGGCCTGCAGGCCGCACACCGCTTGCAGCACCGCAACGCGGCTTTGACCCAGCACCATGCCTTGCCAATCTTCCTGCCCGCAATAGAAGGCGTCGCGTGTGGCCTGCAGGATGTCCTGCTGCAAGGCATCGCGGGCGTCGGGATGCGCGCGCAGCCAGTTGCGTCCGCGCAGCGCCTGCACCACGTCTTCCCACGGCTTGGTGCCGAACTCCAGCGCCATCAGCGTGGGTTCGGACTTGGGGCAGGCGTCGTAGATGAGGCCGGCCAGATGCCCGGTGATGTCCACCGAGGCCGAGCTGCCCTGATATGGCACGGCGATATCGCTGCCCCACCACTGCCGCGCGCGCGCCACTTCCGCGTCGTCGCGCCGGCCGGCGTAGATCTTTTCGCCGTGACCGCGCGGCCCCAGGCCCGTGTGCACGTCGATCCAGCCGATGTGCGCGTGGCGGCTGGCGTGGGTACGCAGGATCTCGCGCAACGTCAGCAAGGACGGCGAATGCCGCGCGCCGCCATAGAACAGGCCATCCGGATGCGTGTACTGCCCGCGCGACACCGCCTGCGTCGTGGCGGCCAGGCCGTGCGTTTCAATGTGACGGGCGATGGCCTGGCGGTTCTGCTCGGTGGGCGGCCATTCCTGCGGCAACAACAACTCGTGGATCTCGCCATAGCCGGGATTGGCCGGGAGCGCGCGGCCGTCGAAGGGCTGGGCATTGCGGTTCAGGTCGACGTTGCCCTCGTCGGTTCGCGCGATCCATGAGAATCCGTACGGATTCACGGCGTGCACCAGCAGCAGCGCCACGCCCGCCTGCCGCGCGCGCTCCAGCATGGGCGCGTCATCCAGCAGCGCAAGCTGGCAACCCGAACCGCAGAAGCCTTCAACGCCATGCGTGGCCGACGTCACGATCAGGAGCCGCTCGGCACCGGCATCGCCGATCAGCGCCACGTCGGTGGCCAGCGGCTCGCCCTGGCTGCCCACGGCCTCGATGCCATACGACTCAACCTGCGTGGCCCGCGGCGCGGCGGCCGCCAGGAAGCGTTCGCGCGCCTGGGCGTAGCTGCTGGAAAAGTAGCGTTCAACGGATTGCATGTCAGGACTCCTGGCTGTCGATGTCATGGCCGGTGCGGTCCTGAATCCAGAACAGCACCACGGTGGAAAGCGTCACGGTGACCATCAGGTACCACGCGGGCGCCATCGGGTTGCCGGTCACGTGCAGCAGCCACGTCACGAAGAATTGCGCGAAGCCGCCGAAGACCGAGATGCCCAGACCGTACACCACGGACATGCCCGTGGTGCGCACGGCCTTCGGAAACAGTTCGGGCAGCATCGTGATGACGGGCGCGGTCTGCAGCGCCAGCAGCACGGCCAGCAGCGCGATGACCGTCATCAGCCGCCCGGTGCTGGGCGCGGAAACCAGCCACTGGAAGCACGGCAGCAGCACGCAGACCGTCACGGCGCGCGACCAGAAGATGACGCGCTTGCGCCCCACCCGGTCGGCCAGCATGCCGACGAACGGCGCCAGCGCGAAGCCGATCGCACCCAGCACGACGCTGGCAAACAGCGTGGACGTGGCCGGCAGGCCGAGTTCCTTGGTGGCGTAAGCCGGCATGTAAAAGCCAATGATCTGCGCGCACACCATGCCGCCGATCACGAGCAGGATGCCCTTGACGATCGTGAGCTTGTACTCGGCAAAGACGCGGCGCAGCGGCTGGTGGCCGGCGGCGGCCGTTCTGGCGCCGGCGGCCGGCGCGGGTTCCAGCGTTTCCTCCAGATTGCGGCGGATGTAGGCGCCCACCGGCACGGTAAGGATGCCGATGACGAACGGCACCCGCCAACCCCAGGCCTGCATCTCCTCCTTGGTCAGCGCCGCGGTCAGGATCGCCACGGTCAACGCGCCCAGCATCACGCCGAGCGATTGGCTGCCGAACTGCCAGCTCGAATAAAAGCCGCGCTTGCCGGGCGGGGCGTGTTCCACCAGCAGCGTCGTCGAGGCGCCGACCTCGCCGCCCGCCGCAAAGCCCTGGACCAGCCGCGCCAGCACCATCAGCACGGGTCCAACCACGCCCATCTGCGCATGGGTCGGCGCTACGGCGATGAGCGCACAGCCCAGACCCATCAGCCACAGCGTCAGCGTCATGGCCGCGCGGCGGCCGTGGCGGTCCGCATACGAGCCGATCAGCATGCCCCCCACCGGCCGCATCAGAAAGCCCACGCCGAAGGTGGCGGTGGTCAGCAGCAACTGGCCGTAGCCGGATACCGCGGGAAAGAACAGCGGGCCGATGACCAGCATCAGGAACGTGAAGACGGTGAAATCGAAGAATTCCAGCGCGTTGCCGATGGTGGTGCCGGCAATAACGCGGCGGCGCATCGACGGCGTGTACAACCCTGGGCCGCCGGCGGCGGCGATGGCGATAGACATTGTTTTCCCCTTGATGTCCGGTGCGGGGCCGCGGGTCCGTGTGTCCGGATCGCTGTGCCCCACCGCCGTGAATATACGGATGGCGCACGATAAGCAAAAGACAGTATTTTTGTTGCCATGAGCACTTTTGCTTATAGCCCTGCCCGCCCCACCGGAACGAATTGCCCATGAACCTGCGCCAACTCCGCGCCTTTGTGCTGATCGCCGAGCATCGCAGCATCCGCGCTGCAGCGCGGGCGCTCTTTGTCACCCAGCCCGCCGCCACCCGCAGCCTGCGCGAGCTGGAGCAGAGCGTGGGCGCGGAACTGGTGCGCCGCAGCGTCAAGGGGGTCGAACTCACCCCGTACGGCGACGCGCTGTACAAGCGCGCCGTGCTGATCCTGCAGGAAGCGCGCCGCGCGCAGGAAGAGATCGGCCAGATGCGCGACGGCGAAGGCGGCACGCTGAACCTGGCCATCAGCTCGGCGGCGCTGACCGTGCTGCCCGCCGCGCTGGCCGCGTTTCGCGCACGCATGCCGCGCGTCTCGGTGGCCTTCAATGAAGTCGCGCCGCCTTACAGCCACGAGCAACTGGATTCCGGCCGCTACGACTTCCTGGTGCAAACCGAGTACGACGGCGACATCGACGACGGCTTTGCGCGGACCACGCTGTTCACGCTGCCGCTGGCGGTGGGCGCGCGCGCGGGCCATCCGCTGCGTGGTGCGCGCACGCTGGCCGAGCTGCACGATGCGCTATGGCTGCTGCCGGGCAACATCCAGGCGCCCGCGAACCTGCTGCGGCTGGCGTTCGACGCGCATGGGTTGCCGGCCCCGCGTGACGTGATTCCCTGCCAGTCCATCGCGGTGGCGCTGTCGATCATCGCGGAGAGCGACGCGCTGGGCATCTTCGTGCGCAACCTGTTTGACCATCAGTTGCTGCCGCGCGCGCTGCGCATGGTCCGTCTGGATCATCCGCTGCCCGCGGCGCGCGTGTCGGTCCTGACGCGTGCCGACTCGCCGCCGACGCCGGCCGCGCAGTGCTTCATGGATTGCCTCCTGAGCGCGCAGGCAGCGTCTTCCATGCCGGCGACACCCGGGCAAACCGGCTGAAAGACCGGGTTACTATTGCCGATGGCCCCCGCCGATGACGTCGAGACGGGCCTTTTTGCTTCTCCCCAGTCCCCGTCCATGGCGTTTCCCCGACTTCCCGCTGTTCCCACCCTGACCGACACGGTCGCCAAGCGTCTGCTCGCCGAGATCGACGAAGGACGCGTGCTGCCCGGTGAAAAGCTGCCCACGGAAATCGCCCTGGCCGAACAGTTTGGCGTCAGTCGCACGGTGATCCGCGAAGCCGTCTCGCGGCTACGCCAGGATGGCGTGGTCGAAGCCCGGCAAGGCAGCGGCGTCTTCGTCACGGGGCACAGCGGCAACCGGGCGCTGCGGATCGACGCAGCCGAGCTCTCGTCACTGGAGGCCGTGCTGCACATCGTGGATTTGCGCCGGGCCCTGGAAACCGAAGTGGCGGCGCAAGCCGCCGCCAGCCGCAAGAAGCAGGACATGGTCGAGATCGACGCGGCGCTGGCTGCGATCTCTCAGGCCGTGGACAACGGCGGCGATGGCGTGAAGGAAGATGTGGCCTTTCACCGCAGCATCGCGCGCGCCACCGGCAACCCGTACTTTCTGACCACGCTTGCGTTCGTCAGCCAGTTCCTGGAAGCCGCCACGCGCGTCACACGCGGCAACGAGGCGCGCCACGCCAACCTGATGCGCGACGTCATGCAGGAACACATCGCCATCGTCGAGGCCATCCGGCGCAAGGACGTGGACGGCGCCCGAGAGGCCGCCCGCGTTCACATGGTCAATGCCGCCAAGCGGTTGAGCCAGGCGCACCGCTGAGCCGGACTGCACCGCCGCGGCCTGCACAGACCGCTAGCGGAATGCCTTCGTGAAAAAATCCCGGCTGCCGAAGTTGCCGGATTTCAGCGCAATGCTGATGTCCGCTTGCGCCACCGGCGCGTAACCGGCGCACCACGGCACGCCCGGATCAATCTGGTCGCCGATCGTGATCTGCTCCATGCCCAGCGCCTGCACCACCGCTCCCGATGTCTCGCCGCCTGCCACGATCAGTTGCCGCACCCCGCGTTCCACCAGCCCGGCGGCAACGCGCGCGATTGCCGCTTCGATCATGGCGCCCGCCTGGCTCGCGCCCAGCGCGCCCTGGGTTTGCCGCACGGCGTCAGGCTGCGCCGTTGAATAGATGAGCACCGGGCCGTCCTGCATGCGCGGCTCGGCCCAGGCCAGCGCCTGCCCGGCCACGTCCTCGCCTGCCGCCAGTTTCATGGGATCCAGCGCCAGCGCCGGCCGGCCGGTTTCAATGAAGGCCGCCACCTGCGCATTCGTCGCAGCCGAGCAACTGCCCGCCACGACCGCCTGCAAGCCTTGCGCGCGGGCCACGCCGGCGGAACCCGTGGCCGCCAGCCCCCAGTTGCCCGGCAGGCCGATGGCCACGCCGGAGCCGGCCGTCACCAACGGCATGCCGTGCAGCGCCGGGCCCAGCGCCAGCAGGTCGTCGTTGGACACGGCGTCGACGATGGCGATCTCGATGCCCTGCGACATCAGTTCCTGGATGCGGTCGCGAATGGCGGCCGTGCCGCGAGCGACCACGCTGTAATCGATGAGCCCCACACGGCGCGACGTCTGCGCCGCCAGCACCCGCACGAGGTTGGGGTCGGTCATCGGCGTCAGCGGATGGTGCTGCATGCCGGATTCGTTCAGCAGCACGTCGCCCGCAAACAGATAGCCCTTGAACACGGTGCGCTTGTTGTCCGGAAATGCCGGTGTCGCAATGGTGAAGGACGTACCCAGGCTTGTCATCAGGGCATCGGTGACCGGCCCGATATTGCCCTGCGGCGTGCTGTCGAAGGTGGAGCAGTACTTGAAGTAGATCTGCTGCGCCCCCTGCGCGCGCAGCCAATGCAAAGCTGCCAGCGATTGCGCCACGGCCTCGTCGGCGGGCATGGTGCGGGTCTTCAAGGCGACCACCACGGCATCCGCGTCGTCACGCAGCGGCGCGCCCGGCGTGCCGATGGTCTGCACCGTACGCATGCCCGCGCGGACCAGATTGTTCGCCAAGTCGGTGGCGCCCGTGAAATCGTCGGCGATACAGCCCAGCTTGATCGTCATTTGGCCTCCGGCAGGGAAATGCCCGGGAAAATCTTGATCACCGCGCTGTCGTCTTCCCGGCCATGGCCGGCCGACGACGCCTGCATGAACATCTGGTGCGCGGTGGATGCAAGCGGCAATGGGAACCGGGTGTGTCTTGCGGTATCCAGCACCAACCCCAGGTCCTTCACAAAGATGTCCACCGCGGACAGCGGCGTGTAGTCGCCTGCCAGCACGTGCGGCATGCGGTTCTCGAACATCCAGCTGTTGCCCGCGCTATTCGTGATGACTTCATACAAGGCATCGGCATCCACGCCTTCGCGCAAGCCCAGCGCCATGGCCTCGGCGGCGGCCGCGATGTGCACGCCGGCCAGCAGCTGGTTGATGATCTTGACCTTGCTGCCCGCGCCCGCGCAATCGCCCAGGCGATAGACCTTGCCGGCCATCGATTCCAGCACGGATCCGCAGGCCTCGTACGCCGCCGCGCTGCCGGCGGTCATCATGGTCATCTGGCCGGCGGCCGCCTTGGCCGCGCCGCCGGAGATGGGCGCGTCCAGATACAGGATGCCCAGCTCGGCCAGGCGCCCTTCCAACGCCACGGACCAGTTGGGATCCACGGTGGAGCACATGACGAATACCGATCCCGGCCGCAACGCGGCGGCAATGCCGCCGTCGCCAAACAGCACCGACTCGGTCTGCTGCGCATTGACGACCACGCTGACCACGATCTCGCAGGCCTGCGCCATGTCCGCCAGGCTGGCGCAGGCCACGCCGCCCTGCGCCGCGAAGGCCGCCGCGGCGTCAGCGCGAATGTCGTAAACGTGGACTGCGTGCCCGGCGCGGCGCAGGCTTTGGGCAATGCCCGCGCCCATCGCGCCCAGGCCAATGACGCCAACGCGGCGCGGAGTTTCTGTGGAATTGCTCATGTCGTTCGTTGTCCGGGAGCGGGATGCAAAAGGGGAAAAGCCGCGACTCAACGCTTCAGGTCGTCGGCCATGTAGGCGCGAACGATGTCGGCAAAGCTGCCATCGCCCGTCAGTCCCAACCGTGTGGCGCGAGAGGTGTCCCAACGCCCGGGCCAGCTGCCGACGATGCGCTCGACGCGCTCGTCCGCCTGCCAGCTGATGCGGTCGGCGACCTCGTCGCCCGCGACCTCGCGCAAGGCCTGCGCCATCTCGGCTGCCGTGACCGACACACCCGGCAGGTTGATGGGCGCCCGGTCTGCCATCGCGCCGGCATCCAGCTCGCAGCCCGCGATCAAGGCAGCGATCGCGCCACGCGGCGACAGCAGCCACAGGCGCGTGTCCGCGCCGACCGGACACACGGCCGGTTCGCCATTCAGGGGTTCGCGGATCATGCCGCTGGCGAACGACGACGCGGCCGCGTTCGGGCGGCCGGGACGCACGCTGATGGTCGGCAGGCGCAACACACGGCCGTCGACGAAGCCGCGCCGCGTGTAGTCGGCCAGCAGCAGTTCGGCGATGGCCTTCTGCGTGCCGTAAGACGATTGCGGATTGAGCGCGGTATCGTCGCGCACGGTGTCGGGCAGACTGCCGCCGTACACCGCCACGGAACTGGTGAAAATGACGCGCGGCTTGTGGCCCAGCGCGCGGCAGGTTTCCAGCAACGCGCGCGAGGCGTCCAGGTTGATGCGCATGCCCAGGTCGAAGTCTGCCTCCGCTTGTCCGCTGACGATAGCCGCCAGATGAAAAATGGCGCGCGTGTCGGTATCGATGGCTTGCCGCAGCACCGCCGGGTCGGCAATGTCGCCCTCCAGCGAACGCACGCGCGGATCCTGCAGGGCGTCCGCCTTCACGACGTCCAGCAGATCGATTTGCGTGATGGTCTGGGGCTTGCCGCCTTCCAGCGACAGCGTGCCGCGCTCGAGCAGTTTGCGCGCCAGCCGCTGGCCCAGGAATCCGGCGCCGCCGGTGATCAGTATCTTCATGATGGAATGCTCAACGATGGGTTAGATAGGGTTGGGCCCAGCCCAGGCCTTCGGAGGTTCCGGCGCGCGGGCGGTATTCGCAGCCGATCCAGCCGTCATACCCCAGCGCGTCGATACGCTGGAACAGGTAGGGATAGTTCAGCTCGCCAAGGTCGGGCTCGTGCCGGTCCGGCACGCCCGCCACCTGGATGTGGCCGATGCCGGCCATGTCGCGCTCGAGCTTCACGGCGATGTCGCCTTCGACGATCTGGCAGTGGTAGATGTCGAACTGCACCTTAAGGTTGTCCGCGCCCACCTCGGCGCGGATGGCCTGCGCATCGTCCTGGCGGTTCAGGAAAAAGCCCGGGATGTCGCGCGGGTTGATGGGCTCGATCACCACGGTCACGCCAGCGGTGGCGGCCATGCGCGCGGCAAGCGCCAGGTTCTTGACGTAGACCTCCCAGTGCGCGGCGCGGTCTTGGCCGGGTTGGATCAACCCCGCCATCACGTGCAGATGGCGGTTGCCCAGCACTGCTGCGTATTCCAGCGCCTGGTCCAGACCACGCCGGAACTCATCTTCGCGGCCCGGAAGCGATGCGATGCCGCGCTCACCCGCTGCCCAGTCCCCCGGCGGCGCATTGAACAGGGCCTGCGTCAGGCCGTGCGCGTCCAGGCGCGACTTGATCTCGGTCGCCGTGAAATCGTAGGGAAACAGGAACTCCACCCCCCTGAAGCCGTCCGCCGCCGCGGCGGTGAAGCGCTCCAGGAAGGCATGTTCCGTGTACATCATGCTTAGGTTTGCGGCCAGGCGCGGCATGTCGGTTCCTTTGATGCAGAGGTGATTGCGGACGGCGCGCTAGCGGTTGACCAGTTTGGCCGGCGTGAACCAGACCGCGATGGCGCCAATGACCAGAACGCCCGCCAGCACGTACATGCCGGACGCGGTGGAACTGGTCAGGTCCTTCAGATAGCCGATCATGTACGGACTGGCGAAACCGGCCAGGTTGCCCACGGAGTTGACGATGGCAATGCCGGCGGCAGCGGCCGTGCCGGACAGGAATGCGGTCGGCAGCGACCAGAACAGCGGTGCGCAGGTCAGCACGCCCGCGGCCGCCATGGACAGGAACACCAGCGACACCACGGTGTTGTCGGCAAACGAAGCCGCTGCCGTGAAGCCCACGGCGCCTGCCAGCGCCGGCACGATCAGGTGCCAGCGGCGCTCGCGCCGCCGGTCCGCGGAATGGCCCAGCAGGTTCATCACGACGATGGCGCACAGGAAGGGAATGGCGCTGAGCAGGCCGATGTTGAACGCCCCCGTCACGCCGGTCGACTTGATCAGCGTGGGCATCCAGAACGTCAGCCCATACTGCCCGGCGACGAAGGCAAAGTAGATCAGGCACATCCACCACACGCGCTTGTCGGCAAACACCGCGCGCAACGAGTGCTTCTGCGTGCCGGTCTGCTTCTGGTCCTGCTCGATCTCGCGCGTCAGCAGCTTCTTTTCGTCGTCGCTCAGCCATTTGGCGCTGGCGATGCCGTTGTCCAGATACATGACGGTGACCACGCCGATCACCAGCGCGGGCACGGCCTCGATCAGGAACATCCATTGCCAGCCCTGCAGGCCGTGCGTGCCGTGAAAGGCCTCCATGATCCAGCCGGACAGCGGATTGCCGAAGATGCCCGCCACCGGAATGGCCGACATGAACAGCGCGATGATCTTCGCGCGGCGGTGGGCCGGGTACCAGTAGGTCAGATACAGGATCACGCCGGGATAGAACCCGGCTTCGGCCAACCCCAGCAGAAAGCGCAGGATGTAGAAGCCTGTCGGGGTTTCAACGAACATGAACATGCCCGACAGAATCCCCCACGTGATCATGATGCGCGCGATCCAGATGCGCGCGCCCAGCCGGTGCATCAGCAGGTTGCTGGGCACTTCGAACAGGAAATAGCCAATAAAGAAAACGCCGGCGCCCAGGCCAAAAACGGTTTCGCTAAAGCCCAGGTCCTGCGACATCTGCAGCTTGGCGAAGCCGACGTTGACACGGTCCAGATAGGCGATGACATAACAAAGCATCAGGAACGGCACCAGCCGCCAGAACACCTTGGCATACGCGCGAGCGGTTTCGCGGGACTCGGGCGGCGAGGAAGCCGCGGGCACGGCGTTGGACGCCAGTTCCATCGGGGGCATTGCAAGTCTCCATCATGAATGCGCCGCCTGTATCCGCGATGCCGCGGCCGGCAGGCTTTGTGCGAAAAAGCGGATCAGTAGCGCGCGCCGAACGTAGCGCGCAGGGCCTCGATGGCCTCGTCCGGCAGGGGCTCGGGGCGCGGTTGGGTCATCAGCCAGAGACGGGCGGTTTCTTCCAGTTCCTCAAGCGCATAGGACGCGTGGGACACAGACCGTTCCCAGACCACCGGGCCCAGCCGCTCGAACAAGGCGCCGCGCACATGAGCCGCCACGGCGGCGACCTCGGCGGCAGCTTGCGGGTCGCCCGGACGGCGATAGCCGATCAGCGGAATGCGCCCCACCTTCATGACCTGGTAGGGCGTGATAGGCGGCAAGACCTCGTCCGGCCGCCACACGCCTGCAAGCGTCAGCGCAACCAGATGGGTGGAGTGTGTATGCACGATGCCGCGGGATTCCGGGCTGGCGCGGTAGATGCCCTGATGCAGCAGCAAGGTCTTGGACGGCTTGCCGCCGGCGACCCAGTTGCCGCTCTGATCGACCTTGGAAAGCTCGGCGGGATCCAGCCGGCCCAGGCAGGCGTCGGTGGGTGTGATGAGCCAACCATCGTCCAGCCTGGCGCTGATGTTGCCGGCCGCGCCGACGGTGTAGCCGCGCGCATAGAGGCTTGCGCCGATAGTGCAGATTTCTTCGCGGACGCGAGTTTCTTCAGTCATGAAACGTCCCCGGGCGGCAGGGACGGACTACGAACAGCGGGCGCGGCGAAGCATGCATGACGACGATGTCTCTTGAGTAGAAGTTATCGGGTCATCATACAAATTTCGGCGTCGAGCGGGTATGGGGTAAACCCGCGCTCCCGCCGTTTACGCTTGCGCGCGATCAACGCTCGCCGCGGTGGGCGGCGCAGCGACGTTCATCCAGGCGGTCAAGGCCATTGCCATCAGCACCAGCAGCGACGGATACAGCATGCTCAAGTTGCGCGCCTCGCCCTCGGCGGCGAACAGCAGGAAGAGCGGCACGTTGACCGCCAGCGCCATCAGCACGTGCAGCCGGAACGGCGCGGGCAGCAGGCGCCAGCCGGTGACGGCCACGCCCACGATCATCAGCACCATCACGGCGCTCAGCCCCTTGGGCAGCGCGACGCCGTAGGTGCTTTCGGTGCGGAACCAGTTGCCCGGGTCCAGAAAGTAGAAGAAGTTCGCGCCGGGCTGGAAGCTCACCGCGCCGCCGGGGTTGCCCGCGTAGCGCAGGCGCAGCGCCAGATACACGCAGCCGCAAACGAATACCAGCCCCGCCACCACGCCTGCTGCCTTGACGCGCGGCAGGCTGAGGCGAAGAAAGGGGTACAGCGTCACAACATAGAAGAAGAACGCCTCCTTGTTCCAGGTTGCCATCGCGGCGACAACGGCAAGCAGGCCCAGCCGTCCCGCGGCGCGCATCGGGCGTTCGACGGGAATGCGCCAGGCCAGCAGGATGGCGCACGCCATGAACAGCACTTCGAAGAAGTCGTAGAAGAAGCCGCCCTCGGTCAGAAAGAACGGCAGCAGCAACGCAATGACCAGCGGCGCCGCGGTGGCGGCGGCTGCGCTGGCGCCCGCCGCGAGGCACACCGACCGCATCGCGAACAGCGAGCCGAGCAGCGCCAGGAAGGTCAGGTAATAGACGATGTGATAGCGCAGCGTCACGGGCGCCTGCATCGCTTCCGACGCGGGAAAGCGCATGGCCAGCCCAGACCGGCTGTTCACGCGGCGCGGGTCCGCCAGCCGCTCGGACAGGCGCTCGACCGTCGCGGCCGGCATCAGGTCTTGAATACCGTTGGCGATGGCCGGCGCGAACTGGCGGTACACATAGGGGCGGTAGGCAGTGCCTTCGACCATGGACGCGAGCGAATGCGGACCATGCCCGTCGTTCAGGCGCCACTTGGTGTAGAAACCATTGAAGGCCGCCGCGGCGACCATGACATAGAGCATCGCCAGGAGGAATCGGCGGTAGCCCACGCTATTGAAGAAACGGATCATCGGACTTCCAGGGTGACGGCCGGTTGGGGTGCGGTGTGCGGTCCCAGCCACTTTGCCAGCGCAAGCGCCAGGAGGCACAGCAGTGTCGGATACAGCATGCCAAGATTGCGCATTTCGCCGGGCGAACAGAACAGCAGGAAAAGGGGCACGTTGATGGCCAGCGCCAGCTTCGCGTGGTTTCGCAGAGCTTGCGGCAGCCGCGGCCAGCCATTGATGGCGATGCCGGCGAAGGCCAGGACGCTTATAAGGCTGAAGCCGCGCGGCAGCAGAACGCCGTAGGTGTTTTCGGTGCGCAGCCAGTTGCCGGGGTCGACGTAGTAGCGCAGGTTGTCCCACAACTGGTGATCCACTGTCGAACCGGGATTGCCCGCATAACGCATGCGCAGCGCCAGATAGACGCAGCCGCTCACCAGCAGTAGCGCGGCCACCACGCCCGCCGCCGGCAAACGCGGCAGGTTTCGCCGCAAGAGCGGGTACAGGGCGGGCGTGAAAAAGAAGAAGGCTTCCTTGTTCCATGTCGCCAGCCCGGCCAGTGCCACCAGCGCGCACAGCCGCACCGGCGTCTGGCGCGAGACGCCCAGCGCCAGCAGCACCGCGCTCATGATGAACAGCAGTTCGACGAAATCGTAGAAATAACCGCCCTCGGTCAGAAAGAACGGCACCATCATCGCAAGCACCGCGGGCGCGGCCGTCGCGGCCACCCCGCCCGCCCCCGCCTGCAGCGCCACGCGGCGCATGACGAATAGCGAAGCCAGCAGCGCGGCAAAGGTCAGGTAGTAGACCAGGTGATAGCGCAGGGTCACCGCCGGCAACAGGGCCTCGGACGCCGGATAGCGCATCGCCAACCCTGATCGGCTGTTCACCCGCCGCGGTTCGGCCAGACGCTCGGACAGGCGCGCCACGGTGGCCGGCGGCAGCAACGACTGGATGCCGTTGGCCAGCGCGGGCACGAACTGGCGATACACGTAGGGACGGTAGGCCGTGCCCTCGACCATCTGCGACAGCCCCAGCGCCGCATGCCCATCGTTGAGCCGCCACTTGGTGTAGAACCCGTTCATCACGGCGGCCGCCACCACGATGTAGGCGCAGCACAGCAGAAAACCGCGATACCACGCACGTTGGAACAATCGATGCATGGCTGTCCTCGCCTACTTTGAAATGAGGAAGACGCCGATGGCGATGAAGGCCGCGCCCGCCATCCGCATGGCCGTGATCGTCTCCGTGCCGGACAGCAGGCCGTAGGCAAACACGCCCGCAATCGCGCAGGCCACCATCAACGGGTAGGCCAGCGTCAGATCCAGCTGGCGCAGCGCCAACGCGTAAAAGCCGAAGCCCAATCCGTACGCGCCGATGGCGCCCACATAAGGCAGCGCCTGCGACAGCAGGGACGGCGCCCCCGCCTGCGCGGAAGCGGACCCCGCGGCCTTGAGCGCCACACTGGCCGCCACGCTGCAAGCCCCGCTGAGTATCAGCCAAAGATATGCCATGTCTACGTCCTTACCAGCAAAACCACCACCGCCACCCAGGCCAGCACGGCAAGGCGGATCTGGTTGTCGGCGAGCAGATCGCGGCCCGGCTCTTCACCCGATCCGCCCTTGTACAGCAGGTAGATATACCGAAAGAC
This sequence comes from Achromobacter spanius, assembly GCF_002966795.1. GTDB lineage: Bacteria > Pseudomonadota > Gammaproteobacteria > Burkholderiales > Burkholderiaceae_B > Achromobacter > Achromobacter spanius_D. Next base: position 5,898,564 of record NZ_CP023270.1, read on the forward strand.
GCCGAACGTGACGATGGGCAGCGTGACAATCAGATGCTGCGTGCCGTGCAGCGCGGCGGTGTCTGCGTCCACCGTATAGAGGCCATACGCCAGCAGCGTCGTGCTGGCGGTGATGGCCACCAGGATGTCCAGCAGTTGCGGCGAATAGTGGCGCAGCACGGTGCGCGTGCTGCCTTGCGATGCCGGGGCATCCAGCGGCGCCGACGCGATCTCGGCGCGCCGCTTGGCAAAGCCCAGGAACAGGGTCAGCATGAAACTGCACAGCAGCATCCAGCGCGACGGGATGATGCCCACCGCAAAGGTGCCGCAGCCCAGGCGGATCATGAAGCCCGCCGCAATACAGAAGACATCGACCAGCACCTTGTGCTTCAGGCTCAGGGTGTAGGCAATGTTCAAGGACAGGTAGCCGGCCACGGCCAGCGCTACCGGCCACAGTCCACACACGAGCGGCAGGCCCAGCGCCAAGCCGAACAGCACGACGATCAGCGCGCGCGCGGCGGGCAAGCCGATCCGCCCGCTGGCAATGGCGCGCAGCCGCTTCTTGGGATGGGCCGCATCGGCGGCGCGGTCGTGATAGTCGTTCAGGACATAGACGGCGCTGGACGCCAGGCAGAACGCCACGAAGCCCACGCCCACGGCGAACACCAGCGCCGGGTCCGTCCATCCGTGGCTGAAGATCAGCCCGATCAGCACAAAGCCGTTCTTTAACCATTGCTGCGGACGCAGCAGCGAGATAAGCGCGCTCATGGTTTGACCGCCTGCCCGCGATACCAGGCGTGCTGGGCCGCGTCGATGAGCCACTGGTCGCCGCGGCTGTCGCCATAGGCGTGCAGTTCGTATTGGTCCGGACCGCCGTAGCGCTCGGTCAGGCGCCGCAGCTTTTCGGGGCCCCAGCAGTTGGGACCGTCAAAGTCGCCGGTCAGACAGCCCTGCGCGTCGACCGCCATGCGCGTGCAGATGAGGTCGTCGAACCCGAGGTATCGGGCCGCGTCTTCCAGGTAGATGTCGGGCGAGGCGCTGACCAGCACGCAGCGGTCGCCGCGCTGCTGGTGCCAGCGCAGCCGCTCGATGAGCGTCGGCCGCAGCGGGATGGTGTGCACCCAGGCGCGGGCAATGCGGGCCAGTTCGTTGCGCGAGCGCCCGCGCAACGCGGCGCGGCAGAGCGATTGCTTGGCGTCTTCGTTGGTGCGCAGGCGCAGCGCGAACGCGGTCAGCGCGGGCGCGGTCCGCACGAATGCCGCCAGCAAACGCACCCATGAAAGATGCGCCAGGAAGGGGACGAAAGTGTCGCGCTGAGTGAGCGTGCCGTCGAAGTCGAAGGCCGCAATGACGCGCGTGGAAACGGGAAACTGCGTTCGTGTAGCCATACTGCTTTCGCGACGGAACCCGGCTGGGTTTTACCGTCACAAACTATGCCGGAAAATACGTCGGCGCCCAAGACGCGAACGCGTGATGTCAGACGCAGTCTTGTCGTGACGCAAGCCTGCGGTGAAACGTGTGCTTTCTATTTCAAAATTTGTGTGTTTGTAACATATTGGATTACAAGTCATCATAGCCCGCCTGCGGTGCCGGCAAGCCGGAAAGAACTGCGTGAAACCCGCCGTTCTTCCCGCCGCTTTCAGTTCTTCCCGGGTTGCAGGGCCAGGCCTGCCAGGTGTCCGGACGCGTTATGCCTGCTGCGCCTTGAACGCGCCTTCCTCTTCCAGCACCTGGTTGGCCACCTTGAAGGCGTCCAGGCCTGCGGGAATGCCGCAGTAGACCGTCGCCTGCAGCAGGATTTCCTTGATCTCCTCGACCGTCACGCCGTTATTCAGCGCGCCCTTGACGTGCAGCTTGATCTCGGCGGGCCGGTTCAGCGCCGTCAGCATGGCCAGGTTGAGCATGCTGCGCGTCTTTTTCTCAAGGCCGGGTCGGCTCCAGGTGTAGCCCCAGCACCATTCGGTGGTGATGTGCTGGAACGCCATCATGAAATCGTTGGCGCGCGCGAGCGAGCCATCGACATAATCGGCGCCGAGCACTTCGCGGCGCAGTTCCAGGCCTTGGTCGAACAGCGCCTGGGTTTCGGCTTGGGTTTGGGTGTTGGGATCGGCGTCGGCCATGGGGTGTTCCTCCGGGATGGTGGCGGCGGGCATCGAAGGCTCGCCTGCGCGGTTGTCGTCCGGCCGATTGTGGGCGTGCGGCATCCCGCCCGTCAAATATGACGCTTGCGCCACGCGGTGGAGGGACGAAGAGTCCGGCGCGCAGGGCCTACAGCGAATACCGGTAATCGCAGTTCAGCGTGGCCTGCAACGGCGCGGGATAGCCGCTGGCCGCCTTGCCGCCCGGGCGCGGACCCAGCAGCCGCGCCTGGAACGTGCCGGCCACATCGCCATTGGCCGTCTTCTTCACGGCAACCGTGGATGGCAACGCGTACAACGTCAGCGCCTGCCCGTCGGCCGGCGCGACCAGCGTGAAAACCGACTGCGGAAAATTGGCGACCACGTACCCGGGCGCATCTTCCGACGTGAACGACAGCGTGGCCGTCGTATAGGTCAGCGTCAACGCCAGTTCGTCGGAAGACGGCGAGGGAATGTCGCCCTTCAACGCCACCTTGCCGCTGTCGGACACGCAGGACAGCGACGCGGGCGCGGAGCCGGCCTGCGCGGTGCCGGCCAGAATCAGGAGAGACAGCGCACAGGTGGCGCGAACGTTCATGGGAGTTCCTTGCGGGTGTGGCGCGAGATCGGCAAGTGTAGGCGCAAAGCCGGCAATGGGCGCGTGGCCACTAAACCGATCCGTCGCATGTTCGTCAAGTAATAGGAACGGGTCTCAACGCAGGCGTTGGCGATCCGCCATGCCGCAAGGCCCCTCCTATTCGACGGAACCATGAACACTCTGGACAACATGCCGCGCGCGCGCGCACGCCGCGCCCTGCGCTATCCCCTGCTCTTCGGTCTTGCACTGACCGCCCCCGCGTACGCGCAGCAAGCCGCGCCCGACGCCGCACCCGCTTCGACACTGCCGGCCATCAATGTCGTGGGCGACACATGGGACAACGCCGGCACCGGCCCCGTCCAAGGCTATGTCGCGCGGGAAACGACCACCGGCAGCAAGACCGCGACGCCGCTCCTGGAAATTCCGCAATCGGTGTCCGTGGTTGGCGCGCAGGAGATGCGCGATCGCGGCGTGCAAACCGTCTCGCAAGCCATTCAGTACGTACCCGGCGTGCAGATCACCAACTTCGGCGGCGCGGAAATTCGCAACGACTGGATCGTGCTGCGCGGGTTCGACGCCAAGCTGACGGGCGATTTCCGCGATGGCTTGAGCCAGATGCCCTATGACCAGATCCGCGCGCGCACAGACCCTTACGCGCTGGAACGCGTGGAGGTCATTCGCGGCCCTTCCTCCGTGTTGTATGGACAGGTGGCGCCGGGCGGCCTGGTAAACCGCATCACCAAGCGTCCCACGGCCGACGCGTTCGGCGAGGTCGTGCTGCAGGCCGGCAGCTTCGACCGGCTTCAGGGCGCCTTCGATGTGGGCGGACCCATGGACGACGAAGGCAAGTATCTGTACCGCATGACCGGCATCCTGCGGGACGCCGGCACGCAGGTCGAATACGACTCCAGCCATCGTTATCCCGACAACCTGGCGTACATCGCCCCGGCCTTCACCTGGCGGCCGAACGCCGACACGTCCTTGACCCTGCTCACGCATTTCCAGCGTGACCGCACCGACGGCGAATCCCGGCCGGTCTATCCCACCCATGTCCCGGTAGGCGACTATGACTTCAACCGGTACGACCGCAGGCAGTACGCCATCGGCTACCTGCTCGAGCACCGCTACAACGCGGCGCTGACGCTGCGCCAGAACGCCCGCTACCAGTACGGCGAGCTGGACCAGCGCGATCTCTACAACCTGCGCCTGCGTCCCGATGGCCACACCATTCAGCGCTACGCATTGGTCTCCAAGGAAAGCACCGATGGCGTCGTGGTCGACAACCAGGCGGAGTACCGGTTCAACCTGGGCCGCGCGTCGCACACGCTGCTGGTTGGACTGGACTACAAGTTCCAGGACGGCCAGCAGTGGTATCGCCAGGGCATGGCGCCCGACCTGGATCTGAACAATCCGGTCTATGGCCAGAACATTCCCTATCCTTCCGCCGCCAACACCATCATCGACCAGAAGGACATCAACCGGCAGTTGGGCGTCTATGTTCAGGACCAGATCCGCGTCGACAAGGTCGTCGTGACGCTGGGCGGGCGGCAGGACTGGGCGCGCGGCACCAGCCGCAACCGCCTGACCGATGCCACCGTCGAACAGCGCGACACCGCGTTCACCGGACGTCTCGGCCTGGCCTATCTGTTCGATTCGGGTATCACGCCCTACGTCAGCTACTCCACGTCGTTTCTCCCGCAAAGCGGCGTCAGCATGGACAGCACGCCGTTCAAGCCGACCCGCGGCGAGCAGTACGAATTCGGCGTGAAGTACCAGCCGCCCGGCTCCAACAGCCTGGTCGCGTTGTCGGTCTTCGACCTGACGCAACGCAACGCCCTGACGCCCGATCCGCGCAACACGAACTTCAGCGTGCAGACAGGCGAAATCGGATCGCGCGGCATCGAGCTGGAAGGCAAGGCCAGCCTCACGCGCGGCCTGGACCTGACCGCTTCCTACACCCTGAACGACGTCAAGGTGAACAAGAGCAACAATCCGGCGGAAGTGGGCAATACCCCCATCGTCACGCCGCGCCACATGGCCTCGGCGTGGATGAACTACACGCTGCCGGACACGATGTTCAAGGGCATCGGGATCGGCGCGGGTGTGCGCTACATCGGCAAGACTTACGTCAACGTGGACAACACCATTGAGAACGGCTCGTCGTTCATGGTCGATGCCGGGGTGCATTACCAGGTGAATGGATGGCGCTTTGCCGTCGACGCGACGAATCTCTTCAACAAGGAGACGATCGTCTGCCGCAACAACACGGTGAACTGCCGCTACGGCCTGGAGCGCACCGTGATCGCATCGGTGGCTTACCGCTGGTAGCGACCGTGATTCCCGCGGCGCTCGCAAGGGCGACCGCGGGTAGGCGCCAGGCCTAGCCCGGCAGCAGATACTCCCGGCAGGAACTCAGCGCGGCATCCGCGTCGCGGATCATGAAATTGACCAGCGTGGCCGACACGCCCAGCTCACGCGCGACGTCCCGTTGCGTGCAGCCCTCGAGGCGATGCAGCTCGAATGCGCGGCGCGTGCGCGCGGACATCCTGGCCAGCGCGTCGGCCGCCAGCGCCAGCGCCTGATGGCTGACCGCCGCATCCTCCGCCACCGCGTCGGACACGGCGTGTTGCCCGTCCTCCTGGCTGGCGAACAGATTCGCCTCGAATACGCGCCGTCGGTGATAGTCGATGGAGAGATGGCGCACGGTCTGGAAGAGATATGCGGCGGGCTCTCGCAGATCCGCGGGCGCCGGCCGCTCCAGCAGCTTCAGATACGTATCCTGCACCACGTCGTTGGCCAGATCGCGAGAGCCGAGTATCCGCGCGGCCGTGTGCAGCAACTGGCGGCGGTGCGTCTGATAGAGGGCGGCCAGGGTGTCCCTGGTGGTTGCCGGCTGCGGCATGGTGCAACTCCTTTGTCGCGCTCCCGCAGCCAGGCCGGCTGCGGCGATCCCTTCGGAATGCGGAATGTGCCGTCGCCGTGCCGCGACGGCAGCTCAATAGCGGTACGCCACGGCCGCCAGCACCGTTCGTTCGACGCCATAGCGGCAGTTGAGGCGGTCATTGCGGCAGACCACGGCCTCTTGATTGAACAGATTCATGGCGTCCACCGAAAAACGCCAGTCGCCCGCGTCGTAGGCCAGCGAAGCATCGAAGACCGTGGCCGCGCGGTTCTTCATCGTGTTCGCCACATCCACATAGGTCGTGCCGATGTACCGCGCGCCCAGGCCCGTCTCCCAGCCCGACAGCGCCCCGTGCGAAAAGCGATGACCGATCCACAGCGCGGCCATATGGCGCGGCGTGACGATGGGTGTCTTGCCCTGTCCGCCATCATTGCTGGATTGATGGGTGACGGCGTTGTAGGTGTAGGCGGCCACCAGATCCCAGCCGCCCGCGCCACTGAACTTGGCCTCCAGCTCCACCCCGCGGGAACGCAGCCGGCCCGATTGCACGCTGAAGCCCGCATGCGCCGGATCGGGATCCGAGGTCAGGGCATTGCGCTGATTCAATTCAAAGGCCGCGACCGTGTACAGCGCTTGGGTGTTCGCGGGCTGGTACTTGATGCCCGCCTCGATCTGATCCGACGTCGCGGGCGAGAAAGATGCGCCATCGAAGTCCGTGCCCGGCTGCGGCGTGAACGCTGTCGCATAGCTAACGTACGGCGCGATGCCGGCGGCAAACTCGTATGAAAGCCCGGCCCGCCAGGTGACCGCGCTATCGCGGGTGCTGGCGCTGTCCGCTGCAAGACGGTCAACCGTCTCATCGGCAACGCGGTCGTGCCGCAGTCCCAGCGTCAGCGTCCAGTCGCCGGCCTGGACCTGATCCTGCAGATACAGGCCCCACTGCGTGCTGACCTGCCGCACGTCCAGCACCCGCTGGTCACTGCCGAGCCGCGCGATGGGCTGGTTGTAAATGGGATGGAGGATGTCCAGCGGCGGCGCCATCGCCTGCCGGTAGTCTTGCGTGCCCGACAGCCTGCGAAAATCCAGGCCGGCCAGCACCGTGTGCCGCATGCCCGCGGCTTCGATCACGCCCTCCAGCTGCGTATCGACCGCCACGCCCGTGGCGCGTTCCTGCGCCGCAAGCTGCACGCGGGACAACGTGCGCCCATCGGCGGCCAACGCCAGCGGATACAGGTTGCGCAGTGTCATGTCGCCCGCCTGGTAGCGCGCGTTCTGCCGCAGCGACCAGGCGCTGTTCAGGCGATGTTCGAACTGATAGCCCACGCTGGCGAAGTCGCGGTCATTCCGGTCATAGGCAGGGTCGCCGACCAGCGTGCGGGTCGGGTAGAACGCGCGTGATTCGCCATCGGTGCGGTCGTGCTGGTAATGCGCCAGGATCGTAATGGCGGTGTCGGCATCAGCCCAGCGCAGCGCCGGGGCGACATACGCCAGGTCATCGCGGTAGCGATGGCCATCGTCATACTTGTCCTGCGTGCCCGCGTCGCGCGCGGTGGCCGTCAATCGGTAGCTGGCGCTTGCCTGCGCATCGATGGCGCCTCCCAGATCCAGAAACGCCTGCCGCGTATCGAACGAGCCGGCCTGCACGGCGGCCTCGCGCAATGTCACACCGGTTGGACGCTTGGTGACGCGGTTGACGATGCCCCCCGGCGCCACCTGCCCATACAGCGACGCGGACGGTCCGCGCACCACCTCGATGCGTTCCAGCGCATAGGCGGGCACGCGGGCGCGAATCTGGTCATAGGGCATCTGGCTCAAGCCATCGCGGTAGTCGCCCGTCAGCTTGGCATCGAAACCGCGCAGCACCAGCCAATCGTTGCGCACCTCGTTGCTGCCGAAGTTGTTGACCTGCACGCCGGGTGTGTACTGCAGGGCCTGAGGCACCGTGCGCGCCCCGCGCGCGCGCATCTCCTCTTGCGACACCACGGACACCGATTGCGCAACGCGGATGAGGGGCGTGGCGGTCTTGGTGGCCGCCAAGGAAAAGCGCGGTACGAAGCCGTCGCCGCCAACGGTTGCCCCTTCCACCCGGGTCAGGGGCAACATGTTGGCCACGGGCGTCCATGCCGGCACGACCTGATAGCTGCCGGGCATGTCCTGCCGCGCCTCCAGGCCATGGCGGGCCAGCACCTGCGCGAACGCGTGTTCCACGGTGTAGCGGCCAGCCAGACCCTCGCTGGCAAGGTCCCGCGTCAGCGCCGGGTCGAAATAGACCAATACCCCCGCTTCACTGGCTATCCGTTGCAGCACGATCACCAGCGGTCCAGCCGGGACATCGAACCGCAGGCCGGCGCTGGCCTGCGTCGCGGCGGCGTCCGGCGACGCGGCAGCCGAGGCCACCAGCGCCGCCAACGCCAGCAGCATGGCGCCGGCGCAGGCGCGTGCGCCCGTCCCCTTGAGGGGCCGGGCGCCGCGCGAGCCGTCGCCTGTCATCCTGGCCATGTTCTCCGATGTCGTAACGTTGGAATTCGGTCCTGTTCAACAAGGAGGACACGCGAAACGCCAAAACCGGAAAGCTTTGCGCGATTTATTTTTGCGCCGGCCCACGCCCGGCTAGTCGCGCTCAGGCCCGCGCCGAGACGACCACCCAATACGGGGTGAAGCGGGAGATCTTGAGATTCAACAGGCGGCCGACGGCGTCCAGCACCCTGTCGGTATCCGCCAGCGGAAACAGCCCGGATACCCGCAAGCGGCCGATCTGTTCGTCACACGAGATGACGCCGGGCCGGTACCTGCTCAGTTCACCCAGAAACTGCGCAAGCGGCATGTTGTCCGCAGCCAGTTCGCCGCGCAGCCACGCCGTGTCCCCTGCCCCGACCGGACCCGCGGGTTCGGCCCGCAGACGCATGCAGCGCGCAGTCTGCCCGGCCGTCAGCACGAGGCCGGCCCCCTGCTGCTGCGCCGGCTGGATTTCCACCGCCCCTTCAAACAGCGCCACGTGCGCGGCATCGTCCTGCAGGCGAACGGCAAAACGCGTGCCCAGCGCCCTGATCGAGCCATGAGCGGTGTCGACGCGGAACGGCCTTGTTGACGCATCACCATCGCGATGACCCGTCGCGACCAGGACCTGCCCTTGGCGCAATCGCAGGATACGTTCGCGGGATGAAAACCGGACATCGATACGCGTATCGGTGTCCAGCGTGACCCGGGTGCCGTCCTCCAGCACGACATCGCGCCGTTCGCCAACGCCCGTGGCATGGTCCGGCGAGATGTGCAGCCAGCGGTTCCGGTCCGCCACCCAGAGCGCCGGTCCGATACAGGCCGCGAAGAGTGCGGCGGCGCGCAGCACCGTGCGTCTGCCGCGTTGATGGCCTGCCGCCGACAGGGCGTCGTAGGCAGCCTTGGCCGGCAGATCGCGCATCCGCGCATCGGCACGCGCCAGATGGGACCACGCGCGCTCGTGGTCGGGGTCCGCGGCGCGCCAGTCGCGCCATGCGCGTTCATCGTCTTCGGTCTGCGCGCCAGACAGAAACAGCACATACCAGCGCGAGGCCTGCTCGGCCACCTGAGGCGCCAGCGGTTGCCCGCCTGCGTACATCATGGCGCCGGCCCGGCGGCTCACGCGGCGGATTCCTGCGCGAAAAAGCACGCCTGGACCGCGCGCACCATGTAATTGCTCACGGTGCGGGGCGTCACGCCAAGCCGGATGGCGATGTCCTCGTACTTCATGCCTTCCAGCTGCGCCAGCAGAAACGCCTCACGCGCCTTGGGGGGCAACGCGTCCAGCGCCCGGTCGATCGCGCACAGCGCTTCAAGGACGAGCCGGCGGTCTTCAGGTCCGGGGGCCAGTGCTTCGGGCAGGCCCGCGAGCGTATCCAGATAGGCCCGCTCGATGGCTTCACGGCGGTAATGGTTGGCCAGCAACCGCCGCGCGATCGTGGCCAGAAACGCCTTGGGTTCGAGAAGCACCGGCACTTCCCGGGCCGTCAGCACGCGCAGGAAGGTGTCCTGCGCGAGATCGGCGGCTCCGTCCGCCGTCCCCATGCGCCGGCGCAGCCATCCCGCCAGCCACGAGTGATGTTCGGCATAGAGCATCTCCGCCTGCTGGTGCAGGCTCGCGTCGCTACTGGACATGGAATCGATCCCCAAGTGTCTACCGCCTGGCGCAATGCCAGAAAAATGGCAATGATAACCATTATCTATTGGATGCAACACCCAGGCGGCATCGTCACATCGGCTAGGATGTGGACGTCCACCAAGAAGGAGATATCCATGCCCTCATTGAGACAAGCCGCCTGCGCGGCAGTGATCGCGGCTGCCCTGCCCTTCGCCACCCACGCCGAATCGGTCACCCTGCAGGTCGAGCAGGTCACGCCCGGCGCCGATCCGCACACCAACGCCCGCGTCGTCGACATCAAGCTCAAGCCCGACAGCGTCAAGACGCTGGCGAACTTCACGCGCGAGCGAGTGGGCCAGCGCGTGCAGTTCCGCGCGAACGGCATCCTGCTGTCCTCGGCCACGCTGATGAGTCCGCTTGATGGCGAGAGCCTGCGCATCACCGCCGGCGAGCACGGCTTTGGCGGCAAGTCCGCCGAAGAAATTGCGCAAGGCATCATGAAGGACGGCGCGCTGACCATGGATGACGAAAACCGGTAAGCACCCCCGCCTTGCACCAAAGGCTGACGCCCGCGCACGCGGCGTCAGCCTTTTGTTTTTGACAAGATGGCGCAAGCGCGGCGAGTTTCAGTCATCTGTCATTAACCTTTCATTTCGGACTTCTAGTATTGCTCGTCCCCATCGGGCATCAGACCCAAAGCCAGGAGTTCAAATGAGCAAGTCCATCTCCGACAAGACCGTCCGCAATCCCAGCCAGAGCACCCCGTTCAGCGAGATCCTTGAAAAGAACATGTCCCGCCGCATGGTGATGCGCGGCGGTATCGCCGCTGCATTCGCGACGATGACCAGCCTGGGTCTTGCCGGCTGTAATGGCAGCGACGACGATGACGACGATGCCGGCAACGGCCAGAACCCCGCGCCGGAAGAGCCCGGCACCCAGCCGCCCCCCGCGCCGGCCCCGGTCAAGCTGGGCTTCGAGTCCCTGCCCACGTCGATGACCGACGCCTGTGTCGTGCCCGCCGGCTACATCGCCCATGTGTTCGCACCGTGGGGCACGCCGTTCAACGACAACGCGAATCCGTGGGATCGCAACGGCAACAACAGCTCGACGGACTTGCTGAACTCCACCGGCATGCACCACGACGGCATGCACTTCTTCCCGATCAACGGCAGCTCCACCGAAGGCCTGCTGGCGGTCAACCACGAGTACATCGACCAGAAGGCGCTGCACCCGCTGGGCGCGACCAAGGTGGCCGGCAAGCGCCCCATCGAGGAGATCCGCAAGGAGATCAACGCGCACGGCGTGGCGATCCTGCACGTGCGCCTTGAGAACGGCCGCTGGAACATCGTTCACAACTCGCGCTACAACCGCCGCTTCACGTCGGCCACGCCGATGAAGCTGTCCGGCCCGGTCGGCGGCACGGATTGGGTCAAGACCCCGTACTCGCCCAACGGCACGATGGTGCGCGGCACCAACAACAACTGCGGCAACGGCTACACCCCGTGGGGCACGTACATCACCGCCGAAGAAAACTGGGCCGCCTGCTTCGTCAACACCGGCACGCGCCCCGCGCACCAGCAGCGCGTCGGCGTGCCCGACGACAAGGGCCGCTACGAATGGGAAACCGGCGCCATGGATCCGCTGGAAGTCCAGGGCGAGTTCGCGCGCTTCAACATCACCGAGACCGGCGCCGACTTCACGCAGGATTACCGCAACGAAGTCAACGGTTTCGGCTACCTGGTCGAAATCGATCCCTTCAACGAAAACAGCATCGCCACCAAGCGCACCGCGATGGGCCGCTTCGCGCACGAAGGCTGCGCCTACGCGCTGCCCGAGGCCGGCAAGCCGCTCGCCTTCTACAGCGGCGACGACTCGCGTTTCGAATACATCTATCGCTTCGTGTCGGAAGCCGTGTGGGATCCGAAGGACGCCGAGCGCACCGACCGTCTCGCCGTGGGCGCAAAGTACCTGGACAAGGGCACGCTGTACGTTGCGCGCTTTGACGCCGATGGCACGGGCCAATGGCTCCCGCTCGTCGGCACGACCGTGGGCGCCGGTGGCCGCACGCTGGCCGATGAGTTCGGTGGCATCGAGGACATCATCATCAACACCCGCGGCGCCGCGGACTTCGTCGGCGCCACGCCGATGGACCGCCCGGAATGGACGGCCACGCACCCGACCAACGGCGATATCTACCTGACGCTGACGAACAACTCCAGCCGCAACGCCATCAAGGGCACCAACGCGCCCAACCCGCGCCTGAACAACGTCAACGGTCACATCGTGCGCTGGCACGACGAGCCGGGCTCGACCAAGTTCAAGTGGGACATCTTCGTGTTCGGCTCCGACGCCGGCGCCGACGCCGACACCAACCGCTCCGGCCTGACCACGCTGAACCAGCTGGCCAGCCCGGACGGCATCGGCATCGATCCGCGCGGCATCCTGTGGATCCAGACCGACAACGGCATCGACGGCGGCCGCAACAACAACGTGGCCAAGGCGACCAACGACCAGATGCTGGCCGTGATCCCGGGCGCGCTGGCCGACAGCACCGGCACGGGCCCGGCCATCAACGCGTCCAACCAGGCCGACCTGCGCCGCTTCTTTGTCGGCCCGAACGAAGCCGAAGTCACCGGCTTTGCCTTCACGCCGGACTACACCAGCATCTTCCTGAACATCCAGCACCCGGTGAACTGGCCGGCATACGATACGGAAGATGCGACCACCGCCACCACGGGCGTCGTCCGCCCGCGCTCGTCCACGGTGGTGATCCGCCGCGCCGACGGCGGCCCGATCGGCGTGTGATGATGGGCGTTGCAGGGTGACGCGCTCACCCAGCACGCAGCAAAGACAAGGCCACCCTCGGGTGGCCTTGTCATGTCCGGAGAATCCGGGCGCTTGCCGTCACGTTCCCGTGAACACCGGCGCGCGCTTTTCCAGGAACGCGCGGCGCGCTTCCTGCGCGTCGTTCGTCTTTGCGACCTGCGCCGTCATGTCCTGCTCGTAGCGGTAGCCGTCGCGCAGGCTCATGTCTTCGATGGCGTTGGCGGTCTGGATCATCAGGCGCACCGACGCCGGGCTCTTCCCGGCGATCTGGTCAGCGATGCCGCGCGCTTCTTCCATCAGCTTGTCCCCCGGCACGCAGGCTTCGACGACACCGAGCCGATACAGCTCCGCTGCCGTCACGCGCATGCCGGTGAGCATCATGCGGCGCAGGCGCGAATGGCCGAACAGGCGCTGCGCGTGCTTGACGCCGCCCAGCAGGCCGACATCGACTTCCGGCAAGGCGAGGCACGCGCTTTCGGCCGCGATCAGGATGTCGCAGGAGGCCGCAATGCCCAGCCCGGCGCCCAGCGCGGGTCCGTTCAGCGCCGCGATGACGGGTTTGGGGCATTCGCGAATGGCGTGAAAGAGCTCGCGCGTGCGACGCGAATGCTGGGGCAGACCGCCGGGCTGATCCAGCATCTGCCCGCGGTTCTTCAGATCGGCGCCCGCGCAGAAGACGCGTCCCTCGCCGGTCAGGATCACGCAACGCACGTCCGGATCCTCGCCGAACCGGTCCATCGCCAGCGTCAGGTCCTGCAGCAGCTGGGTATTGACCGCGTTGACGGGCGGATGCGCCAGCCACACGGTGGCGACGTGGTTCTGCAATTCGACGCGCAGCGTCTCAAAACGGTAGTCGGACATGATGTTCCTGTGGGAGGTCAGAGGGTTTGGTCGGCGCGCAGTTCGGCGATCTCTTCGGCGGACAGGCCCAGTTCGCCCAGCACCTCATCCGTGTGCTGGCCCAGCGTGGGCGGGCCATCCTCCAGCCGCAGCGAGGAATTGCGAAAGCGAAACGGGCTGCGGATCTGCGGCATGTCCATCCCATCCGGATGCGGCGCGGAAAACTGCATCTCGCGGTGCACGACCTGCGGTTCGCGCAGGGCCTCGCCGATGTTGTTGATGGGCGCGCAGGGCACGCCCTCACGGTCCAGCGCCGCCAGCAGGTCCGCCTTGTCGTGCTTGATGACCTGCTCGTCCAGCCACGGGTCCAGGATGGCCAGGTTGACGACCCGCCCCGCGTTGGTCTGAAAGCGCTCGTCCTGCGCCATCTCGGGGTGGCCCAGCACGCGGCACAACTTGGCGAATTGCGCGTCCGAGCCCACCGCCATGATGATGTGCCCGTCGCGGCACGGATACACGCGCTGCGGCTGGATGTTGGGATGACGGTTGCCGCGGCGCGGCGGCACGACGTCGGTCAGCAGATAGTTCATGGCCTGGTTGGCCAGCAGCGTCACGCCGACATCCAGCATGGCCATGTCGATGTGGTCGCCCTGCCCCGTCACTTCACGGCGCGCCAGCGCGGCCAGGATGGCGTTGCTGGCATACAGCCCGGTGATGAGATCCACCATGGGCACGCCGATCTTCATCGGACCGCCGCCGGGGCGGTCGTCCGATTCGCCGGTGATGCTCATGAGGCCGCTCATGGCCTGGATCATGAAGTCGTAGGCCGGCTGTTGCGCGCGCGGACCCGTCTGCCCAAAACCCGTGATCGAGCAATAGACCAGCCGCGGATTCTCCTTGCTCAGTTGCTCGTAGCCCAGGCCCAGCCGATCCAGCGTGCCGACCTTGAAGTTCTCCAGCACCACGTCCGCCTCGCGCGCCATCTTCCGGATCAGCGCCTGGCCGCGCGGAGACTTCAGGTTCACCGTGACGCTGCGCTTGCCGCGGTTGCAGATCAGGTAATAGCCGGACTCGTTGGTCCGAGACCCGTCATCCTGCGTCAGGAACGGCGGACCCCAGGCGCGGGTGTCGTCGCCCGCCCCGGGGTGCTCGATCTTGATGACCGATGCGCCCAGGTCCGCCAGCGTCTGGCTGGCCCACGGGCCGGCCAGGACGCGGCTCAGGTCCAGCACGCGGATATGGGAAAGAGGATGAGACTGCTGTGATGACATGATGCTGATGACTCCAACCGGCTATTTCTCGGCAATGCCCGCTTTGTTGATGACGTCGCGCCAACGGGCCTGTTCCTTCTTGAGCAGATCCGCCATTTCCTGCGGCGAGTTGGAAATGGCCAGGATGCCCTGCTCAAGCATCTTCTCCTTGACGCTCGGTTCGGCGATCGTGGCCTGCAGCGCCTCGGCCAACTGCTGCACGATGGCTTCCGGCGTGGCCTTGGGCACCGAGATGTAATTCACGGGCGACGCGTCGTAGCCGGGCAGCGTCTTGGAGATCGGCGGCACGCCGGGCAGGATCGGCACTTCGAACGGCGTCGTCACGCCCAGCGGAATCAGGCGCTTGTCCTTGATGAAGGCGGTATAGATGCCCACGGTGTCGATCGCGATATCGCCGTTGCCGCCCACCAGATCCTTCACCGCTTCGCCCGTACCCTTGTACGGCACGTGCTGCAGGCGCACGCCGGCCAGAATCTGCAGCAGCTCGCCATTCAGATGGCTGCTGGCGCCGATGCCGGCACTGACGTAGTTCAGTTCGCCCGGCCGCTTCTTGGCAAGCGCGATCAGTTCCTCAAGCGAGTTCACGCCCAACTGCTTGTTGACGACCAGCACGCTGGGCGCCAGCGACACCTGCGACACCGGACGCAGATCGTCGGGGTCGTATGGCATGTTCTTCATCAGGAACGGCAGCGTCATCTGCTGGCCCGGCGTGGTGTAGAGCAAGGTGTATCCGTCCGGATCGGCACGCGCCACGGCGGCTGCGCCGATGACGCCGCCCGCGCCCGCCTTGTTTTCCACAATGACCGACTGCTTGAGTTTTTTCGAGAGCGTCTCGGCCACGACCCGTGCGGTCAGGTCGGCGCCGCCGCCGGGGGCAAACGGCACCACCAGCTTGATGGGCTTGTCGGGATAGGCTGCCAGCGCGGAACTGGCCACCAGCGCAAGTGCGCAGGCGCGTGTGATGAAGCGGATCAAGGTTTGTCTCCTGTTGGCCGGCCGGGGCGGCTGGCTCGTTGTTATCGGCTCGCGCCCGGAGGCCGGGCGTCAAGCTGGGTCAATGATTCACTGACGATCTCGCGCAGCAGGCCGGTGACCACCTTCACGGCCTGCGTCGGCCGGTCGGTGATCATGAGCGACACGATGCGCAAAACGGAAGGCTGGACGATTTCAGACGCCTGTAATTCGCCGCGTTCGACCTCCGCGGCCACGAAATGCCACGGCAGCAGGGTGTAGCCGGCACGCCGGACCACCATCTGCTTCTGGATGAAGCCCGAGTCGGCCTCCACCGACACACTGATGTTCACGTTGTGGCGCCGGCCCATTTCGTCCAGCATCATCCGCACCGAAGACGGCTTGCGCGACAGCACCAGCGGCAGGCCATCGAGCTTGGCGAACGGCACCTCGCGATCCGCGGTGATGCGGTCGCCCGGCGGGCCGATCAGATAGGACGGAAGGCGCAGCAGCACGTCCTCGTCGCTGCCCAGCGCGTCGTGGCTGCGGTACGGCAGGCCGATGTCGATCTCGTGGTGCGCAAGCCAGCTCTCGATCTGCCCGGCGGCGCTTTCCACGATCTGCACCTGAATTGCCGGATACTCGCGCTGCAGCCGCAACAAGAGCGGAATGATCAGCGCGTTGCTCAGCGACGGCAGCGTGCCGATGCGCACCGTGCCCGTCACCTGGCCGTGCGCGGCCGCGACCACATCGTTCAGTCCGGCGGCGCTTTCCAGCACCTGCTCGATCGCGGGCTGGACCTGCCGGCCCAGTTCGGTCAGGCCCATGCCGCGTCCATTGCGCGTGAACAGATAGCCGCCACACTGCTTTTCAAGCAGGGATAGATAGCGGCTGACGGCGGGCTGGCTGACGCCCAGGTCAATGGCAACCTTGGTAATGCTGCCGCTGCGCGCCACCATCGAGAAGATGCGCAGCGCGCGCAGATCCCACCCTGCGGAATCGGTCGGTTTCGCCATGGATCACTGACCCGAGAGTTTTTCGGCCGCGATGATCTCGCTCCAGCGCGTCACCTCGCTATCGAAGAACTGCTGGAAGGCCGCCTGATCGCGAAACAGGGCGACGGCGCCCATTTCACGCGCGCGCTGCTGCACGATGGGCTCGCCCACCACCTTGCGCAGCCGCACCTGAAGATCCTTGATCTGGTCCTGCGGCGTGCGGGCCGGTACGAAGATGCCCCACCAGCTGGACGCATGTACGCCGGGCACACCCAATTCATCCAGCGTGGGCAGGTCCGGCGCCTGTTCCAGACGCTCGGGCGCCGCCACGGCAAGCGCGCGGATGCGGCCGGACTTCACGTGCGGCATCGCCTGCAAGGTATCGAAATACGCGTCCACCTGTCCGCCGAGCAGGTCGTTGATGGCGGCGGATGTACCCCGATAGCTGACGTGCGTCACGGGCAGGTTGATCTGCCGCGCAAACAGCGCTGCTGCCAGGTTGGGGCTGGATCCGACCCCGGAATTGGCGAACGACAGGCCACCGGGCGCCTTGCGCGCATGAGCCAGCAGCTGCGGTACGTCCTGCGCCAGATCGGCGCGTACGTACAGGACAAGCGGGCTGGTCGCCACCTGGGCCACCGGCACGATGTCGCGCGGGTCGTACGGCATGCTTTTGATCATTGCGGGATTGGTCGCCGTGCCGACGCTGCCCAGCAGCACAGTGCGTCCGTCCGCCGTGCTCTTGGCCACGTAGGCGGTGCCGATGGCCGCGCCGCCGCCCGGCCGGTTATCCACCAGGATGGGGCTGGCCTGGTCCGCCTGCAGGCGCTCGGCCAACACCCGTCCGTACAGGTCCGTCACGCCGCCGACCGCATACGGCACGACGATGCGCTCGACGGGCGGCCCGGCCGCCCACGCTGGCGCCGTCACGCCCGCGGCGGTTATGCATGCCGCAATGCACGCCATCAGTACACGCATTTTCCTGTCTCCTCGCCGTTGTGGCTGTCTTGATTTAGGGCCAATTCTAGGAAGGATCCCGCCGTTGCACCCCTGCAGTTTTGTAATAGCAGCTCTCAACAACCCGTTATGAATGCGCCACAGCGCCGACCCTAGAATTTGCTGCTCCCATTTCAAGCTGTGCCGTCACAGAAGGACCACGATGAACGCACTGGATTCTTTTTCGATTTTTGGCCCTCTGCCGCGGCATGCCGAGTTCATGGAAGCCGCGGCCGGCACGCTGGCGCAGGTTTCGCCACTGGGCAGGCTGCGCGAGCTGCGCGGCGCGGCGCCGGGCTGGGACGGCGCAACCTGGAAGACGCTCGCCGAAGCCGGCTGGACCTCGGTCACGGTGCCGGAACATCTGGGCGGATTGGGCCTGGACGCCGAGGTCCTGGGCGCGATCGCCACCGCTGTCGGCGAGTCGCCTCTGCCCGAACCCTATCTGGGCGCCGGCGCCCTCGCCGCGCTGGTGCTGCCGGCGTTTGCGGACAACGCCCTCGCGCGTGAACTGCTGAACGACGTCGTCACCGGATCGGCGGTCTTGGGCCTGGCGTGGCAGGAAAACCCCGGCGAACTCATTCCGACCTCGGTGTCGACCTCCGCCAGCATCGAAGGCGACCGCCTTCGCCTGGTGGGGACCAAACGCTGGGTATCGCCCGTGGGTGCGACGGGCTGGCTGGTCCACGCCCGCCGCGGTGAACTGCCCACGCTGATCTGGCTGCGGCCGGACGATGCAGGCGTGAAGATCGAAACTGAGCTTCGCGCCGACGGCAGCCTGCTGTGCACGCTGCAACTGGACGTGTTCCTGCCTGCCGGACGCATCGTCGCGCAAGGCGAGGCCGTGGACCGCATCTGCCAGCAGGCGCTGGAGACGACCCGCCTGCTGCAGAGCAGCGAGCTCTACGGCATTGCCCGCCGCGTGTTCTGCATGACGCTGGACTACCTGAAGACGCGCGTGCAATTCGGCAAGCCGATCGGCGCCAATCAGGCGCTGCAGCATCGCATGGTGGACGCCTATGTCGGCGTGATGGCGTGCGGCGCCCTGCTGGCCGATAGCTATCGCGAGGTGGCCGACGATCCCGCCACCCTAGCGCGCGTGGCCGCGCTGGCCAAATCGCGCATCGCGGAACGCGTCATCGCGCTATGCCGCGAGGCCGTGCAACTGCACGGCGCCATCGGGTACACCGACGAATACGACATCGGCATCTATCTCAAACGCGCCCTGCATCTGGCAAGCTGGCTCGGCAGCCCGCGCACGCTGCAGGCGCGCTACCTTGCCCTGCGGCCGTCGCACGGCCACCAGGCCCAGACCGAGGGCGCTGCCGCGTCGGGCGACGATTACGCCGCCATGACGGACGACGGCTTCCGGCTGATGGTGCGCGCGTTCCTGCGTTCGAACTACCCGCAGCACCTGCGCCACGTGCCCCGGCGCCTGCGCCTGCACGAGGTGCGCGACTGGTATCAGACGCTCTCACGCAGCGGCTGGCTGGCGCCCGCCTGGCCGCGCGAACACGGCGGCATGGCGCTGCCGCCCGCCAAGCTGCTGATCTTCTTCGAGGAAATGGAAGGCTGGGGCGCGGCGCGCCTGCCCGACCAGGGCATCATCAACCTGGGTCCCGTGCTGATCCAGCACGGGACGTCTGAACAGAAGGCGCGCTACCTGCCGCGCATCCTGTCCGGCGAAGACATCTGGTGCCAGGGCTATTCCGAGCCCAACGCCGGCTCGGACCTGGCATCCCTGCGCACCGAGGCCGTGCGCGACGGCGATCACTTCATCGTCAACGGCCAGAAGATCTGGACCACGCTTGCGCACGACGCGACCCATATCTTCGCGCTGGTGCGCACCGACAAGACCGTCAAGCCGCAGGCCGGGATCAGCTTCCTGCTCATCGACCTGAAGTCGCCCGGCGTCACCATCCGGCCGATCACCAACATCATCGACGAACAGGAGTTCTGCGAAGTCTTCTTCGAAGAGGTGAAGGTGCCGGTCACGAATCTGGTGGGTGAGCTGAACATGGGCTGGACCATCGCCAAGGACCTGCTCGGCTACGAACGCATCTTTGCCGGCAGCCCGCAGCAGTCGCGCCAGGCCCTGCACCACCTGGAGCAGTTGGCCGACAGCCAGTCGCTGTTCGAATTGCCCGAATTCAGCCAGTCGTACGCGCAGTTGCTGGGCGACGTGCGCGAACTGGAGGCGCTGTATGGCCTTTTCGCCGACATCGTGCGGCGCGGCGGCCTGCTGCCGCCGTCCGTCTCGGGCCTGAAGGTGCTGGCCACCGAAACCTACGTACGCATCGCCCGCGAGATCGTGCGCTGGGCCGACGAATCGGGCGGCACCTGGACCGGCGTTACGATGAACGACGGCACGTCGCTCCTTCCGCCCGCGCCGTTCCTGCAGTCGCTGGTCACCACGATCTACGGCGGTTCCAACGAGATCCAGCGCAACATCGTGGCCAAGGCCGTGCTGGGCATGCCGAACCGATAAGGAGTCCTCTTGAAAGCCGCCTTCTTTGACACCCCCGGCGCCGCCCGGGACGTGCTGCGCGTCGGGGACATGCCGGTCGAGCCGCCCGGCCCCGGCATGGTCCAGGTCCGCATCGCGGTTTCGGGCGTGAATCCCTCCGACGTCAAAACGCGCGGAGGCCTGGGCGCGCGCGCCAATCCGTGGCCGCGCACGATTCCGCATCAGGACGGCGCCGGGGTCATCGAACAGGTTGGCGCGGGCGTGGACGCCGGCCGGGTTGGCCAACGCGTGTGGCTGTACGAATGCCAGCTTGGACGGCCGCACGGCACTGCCGCGCAATGGGTAACCGTACCCGAAGTCCTGGCGGTGCCCCTGCCCGATGGCGTTTCAATGGAAACCGGCGCGTCGCTGGGCGTGCCGGCGTTGACGGCGTGGTACTGCACGGCACAGGTCGAAGCACAACCCGGGCGTTGCGTGCTGGTGCATGGCGCCGTGGGTGCAGTGGGGTTTTATGCGGCGCAGATGGCTCGCCTGCGTGGCGCCGAGGTGCTGGCCAGCGTATCGAATGAAGACCAGGCCCGCGTTGCACAGGCCGCCGGCATCGAAACCGCGCCCCGCGGCGCCGACCTGCCGGCCGCCGCGCGCCAATGGCTGACGCATCGGCAACGCGAAGGCTTCGACGCCTTCATCGACCTGGATTTCGCGGGCAACCTGCCCGTCAATCTGCTGCTGGCCGAAAACGGCGCGCAGATCGCGGCCTACGCATCGGACACCGATCTGCACCCAACCCTGCCCGTGCGCGACCTGATGCGCCGCAACCTGCGCTTGGCCTTTCTGCTGGTCTACACCATGCCGCCGATCTTGAAGCAACAGGCCATCGCGCAGCTCACGCAATGGCTAAAGGATGGCAGCCTGCATCATGCCCAGGTGCATCCGTACGCGCTGAACGACATCGCGCTGGCGCACGAAGCCGTCGAGACGCGCAGACACGTCGGCAAGGTAGCGGTGATTCCTGATGGGGCTTCCCTGGAATGATTCCGAGGACGCGACGCGCTAACTGGTGGAAATTCCGCCCCGCAAACGCGGCGCGGGCCCGTTCAGCACCGTCATGCAGGCCTCCAGCACACGCGCCGGGTGAATTGAATTGATCTCTGACTCCCCCGCCTCGGGCACGACGTCGCGGGTGTAATCGCGGGCCCAGAACCACTCGGGATTCGACTCGTTGAACACGCCCACGTAGGGCACGCAAAGCCCCTGGGCGATGTGGGAGGGGCCGCAGTCGTTGGAGACGATCAGGCGCGCGTGCTGCATCAGCGCGACCAGCTCGGCCACGGGCCGGCCGCACTCCAGGCGGAAATCCGGCCGATTCATGTGCTTCAGGCGCTGGCGTTCGGCCGCTTCGTCCGGCCCCAGCACAAACGTGAACGTCGCGCCGCCGCCCAGCCGCGCCTGAAGCAGGTCGGCCAGCGCAATGTAATGGTCCAGCGACCACCGCTTGAACTGCCCCGAGCCACCGCCCGGAATCAATACGATGTCGGCCGGCTGCACCGTGCCCGCAAAGGACCGGCCGATTTCAACGAAACATTGGCGGGCAATCGCTTCGGGATCGTGTTCCTGCAGCGTGGCCAGCAGCCGCAGATTGGCCAGGCCGATGTATTCGCGGATGTCCTTGGTGTGGGAATGCGTCCAGACGCAGTCGCCGAGCCGGCGGTTTCTGAAGCCCAGACGCAGCCTGGGCCGGCGCAGCAGGTTGATGAGCGCAAAGCGCTCGCTGGAATGGTGCAGCGTCAACGACGCGCTGGCACGCGGGGGCAGCGCCTTGATCTGATCGCCGAATGCTTCCGCGTGGACGAACTGGTCCACCCACGGCAGCTGCGTATAGAAGTCTTCCACCTCAAACCGGGAGACGACGCGGACGCGCTTGTCAGGCCACAGTTTCTTGACTTGATACAGCGCCGGGAACGCTACGATCTGGTCGCCATAGCGCGACTTGCTGCGAACGAATACAACGATATCGGACATGGCTCCTCACCTGATGAAATCACGCACGAAATCCTGATTTCTTGCAGAAATGCGCACAATCAGAAAACTCTGAAATCGATGCGCTGCTGCCGGGCTACCCTCAGCCCGGGCAGCCCGCGCCGGTGCGGGTCGCCGGCAGGGGCGTGTCGCCCGACGTGTTTCCCGCAAACTTGCGAATCTTTTCGGCCAGCTCGGGCGTGGCCTTCTCGTAGCCGTAGCAGTAGGATGGCGTCGGCGCCGACTCGGGGCGATAGTCCTTCAGCACCGGCTTGGCATCGCCCAGGTACAGGTTGTCCTTCAACCGCAGGAAGGCCTTGAAATCGCGGGTGTATCCGTGGTCCGCCTTGCGTTTTTCATAGGCGCCGCGATCCGAGTCGCCGTTGTCCAGAGCGCTGCGCGCGGGCGCGATCGGGATGTAGCGGCAATAGTTGACGTTGATGCCCTCCACCGTGGGGTAGAACTCGGGCTCGACGCACTTGCGCTGCGCGTCGTTATTGAAAATGTTGCCTTCGACCAGCGCCTTGGCTTCCAGGCTGAAACTCATGCCGTAGAAGTCCCAGTTTTCGAGCAGGTTGTTGAAGAGGTGGAAGGTGCCGAACTGCGCGCGCGGATTGCGCTGAACCGTGTTGAAGAAGTAGTTGTG
Organism: Achromobacter spanius; assembly: GCF_002966795.1. Taxonomy (GTDB): domain Bacteria; phylum Pseudomonadota; class Gammaproteobacteria; order Burkholderiales; family Burkholderiaceae_B; genus Achromobacter; species Achromobacter spanius_D. The sequence continues at coordinate 5,921,285 of NZ_CP023270.1, forward strand.
ATGCAGCGTCACGCGCGCATTCGAATCGCGCTCGTAGTTCTGGAACAGATTCTTGGACGTGATGTTGTTCAGCAGCATGACCTTGTTCGAGTTGTGGAACTTCGTCCACGAGATCGTCACGTCGGTCGAGCCGTTCTTCACGTTCAGCAGGCGGTCCGACATCCGCGACAGGTCCATGTGGTCGACCCATACATCGCGGCTGTCGTTGGCCACATTCACGGCCTGCGTGATCCGCGTGAGCCGTCCGTCGATCGTCAGATGCGTCAGGATGACATTCTTGGCGCCATACACGCCCAGGCCATCGTCGATCAGGGCGACACGCTTGCCGCGGCCGTCGATGGTCGTATTGGACGGGACGCGCAACTGGGTTTTCAGGACGATCGTCATGTCGGACGCAAAGCGTATCCATGCCGGTCCCTTGCGGGCCTGCGCCAGCGCGGCGCGCAGCGTGCCGGGCCCGGCGTCCTGGTCCGAGGTCACCTCGATGAACTTTCCGCCCAAGCCGCCCGTGGCCTTGGCCCCGTATCCTTCACGCTGCGCAAGCAGACTGGAAACGAACGGGCAGTGTTCATCGGGCGCCTCGCATTGCCCGCTTGCTGCCGCCGTGCCGCCATACAAACCGGCCAACGTCAGCAGCCACACCATCACTGTCTTTCGTAGTCGCATCGCAACCGCTCCCTAAATCTTCATGCAGACGAATCCGCCGCCGTCACATGGCGCCAGATGCCGCCACTCAATCGCAGGTTCTCCGGCGGGCCGGCAAGATGCTCGCGCAGCCGTTCGAAGTACGCCTTCTGCCAGCGCTGCGCGTAAGCGTCCGCGTCCTCGCCCGGATTGGCGGCCGGCAGCATTTCCAGCGTGTAGGCCACCTGCCCGTTTTCCCAGCGCGGCGCGTAGAACACCGACGGCACGCCCATGCGATGCGCCAGATGGGCCGCGAAACCGGAATAGGTGACGTCCTGGCCTTCGAACGTCGTGCGCGGCGCGGCCGGATTTGCCGCGCCGTCGATGGCCAGGCACAGCACGAATCCCGAGTTGATCGCGCGCATGCACGCCTTGGCGACCTGCGCCTCGGTCTGGTCGGCCGTGGATATCAGCGCCTCGGCGTAGCTGCTGCGGGCGATGCTGGGCGCCGACGCCAGCCAGCGCGACGGGATGCCAACCAGTTCCAGCGCCATCAAGCCCGCATACATCGGCCCGACGTGCGCGGTGGCGACCACGACACCGCGGCCGGCGGCCAGCAGCGGCGCAAAGAAGCGTTCGCCGGTGTCCAGTTCGCCCAGCATGGCCATCGCTTCTTCGACGCGCTCCTCGCGGCATTCGAGCCAGTCGAAGAGCAGATGGTCGATCATGTGGCCCCAGCGCGCGCGGCGTTCCCACGTCGCACGGTCGATGTCCGTGTCGCCGCGCATTGACCAGGCCCAGTCCAGCCGCGCCTGCGGAATCGGCGCGGTGTCTAGCTGTTCTTCCATGCGCGCCAGCGCTTCCTGGAAGGTCTCGGGCAACCGCGCGCCGCGCTTGGCGACGTATTGCTCGAAAAGCGCCTCGGCTTCGTCCTTGCGGCCCGCCTGCGACAGCGCGCCGATGGCCGACCGCTGCCACAGCAGGTTGTCGGGCGATTTCTTAAGCAGGAACATCATCTGCTCGGCCGCCGCGTCGTACTGCAGGGTGTAGCGCAGCGCGCGGGCATACAGGCCCCGCGTCTGCTCAAGATCGGGCGCCAATTCGATGGCGCGCGCCAACGGCGCCACGGAATCCTTGTAGCGTCCGGCGCGCAGCAGGGTTTCGCCATGCAGCGTCAGCAGCCGCACGTCGTCCGGCGCGGCCTGCAGGCCGGCCTCGAAGTGCGCCAGCGCATGGGTCTTGCGATCGTCTTCGGTGCCGCGCCGCAGATGCGCCAGGCCCAGCGACGATCGCAGCGCCGCGCAATCCTGGCCGGCGCCCAGCGCGCCATCACCCAGACGGATTGCCGCCGCGGTGCGGCCATCGGCCAGCAACGCGCGCACGGCCATCGTCGCCACCCGTTCGTTGGGCAGCTTGTCCGGATCCAGCGAGGACGCAATGCCCGACGCGTCGGCCACATCGCCGTTGCGCACGAAGGCCATCATCCACGCGTAGGCGTCTTCGGGCGCGCTCTGCGCCAGCGGCAGGGTCGTGCGGGCCACTTCCGCCGCCTCGGGCACGCGTCCCGCCTGCACGCGCATCTGAATACGCGCGGCATGCAGCGACGCATTGCCGGGCTCGATGCCGGCGGCGGCGTCGGCCTCGGCGATCGCCCTGTCCCACTGCTCCAGGCGGCCGAGCAGGCTGGCGAGCAGGCGCCTGTCGTCGACCCGCGCGGGATACACGGCGACAAGCGTCTCCAGCGCCGCGATGGCGCTGGCCAGCTTGCCTTCTTTCACGTCGGGCGAGACCAGCAGCCGTCGGACCTCGCGCCAGCCGTCCTTGGCCGGGCGCAGCGCCGGTTCCAGCGCGGCCATATCGCGCGCCGGGTCTGCCGACGCGCGGATCTGTCCGATGACCTCGCGCAGGCGCGCCGTGGCGTCCTGCGGTTCGGCGCCAGCTTCAGGCGCGCGGTTCTCGATAACCGTATCAACCATGACGCAGCCCCCTCAACAGAGCCATCGCGACGCGTGCGATGAACATGAGCACAAATCCCAGTGCCAGCGCCTGCAACAGCAAGATGCCGGTGCGCGGGCTGCTGGGCCGATCCGTCGGCACCGGCTGCGCGATGATCGACAGATACCGCTGCAGGCGCAGCGCGTCCGTCATGGCCTGCTGGTACGACTGTTGCGCCAGCGTCAGGTTGGAATCCGCAAACACCTGGGCATTGCGCAGCGCCTCGTATTCCTTCAACTGCTTGGCTTCCGTATTGCCGTCGCCGCTCAGGCGCTGACGCACGGATGCAAGCCGCTTTTTCAGCGCCGCCACCTGCATCTGCGCAGGCTTGAGCATGAAATGGTCCTTGTTATCCAGCGCCCGGATCTTGTCCAGGTTGATCTGCGCGGTGCTCAGCTCGCCTTCAAGCTGGCTGGACAGGTTCAGCAGCATCGACACGGTGGCGCTGGGATCGATGTTGCCGTGCTTGGTGCGCCACGTGGTCAGCGCATCGCGCGCCGCCAGCGCCTTCTCTTCGGCAAACTTGACCGACTCCTCGCTCACCTTCAGCTTGTCGGCCACGCCCTTCTCGTTCATCGAGCTGACGAATTCCTCGGCCAGGCCGATCAGTTCCTTGGACAGCGTGGCCGCGTCGGCCGACGAAAACGCGCTGACCCGCAGCACGTCGATCTGCTCCAGCGCATTGAACGACACATGCACCGACGCCTGATAGGCGCGATACAGATCGTCCTCGCTGGAGTCCTCGGCCAGGCGGTTGAACGGGTCCAGCCCTTCGTTCTTCAGGTAGCGGCGCAGGCCGACCTTCTTGTCCAGCTGCTGCATGCTGTCGCGCGATTTCAGAAAATCGGCAACCGCCCACCCGTCCACGAAACCGCCCAGCATGCCGCCCGAGTTGCCCGTGGTGAGCAGGCTGGCCGCCGCGCCGGCGCCGCCGCCCTGGTTGGACGCCGACTGCACGAAGAACCGCGATTCGGCTTCGTAGCGCGGCGTGGCGACGATCGACAGGTAGACCACCGCCAGCGCCACCGGCACCAGCACGATCAGCGCGTTGATCCAGCGGTGGCGGCGGCGTTCGCGCAGCGCCGACTGCCGCTCGCGGCGGCGGCGTTCGATCTCGGAGCCGCCGTCAGAACCCGAGTTGGCCTTCGTCGAAGCCGCCTCCGAGGACGTCGTCGCCTGTGCCGGAGTCGCTCCGTGATCTTCGCGGGGGATACCTGCGGAGGCACTGGTCGAGGTCGTCGTCGATGCTGAGCGCGCTTCGTTCATAGATCAAGCCTTTGAAGCAATAGTCCGCCAACTGATTCTGGCGATAACTGGAAAAAATGAGTGTCCGGCCAACCAGCCGCTCTTCGAAGAGCGCCAGCCAGAGCCGGGTGAAACGGCAGGGCTCGAAGGGGATGCTCCCTTCGATCACGTAGACATCGAACGCGGGCGCCAGCGCCAGCGCGAACGAAAACTCCTGCCGCACATAGAGCGGCCAATGCTCCATGGGCTTGGCCAGCATCTTCGGATCGCTGATCAGGTCCGCGACCAGTTCGTACGTGGCATCGGGGTCGATCTCGTACATTTCGCTGACGAAATCGATCATGGACAGGCCGCTGGCCTTGCCGCGGATGAAACCCTGCCGGCCGATCGCCCACGAGACATTGCCGTCGTGCTTGACGAAGCCCTGCCGCGGCGGACGCAGGCAGCACAGCACGTCCACCAGCTGGCGGTGCATCTCCGGCGCGGGCGACAGCAGCGCATAGCGCCCGGCCGGAATGTCGAGCGTGGCGTTGGCCAGCAGCGGCTGCCTGCTGCCGAAGGAATAGGGTTCGTCGGTTACGCCATTGAGATGGATCATTTTTCTCCCTCACATTGGCTGAACGTTGGGACGGGCCAGGCGCTCTGCCACCAGCGCGATCACCATCATGAACACCAGCGAGGTCAGGAAGTAACCCAGGCTGGCATCGTGCGACTCGTACGCATGGAAGTACGCCGAGCGCAGCAACTGCATGCCGTGCGCCAGCGGCGACCACAGCATCCACGGCCGCAGTTGCTCCGGAAACTGCTCCGACACGAAGAACACCGCCGCGAAGATCTGCAGGAAGCGTTCGATGATCGGCGCCAGCCGCAGAAAGAAATGCCAGTAGGTCGCAATCGACCCGAACAGCACTCCCATCGCCGCGCCCGCCACGCCCATCAGCACCACAAAAAGAATGAAGCCGGCCCAACTTTGGGGCAGCGTGATGAGCCCGATCGCGTGGCCCGCGGTGATCAGCACTGCAAACACCACCACATAAACAGACACGTAGATCATGGCCTGCACCAGCGCACACATCAGCGGCGTGACGCCCTGGAAATTCAGCAGGCCGCGTGCCGACACGTACGCCGTACTGCTGCGGAAAGCGATCTGGCGGAACATGATCCAGGTCGTCGCGCCCAACAGCGAGAACGTCTGCACGTCCATCCCCAGGATGTAGTGCGTGCCCATCAGGATGTACAGCGACGAAATCAGCGTCAGCAGCACCACCGGACCAACCAGCGCCCACACCAGCGCGATGCGGCTCTCGCCATGCATCACGCGCAGCTGATAGATGAACATCGCCATCAGCGTGCGGCCGATCGGCCGATGGCCGGCCGTGTCCTGCGAATGCCCCTCATGCAGGGAGCGCAGCCGGTCGCGCAGGATCGCGAGGTCACCCGCTTCGGTCTGCGCGACCTCGATCTCCAGCGCAATGTCGTTGCGCGACGCATGGCGGCGCGCTTCGCGCGCCTCGTCCTGCTTGCGCCGCTCCACGCGGCGTGCATGCGCGGCGGCCAGCCGCTCGTCCTCGGACACCAGCTTGGCCGGCATGTAGCCCGGCGCAAACACCTCCACACCCGCGCGGATGTCCTGCTCCAGCAGGCGCACGATGATGCGCAGACGCCGCCGCGAGAAATCCGCCAGGGTCTCATCGACCTCGCTGCGCGCGATCTCCGCATCCAGCTCCGCCTGCACGGCCTCGTACACCGCCCGCCGGGCCGCCACGGAGTCGTGCGGTTCGCCCTGCAGGCGGGCCAGCAGCGGCTTGAACAGCACGCCCGGCGGGGCCTTGGCCTCGAACAGCGCGGCCGGATCCAGCCGCCAGTTGGCGACACCAGACCCTACCGCGTAGCTGTTTTCCTTGCGGCGCGAGCGCCAGCCCTTTATCCGATCCTCGTTACTCATGGACGCGTTATTGGGCCACGCCGGTCGAACCGCCGCCCGAATCGCTGTCGATGGCTCGCGTGGCGCTGAAGCCCGCGCTCATCGTGACGCGGAAGGCCGACAGCACCTTCTGCACCTGCGTGAACGGCGCGTCCGAGATATAGATGGCCTGTCCTTCATGCACCGTGAACTCGCGCGCCAGCGCCACCTGCTCCGGACGCGTGAGGTCGAACTGGTACACGACGGGCAGCAAGTCCGGCTTGCCTTCGGCCCCGGCTTGAGCGGGCGTGAACAGGAACACCGACCGCGGATCGGCCAGCTTGTCGTCCAGGCCGCGCGAATCCGCCAGCGCGTCCAGCACGCTGTAGTTGCGCTTGCTGATTTCCACCCGGCCCTGCTGGCCGGCCGCGCCCAGCACGGTCAGGAATTCCCTGGCGTCGTAGGCGGTGATCACATCGCCCGAGCGCAGCAGGATGTCGTTGTTCTGGTTGCGGTAGATATCCGCCAGCCGCACCGAGGCCACCTGGCTGTCGCGGCGCAGGCTGATGATGAGCTGCTCGGGATTGGTCTGCACCGGCGCGGCCTGCGCCAGCGCGCTGCTCAGGCGCTGGGCGGTCTGCGTGATGGGATACATGCCGGGTTTGGTCAGGTTGCCCTGCACCGTCACCATTTGCCCGCGCGCATCGGCCGCGCGCGTGACGCTGACGTCGGCGCCGACCACGAGCTTGCTCAGGCGCGCCACGATGGCGTCATGCAACTGCCCCAACGTCCGGCCTTCGGCCTGGAACTTGCCGATGATGGGGAACGAGACATTGCCGGAACGGTCGATCTCCTGGTTGCCCAGGTCGCTGACGCCCGACGGATCCGGGGCGAACACGCCCAGCCCGCCGCGCTCCCAGACGCGCACGTTGATGCCGTCGCCCGGCACCAGCTTGTCGAATCCCGCCTGCGTCAGATCGCGATAGCGCACGGGAAAGTCCGCCACGTCAGGCACCCTGCTTTTTTGCGCGAGTTCGCGCGACACGGGCATCACGATGACGTCTTTCTCATCGTGAGCCCCGGTCATTTCGCTGAGCATCGGGCCGGACCGTGGGAGCTGGCAACCCGTGAGTGTCAGCGCTGCCAAGAGCAGCATGGCAAGCGTCGCGTGGCGTCGCGCGCCCAGGGCCGGGACGTTCATTTGCATAGGATCCTTCAGCTTCAGCACTTTAAAAAAGAGCAACTGCCCGTCACGCCTGCATCAAGCGCTTGGGCGCAACATCGATGCGCTCATCGTTCTCGGACTCGGTCATCGCGGGCATGCAGATGCTCATGAACTTCGTGAGCATCGCGTCCAGCGAGAACAGCTTCTGCGCCCGCTGGCGACTATTTGCCCGCATGTCCGCATTGCTGCGCACCTGGTCCACCATGTTCAGGACCTTCTCGCACGCCTCGTGCATGTCGGGATGATCCACGCAGCTGAGCAGGTGGCCCGTCTCGTCCTCGACAAAGCATTCTTCCGCGCCGCCGGCCGGCGTGGAAATCACCGGCACGCCCAGCAGTTGCGCCTCGATCAACACGTTCGGCAGGCCTTCATAACGCGAAAGCAGCACGCTGGCGTCCATCTTCGAATACCAGAAGCCCACGTGATTCGACAGCCCCACCAGCAACAGGCGCTCCAGCACGTCGTGCTCTAGCGCCAGCGCCTCGATGTTCTCGCGCAGGCGTCCGTCGCCCACGAGGAAAAAGCGCGCCTGCGGACGCTCTTTCAGGTAAAGCGCCGCCAACTTGATGAAGAGCTGCGGACGCTTGTCCGGCTCCAGGCGGAACACGCCGCCGATCGTTTCCGTGGCGTCCTTGGTGCGCTCGTGGAAGGCTTCCCACTTTGCCTTGTCGGCGTCCGATGCATCGATCGCCAGATCCGGCACGCCGTTGTACAGGATGTGGAATCGCGCCAGCGGAAGATCCAGCCACTCGGCGTACGCTTCCGCGGCCTTGCGGCTGTTGCTGACGAACACCACGCCCGGCACCAGGGCCAGCGCCTGGAACAGCTCGGGATACTCTTCGCGGAAACGGTCCTTGCGGATGTTCGGCGGCAGGCCGCGGAACACCAGGTGGATCGTCGGCGTGCCGGCCAAGAGCGCCGCCAGGGCGCCAAAGAGGCACGTGCCGTCCTGCCACAGGCTCACCACGTCGAACCGGTTGGCGCGCAGCACAGGCGCCAGACGCGTCACGCCGTAGTGCACGGGCGGGGGCAGTTGTTCCAGCAGGCGGCCCAGATTGCCTTCGGGCACGGACTGGTGCGCCACCGAGATCGCCGGCAGGCGGTTGATCTCCGTGACGGGAATCTGCGCCTTGATGAGCACCGGCAAGAAGAAGTCGTCCTGCTTCTTGGGCGACCCGGACGGTTCCGTGTGCTGTTTGACCAGCACCTCGACCTTCTTGGGCCGCATCAGGATGTCCGGCGGCTGCTGGTCCGGCGATGCGGCCAGACGAGTCAGCTCGCCCGCCAGGCGGGTCAGCTGGCGCTCGGCGCCGCCCGGTCCCAGGCTGCCGGTGACCAGCGCCACCGACACCGGCTTTTCCGGCGTGTTTTCAGCGATCTTGCGGTTGCGAAAGTGCAGGATCGCGTGCTTCATCGACACGATGCGCACGTCCTTGCCCGCCAGCGATTCTTCGGATTCGAAGCGCTGGTAGAACGCGTAGTCGCTGGCCAGTCCCTCGGCCAGTTCGGCCGCCTTGCTGCCGGGCGTCAGATGCTTGGCCACGGGCGCGATCGCATCCCACGCGTCGGCCAGCAGGCCGCGCTTGCGCAGGCGCTTGGCAAACTCCACGCGCATGTTGCGATCCGTGTGCTGCGAGATCAGACGCCGGAACAGCGCGTCGGACTGCTCGTGCGCGCGAATGTCGCTCAAGAGCTTTGCCCGCGAGAACAGGCGGTCCGGATTGGTCGTCTCGGCCGGCAGGTGACGGTCGACCAGCGCCATGGCTTCGTCCAGGTGCCGTTCCTTCACCAGCCGCGTCGCGCAATAGCGCACGATCTGCAGGTCGTCCGGGCATTCCTCGAGCAGGGTCGCCCACTGCTCGGCCATGCCCTCGTTCAGGCCCGCAGACTCCTGCAGGCGGAGCAGGAGGAAGCGGACCTTTGAATCCTCCATGTAATCGCGGCCAAGCGCCTTGGCGCGTGCCAGGTTTTCCTGAGCGACTTGAACCCGCCCCGATGCCGCAACGATTTCCTCCAACTGCGCTTGAACTTGCTGAAGATCGGACTTGGCGTCCACTCGCTCGGTTATCAGAGGTGGATTCATGCTGCCTTTCTCCGGTTGATCTTCTCGATCCAGACGAGGCAGCGCTCGATGTAGTGGTCGTACTGCGCCGGGTTCTCCGAACGTTCCTGCAACTGCTTCCAGTAAGGCAGGGCCTGTTCGAAGCGGTGCAGACGCATGGCGCCGACGGCGGCCAGGCGCAGGCCGATGGGATCGTCAGGCACCAGCGACACGATGCGTTCGCCCAGCGCCAGGCGCTCGGTCGTGCTGGACGGTTCCAGGGCGCGCGCTTCGGCGTACAGATAGGCCAGGATGCGGCGTTTCTCGTGGTCCACTTCCGGCATGCCGGGCCACGACTGCGCGACGCGATCCAGCAGCTTCCACGCGCCCTGATGGTCGCCGTTCGACAGGATCTCGCGGGCGCCACGGATGGCGCGCGGGCCGAGCCTGCCCAGCTGGCGTTCGGCTTCGTCCTTGGCGCTTTGATCGGCGCCCGAGTGGCCCAGCACGTCCTTGTACGCGTCGATCGCTTCACCGAACCAGCCGCCATTGAAGGCAACGCGGGCAAAGTGCAGCTTGGCGCTGAACGGGGCGGCATCGCCGGTGGCGGCCACTTCCAGGTGGCGCATCGCCGTCTTCTTGTCGCCCAGCGCGTCAGCCGCGCGGCCACGCATGGCGTGCAGTTCGGGGAAGTCCACGTTGGTGTCGATGGCCAGGTTGGTCAGGTCGATCACTTCCTTGTGGTTGCCGGCCACCAGCGCGGCACGCACACCCAGGCGCATGGCGCGTTCGAACGCGCGCTGTGCACGGGCGCCAGCCAGCGCGTCGGGGTTGAGCAGGCGGTGCGCGCAGATGCGTTCGGCGGCGTCGCGCAGGCGTCCTTCCTCCAGCGCGCGGTTGCCTTCCTCGGCCCACGCCGCGGACTGCGATTGCAGCCATGCGCCGATCTCTTCGTGCTCGCTCTTGGCCAGGCCGCAAGATGCCGCCAGCGTCGCCGCAGCCATGATGCAACCGCGCCACGAGGCTTCCTTGACCAGTTCCAGCGCGTCGCCCGCTTCCAGCTTGGGCTGTTCGCCGGCCAGATCGCGCAGCGCGTCGCGGTCGCCTGCCAGCAGGCGGTCGCGCCACAGCACCGCGAAGCCGCGGCCGTAGCTCGGGATCGCCGCGCGCACTTCATGCACCCAGCGAATCGCCGATTCCATGTCGCCGCCGGTCTGCAGCAGCGACAGCACCGTGTCGGCCGCTTCCAGCGCCATCGCGTCGGCCGGGTCCGAGATACGGAACAGCTGCTTCCAGTTGCCCAGGCTTTCGTCGACATAGCCCAGGTGGCCCGCCGACACCGCCGCGATGCGGACGATTTCCGGCGTCTCGATTTCGTCGCCCAGGAGGCCGGCGGCCAGCGAGTACGCCACGTCGTAGCGGCCCAGCTTGAACTGGTTGCGCATCAGGATCTGCTCGGCCTTGCTGCCCGAGGACAGCGCATCGGCACTGCCCAGAAGGGCCAGCGAGCCTTCGTAGTCGCCCAGTTCTTCCTGGATGCGCGCGAAGAGCACCACGTGATCCGGCAGGCTGGGGTAGCGGCGCAGCACATCGCGCACGCGGCGCGAGGCTTCGCGCAGCTCGCCCGAGTCCCACAGCTTCTCGATGCGCTCGACGCTTTCTTCCGCGCCCAGCTTGGGCACCGAGACCTGCGGGGTCGAGGAGCTCATGCGCGGACGGACGAAATTCTTGAACCAGTCGGTGTACAGACGCTCGGCGAAGGCCGGCGTGTAGTGGGTCAGATCCAGACCGCCGTCTTCCATGGCTTCGGCCTGGCCCAGCTTGTTCATCAGCGGGGTCGGGTCATAGCACGGCACGCCGATGCGCTGCGCGGCGGCGGCAATGGCGGCGATCAGCTGTTGACGCTGTTCGATGGGCACGTTGTCCGGCGTGTGGGCGTTGACGTGGGTGACGAACACGACCTTGTCGCGGCCCAGCAGCTCGACGAGCTGGCGCATCTCTTGCTCGATCTCCTCGTCCGTCTGGTCGCGCTTGACGACGCGGGCGAGCAGGTCGCGGTCTTCATTGTTCAGGCTCTTGAAGACCGGATCCTGGTCCAGCTGCGCGCGGCGCTCGGCCAGACGGTCGGCCACGGCCATCGACCAGAACGCGCGGGTGCGGGTGCGGTCGGCAAAGAACTCGCTGAAGTAGCGAACCAGGTAATTCGATTGGATGGGGTGGCCGTCGATCGTCAGCAGCTTGCGCGAGGACAGCTCGACCATGTACAGGTCGGCCGGCTTGTGCGTGCCGCGGCGAGCCTGCTCGCCATTGGACGGACGGAAGATCAGGCGCTGCACGTCAGCCGGGATGTCGCTTTGGCTGAACATGAAACGCGCCTGCTGGAGGGCTTCGGCGGCCGTGTGCACGAAACCGTAGTTGCGGCCGAGCTGAAGTTTGATCGGGTAGCGGCCCACGGCATCGCGCAGCGGCGTGTGGATGCGGCAGGTTCCGATCGGAGCGATGGTAAATGCGGTCATTCAGGGTCTCTCCTGTATTGATGGATTACGAGCCTGAACTAGAGAGTCCAGTACAGAAGGTCGGCCGGGAGCCGTTTGGCATCCAGCACCGACTTCAAGTCGCAGACCATGCCGCCGTTCTTGACGAGCTGCGGCAGGTCTTCCCAAAGGGTTTCCATGGTTTCGCGGTGCGGCACCGCCAGGATCAGGACGTCCATGTCGCGGAAGTCGGCGCGGTCGGCAAGCTTGATCCCGTACTCGTGCTCCATCTGCTCCGGATCGACCATCGGATCGCACGCGACCGGCGTGATGCCGTACTGGCCCAGCGCGTGGTACAGATCGACGATCTTCGAGTTGCGGATGTCGGGCACGTTTTCCTTGAAGGTCATGCCCAGGATGCCGACGCGGGTGGACGCATTCAGGCGGCCGCTGCGCGCAAGCTGCTGCACCAGGCGCGAGGCCACGTGGGCGGCCATGCCGTCGTTGATGCGGCGGCCGGACAGGATGACTTCGGGGTGATAGCCCAGTTCCTGGGCCTTGGACGTGAGGTAGTACGGGTCGACGCCAATGCAGTGACCGCCCACCAGTCCGGGCGTGAACTTCAGGAAGTTCCACTTGGTGCCGGCGGCCGCCAGGACCTCCGAGGTGCGGATGCCGACCAGATCGCAGATCTTGGACATCTCGTTCATGAGCGCGATGTTGATGTCGCGCTGCGTGTTCTCGAGCACCTTGGCCGCTTCGGCCACCTTGATCGAGGAGGCGCGGTGCACACCCGCGTCGATGATCTGCTCGTACACGCCGGCAATCACTTCCAGCGATTGCTCGTCCTGGCCGGACACGATCTTGACGATCTTCTCCAGCGGATGCTCCCGGTCGCCCGGGTTGATGCGCTCGGGGCTGTAGCCCAGCTTGAAGTCGACGCCAGCGCGTAGACCCGAGGCCTTCTCAAGCTCAGGGCCGCAGATTTCCTCGGTGGCGCCGGGGTGAACGGTCGATTCGAAGACGACGATGCAGCCGGGACGCAGCACGGGGCCGATGGATTGGCACGCCCGCACCAGCAGGGAAAAGTCAGGGTTGTTTTTCTCGTCGACGGGCGTCGGGACAGCCACCACGAAGAAATCGCAGCCTTCCAATTCGGAAAGCTGGTCGGTGAACTGCATGGGGGAGGCAAGCAATACGTCGCGTTCGATCTCGCCAGTCCAGTCATCACCCTCTTTCAGCCGTGCGATTCTCCGCTTGTCCACGTCAAAACCGATGACATCAAAGCGCCTGGAAAATGCCACTGCCACGGGCAGGCCGACATATCCAAGGCCACACACTGCGATTCTCTTTACCACGGGGGACCTCACTGTTTTCGTCGTGTCGCAGACACTAGAAATCGACGCCCAAAGGAAGGCAGTCCGACATGAAATCGAAATACCTGTGCCGTATGGGGCGGACGTATAGCTAAAAATGAATTTGGCTCGGTATCCGGTTAACTATCCGGGTAGCGAGCCTGGGCATCGTAGAGGGGTCGCGCAGCAAACTTTTTGCTAAATATTTTTATTGCTGCGGAAATAAATCAGGACAACCCGTAATAAACCCGGGAAATCCCTAGAAAAATTACATTCATTACACAAACCGCAACATGAGACGGTCGTTTCATGTAATCAAATATGAAAAGACGTTTTTCTTGGTCTGGTTTAACCAAATTGAAAAATCATTATCCAGATCGGTAGCTTATTTAGTTATTGCGTAAGGCAATATAAAAAAATTGCACCAAATTGGATCAGCACGCACCATTATCAGCACGGGACATGCCTGGTTTTCATCGTCTGGTAATAAATGGCCGGGCCGTGGACAACATGGCAGACAAAGTGGTGGTCGTGTGGCGAGCGACGTTTCCTGCCAATGCGCTTTTTGCAATGTGCTTTTTGCAACGCGTCTTGCAAACACCATCCGCGCAAATGCAAAAAAGCCGGCAGCGCTTGCGCGATACCGGCTTTCAGCCAAAAGATGTCGGGAAACACCTTCTTGAATTCTCGACCACATGAAGTGGTCGGGGCGAGAGGATTCGAACCTCCGACTCCTGCGTCCCGAACGCAGTACTCTACCAGGCTGAGCTACGCCCCGATCTTGACTACTCATTTAGCGGTGCTCAGACCCACTAAACGCTTTACTGCACTTTCTTCATTGCACTTTCTTCATTGCACTTTCTTCATTGCACTTTCTTCACTGCTTTTTCACTTCAAGCCGCCTGATGTTCAGACCACCTGGATGAATTTCCAACCGCCGTTTTTTGCTAGCGATCTCTATTCACCGCGAAAGCGCAGAATTCTAACAGAGAATTTTGAAAAGGGGAAATGGGGTAGATCGAAAGGGCTTCGCGGGCCCGATCTGCCTCGGCCACGGCGGCCAGGCGCGCGTGTTCCAGGGCGTCCGTGGCCTGGATGGCGGCGGCCACGGCGGCGAAGTCGGCGTCGCCCGTCTTGATGGCGTCGCGGATCAGTTGCTGCTGTTCGGGCGTGCCCACTTCCATGACGCGGATCAGCGGCAGCGTCGGCTTGCCTTCGCGCAGATCGTCGCCGACGTTCTTGCCCAGCGCGGCGGCGTCGCCGCTGTAGTCCAGGACGTCGTCGACCAGCTGGAACGCGGTGCCCACGTGGCGGCCATAGGCGGCCGCAGCGGCTTCCTGCTCGGGCGTGGCGCCCGCCAGCACGGCGCCGACCTGGGCGGCGGCTTCAAACAGCTTGGCAGTCTTGTAGCGCACCACCTGCAGGTAGCGCTCTTGAGAGACGTCCGGGTCATGCACGTTCAGCAACTGCAGCACCTCGCCCTCGGCGATCACGGTGGTCGCTTCGGACAGGATGCTCATGATGCGCATCGAGTCGGCCTCGACCATCATCTCGAACGAGCGCGAGTACAGGTAGTCGCCCACCAGCACGCTGGCCGCATTGCCGAACACGGCGTTGGCCGTCTCGCGGCCGCGGCGCAGGTCCGATTCGTCCACCACGTCGTCGTGCAGCAGCGTGGCCGTGTGGATGAATTCCACCACGGCGGCCAGCAGTTGGTGATGGGTGCCTTCGTAGCCCAGGGCGCGCGCCACCATCAGCACCATGGCCGGGCGCATGCGCTTGCCGCCCGCCCCAATGATGTAGTCGCCGATCGTGCGGATCAGAACCACATCGGAATTCAGCCGCTCGCGGATAACCGCATCGACGGCTTTCATATCGTCAGCTATGGGGGCAATGAGCGCGGGGAGATTCAAGACGTATCCGACAAGTGTGAAGCGAGCCGCGTGACGGCTCTTACCGCTGGGCCCGCCAGCGGACGGCGGGGGATTCGACCGTGGATTATACGGGGAGTGCGCGGGAATTCCGGGCACGCATGCCGCAAGCGGCAGAGCCCGGCGCCACGGGCCCTGCCCCAGGTCGCATCCGCCGGCCGGCTCAGCGCCCGTACGGCAGCAGACCCCGCGCGGCCAGGTTGGCGTAAAGCGCACGCACGCCAAAGGTCCAGGGCGGGATTTCGGTGGCCAATTGCACCTCGTTGACCAGCGCGCCCAGGCGCTCCGAGGCAATGACGACCCGGTCGCCGGTCACGTGGGTGAAGCCGGAGCCCGGCCCCTTGCGGTCCTTGGACGGCGAAAACATGGTGCCCAGGAACAGCATGAAGCCGTCGGGATACTGGTGGTGCGCGCCGAAGGTCTGGCGCACCAGGTCCAGCGGGTCGCGGCTGATTTCGCGCATGTGACTGACGCCGTCCAGTTCGAAGCCGTCGGGGCCTTCGATGCGCAGCGAGACGTCGGCATTGCGTACGCTGTCCAGCGTGAAGCCGCCGTCGAACAGCCGGATGAACGGGCCGATGGCGCAGGACCCGTTGTTGTCCTTGGCCTTGGTCAGCAGCAGCGCGCTGCGGCCTTCGATGTCGCGCAGGTTCACGTCGTTGCCCAGCGTGGCGCCGACCACCTCGCCCCGGCTGTCGACGGCCAGCACGATTTCCGGCTCGGGGTTGTTCCACTGCGATTCCGGCAGCACGCCGATGCGCGCCCCGAATCCCACGGACGCCATGGGCGGCGTCTTGGAGAAGACCTCGGCGTCGGGACCGATGCCCACTTCCAGATACTGCGACCACTGGCCGCGCTCGACCATTTCGGCTTTCAAGCGGATGGCTTCGGGCGATCCCGGGCGCAGCCGGGACAGATCGGAGCCGATCAGCGCCTGCATGCGCACGCGGATTTCCTCCGCGCGCCCGGCGTCGCCGCCCGCCTCTTCCTCGATCAGGCGTTCCAGCAGGCTGATGGCAAAGGTGACGCCTGCCGCCTTCACCGGCTGCAGATCGCACGGCGCCAGCAGGCGCGGCCCGTCCGCGCCTTGCAGCGTGGCCGCCATGAGGGCGTGCGCGTCGCCCAGGGACTCGCCCTTGGCCTCGCGCGCCAGCGAGACGCGGTCGGGATGGTCCAGCAGGTCAGACACCGTCGGCACCGTGGCGGTGATGTCCACCACCTCGCCCGCGCGGACGACGACCACGCTGGGTCCGCCAGCAGGATCGGGACGCCATACGCGGCCCACCAGCAGGGCGTCGGGCAGGTCGGCGGGCAGAAGATTGTTGTCGTTCATGGCGTCTCCTCGCTTGTGCCCGGTCGGTAGCGGGCGCGTGATTGTTTTGTGCCGGGCATGGCGAGCCCAGTCTAGGAGACTTCATTTATCATGTCCAACATATTGCTTTTCAGTCCAACCTATTGGAATAACTGTCATCATGGCTGCCGACTACGACGTTCCCGCCATCCGCCGCGCCCACGACATCCTGCGCGTGCTGTCCGGCCGTCCCACGCCGGTAAAGGCCGCCGAACTCGCGCGGGCCTGCGAGATGCCCAAGAGCACCCTGTACCTGCTGCTCGACTGTCTTGAGCAACGCCGGTGGGTCGAACGCCAGGATGGCGGCTACATCATCGGACTGGAACTGATGGCGCTTGGCGCCGCCTACCTGCGGCACGATGGGCTGCAGGCGGCCTTTCATCAGGCCGCCGCCGGTTTTGTCGAGCGCTGCAACGAGGTCGTACAGCTCGCGGCGCTGGATGGGTTTGACGTGGTGTACCTGGCGCGGGAGGACGCGCGCCGCCCCGTGCGCCTGGTGTCCGACCTGGGCCTGCGGCTGCCCGCGCACGCCTGCGCGCTGGGCAAGGCGCTGCTGGCAAGCCTGCCGCCCGAAGACCTTGCCGCCCGGCTCCCCAAGACCCTGCCCCGCGTCACCGACCGCACGATCTCGGACCCCGCGCACCTGCACCGCGATCTCGACGACGCGCGGCGGCTGGGCCTGGCCCAGGAGCAGGAGGAGGTCGCCACGGGTCTGGTATGTTTTGCGGCCTTTGTCGGCGTGACCCCGCTGGGCAAGCGGGTGGCGGTCAGCACGTCCATCCCGACCGACCGGCTGGACGACGCCCACCGGCAAGCGGCCATGGACGGCATCCGCCGGGTGGCGCGCGACATCGCGCTGCGCGTGATCCCGGGCGCATGAAGCCTTCACGCCACACCTAAGCCCTTAGCCTGCAACAGCTTTTTGACTTTCTAAAAGTCCCGGGCTAATATCTCGGATTCGGTCAGCAATGGCCGAATTACGTCGGTTGTTCGTGTACGCCGCCTGACGTCTTTGTCAGCCCTGAAGCTTCGGGCTAGCGGCAAAGCCGGTTCAGCACGGCACCCTCGCCCAGCAGGGCAGGCCACACGAACGAACCCATTTACCTATTTAAGGAACACCCCATGTACGCGGTCGTAAAAACCGGTGGCAAGCAGTATCGCGTTGCCGCTGGCGAAAAACTCAAGATAGAACAGATACCGGCTGACATTGGGCAAGAAATCACCCTGGACCAAGTGCTGTCCGTGGGCGAAGGCGACCAACTGAAAGTTGGCACGCCCCTCGTCTCCGGCGCTGTGGTCAAGGCAACGGTTCTTGCGCAAGGCCGCCACGACAAGGTCAAGATCTTCAAGATGCGCCGTCGCAAGCACTATCAGAAGCGTCAGGGCCACCGTCAGAACTACACCGAAATCCGCATCGAAGCCATCACGGCTTAAGAAGCGACTCGGTACCACTTAGCAGGAGCTAAACATGGCACAGAAAAAGGGCGGCGGCTCTACGCGGAACGGACGCGACTCAGAATCGAAGCGTCTGGGCGTCAAGGCATTCGGCGGCGAATTGATTCCCGCTGGTTCGATCATCGTGCGTCAGCGCGGTACTCGCTTCCACGCTGGCGTGAACGTCGGCATGGGCAAGGACCACACCCTGTTCGCGCTGATCGACGGCAAGGTTCAATTCGGCTTCAAGGGCGCATTGAACAAGCAGACCGTTTCGATCGTCGCTGCCGAGTAATTCGGAAAGCGCGCCCGCGGACGCCAAGTCCGCGGTTGCAAACGATCTGGGACGCGGTCCGCCGCGTTTCCCGAACGGCAAAAGCCCTGTCGCGTGCGGCAGGGCTTTTTTGTTTGAAGGCAATTGGCGAGTAAGCTCTCGATTGCCTCCCGGCGGCTCCCCTGTAGGGACGCCCGCCCTCACCCACTACACGCGCAGACACCATGAAATTCGTAGACGAAGCCACCATTGAAGTGGTCGCCGGTAAAGGCGGCAATGGCGTGGCGAGCTTTCGCCGCGAAAAATTCATTCCCCGTGGCGGTCCCGACGGCGGCGACGGTGGCCGCGGCGGCACCATCTACGCGGTGGCCGATCGCAACATCAACACGCTGATCGACTTCCGCTACGCGCGCCTGCACCGCGCCAAGAACGGCGAAAACGGCCGCGGCTCGGACCAATACGGCGCAGCCGCTCCGGACATCACCCTGCGCGTGCCGGTGGGCACGATCATCCATGACGCCGACACCGGCGAAGTCCTGTTCGATCTGAACAAGCACGAACAGCAAGTCGTGCTGGCCGCCGGCGGCCAAGGCGGCATGGGCAACATCCATTTCAAGTCCAGCGTGAACCGCGCGCCCAAGCAGTGGACGCCGGGCAAGGAAGGCGAGCACCGCTACCTGCGCATGGAACTGAAGGTGCTGGCCGACGTGGGCCTGCTGGGCCTGCCCAACGCCGGCAAGTCGACGCTGATCACCCGCATCTCCAACGCCAAGCCGAAGATCGCCGACTATCCGTTCACCACGCTGCATCCCAACCTGGGCGTGGTGCGCACGTCGCCGTCGCGCAGCTTCGTCGTGGCCGACATTCCGGGCCTGATCGAAGGCGCCTCCGAAGGCGCCGGTCTGGGCCACCTGTTCCTGCGCCATCTGGCGCGCACCCGCGTGCTGCTGCACCTGGTGGACGTGTCCACGCCCGACCCGGACGCTGATCCCGTCGAGCAGGCCGTCACGGACGCGCGCGCCATCGTCGAGGAACTGCGCCGCTATGACGCCGACCTGGCCGCCAAGCCGCGCTGGCTGATCCTGAACAAGCTGGACATGGTCCCCGATCCCGAGGACACCAAGCGCCGCTTCCTCGAACTCTACGGCTGGACCGGTCCGGTGTTCGGCATCTCGGGCCTGTCGGGCGAAGGCACGCAGGATCTGATCTACGCGCTGCAGGACTACCTGGACGCCGAACGCGAGAAGGAACAGCTTGCGCAGGATCAGGCCGAAGGCACCTACGTGGCGCCGGATCCCCGCTTTGACGAGACGCGCAGCGATGCGGACAAGCCGGCTGCGCCGCGCGGCGGTAACGAATAAGCCATAATCGCAGTCCTTTCGATTACGCTTTTTTTCGCCGCAGCCGGCCGCCATCATGTCTGCTGAATCACCCGCCGTTTCCGTCGTCACTCACGCCCAGCGCATTGTCGCCAAAGTCGGCTCATCGCTGGTCACCAACGAAGGCCGAGGCCTGGACCGCGCCGCCGTCGCGCACTGGGCCGCGCAGATCGCCGCCCTGCACAAGCAGGGCAAGCAGATCGTGCTGGTGTCCAGCGGCGCCATCGCCGAAGGCATGGCGCGCCTGGGCTGGCGCAAGCGCCCGTCGGTCATGCACGAACTGCAGGCCGCGGCCGCCGTGGGCCAGATGGGACTGTGCCAGGCCTACGAGGCCGCCTTCGCGGAACACGGACTGCGCACCGCGCAGATCCTGCTGACCCACGAAGACCTGGCCGACCGCCATCGCTACCTGAACGCGCGCAGCACGCTGTTCGCGTTGCTGCGTCTGGGCGTCGTGCCCATCGTGAACGAAAACGACACCGTCGTGACCGATGAGATCCGCCTCGGCGACAACGACACGCTGGGCGCGCTGGTCACCAACCTGATCGAAGCCGACACGCTGGTCATCCTGACCGACCAGCGCGGCCTGTACGACTCGGATCCGCGCAAGAATCCCCAAGCCAAATTCATCTCGCATGCCCAGGCCGGCGAACCCGCGCTGGAAGCCATGGCGGGCGGCGCGGGCAGCGGCATCGGCACCGGCGGCATGCTGACCAAGGTGCTGGCCGCCAAGCGCGCGGCGCACAGCGGCGCGCATACCGTCATCGCATCGGGCCGCGAACGCAACGTGCTGACGCGACTGGCCCAGGGCGAGTGCATCGGCAGCGAACTGCAGGCCGTCCTGCCGGTATGGTCGGCGCGCAAGCAATGGTTGGCCGATCACCTGCGGCTGCGTGGCCGGGTTGTGCTGGACGATGGCGCCGTGCAAGCGTTGCTTCGCGAAGGCAAGAGCCTCTTGCCCATCGGCGTGACCGACGTCGAAGGCGAGTTCGGCCGCGGCGACGTCGTGGCGTGCGTGGACAGCCAGGGCCAGGAATGCGCCCGCGGGCTGATCAATTATTCGTCTGCCGACACGCGCCGCATTTTGCGCCAGCCGTCGTCACAGATCGCGCGCATTCTGGGCAGCATGACCGAACCCGAGCTCATGCATCGGGACAACCTGGTGGTGCTGTAAGTCAGGCGCCGTCCATCCCCGACGGCGCCCTGCCCGCGCCCTCGGGCAGCAGGATGTATCCCCACCCCCGCACCGCCAATAGCGGAAGTTCGATATTGAACCGGCGCGCCTTGCTGCGCAGTCGGGACACGACGACGTCCACGCGCCGCGCGGTGTCCAGGGGATCGCGCGTTTCCGCCGGAAAGAAGTTTTCGCGATGAAGACAGTGGCCCGGCGCATTGAACAACCGCACCAGCACGGCGCGCTCGCGAAGCGTGAACGGCAGGCGTTGACCGGCGGGACCCACCAGCACGCGTCCCGGCGACACGACGCGCCACGCCCCCGGTCCGCATCGCGCGCGCCGGTACAGGCTGCGCAACAGCGCATCCCATTCCAGGGGCTCGGTGCCGGCCGGCACACAGGCGTCCACGCCCGCGTCCAGCGCCGCCGCGCGCTGGACCGCGGTGGCGCCACCGTCTTGCCACACCACCCGCGCACCGGGCGCGGCGTGACGCAAGCGGCCGATAAGGTCGGCAATGCCGGCGCACGGCCCCTGCAACGCGAGCAGATCCGGCGCGTCATCGGGCAGCTGTTCCTGCAACGCGTCCACCGATGCGAAGACGCGGGTGTCCCATTGAAATTGGCGCAACACAGCGGCAAGCCGCCACCCCGCCACGTCCTCAGATGGCATGATGAACACGCTGCCCCGCTCCCACATGCGACCGCCCCAGAAGTTATCACCCTAGTGTTATTTATATCCACCAACGTGACAGCACCGCAAGCTTCAATCGCCGTGTGAAAACATTCTCAGACCGACTGAAGCATGCGCGTCTTCTTCGTGGCCACACGCAGAAGGCGCTCGCCCGCTTGGTGCGCATCTCCCAAAGTGCTATTGGCAGCTACGAAAGTGGTCTGCGGCATTCGAGCCGATCCGCGCGCAAGCTGGCGCAGGTGTTGAAGATCGAAGTCGAATGGCTGGAAACCGGCAAGGGTCCCATGGAGCTTCCCCTGGAAGCCTACGACTTGAGCAATACCGTGCCAGTATCAGGCGTTTCCGACGCGGCGCCGCGTCCCGGCGGACGGCCGCGGCCCCTGGCGCCGTGGCCCTACCCCAACATTTCGCCCTCGCAGTTCGAATCGCTGACGCCCGACGAACGGGCAATGCTCGAAGCGTTAACCCAGACCTTCATCGAAACGACCCTGCTTCGCCGCGGCGTCAAGCCGCGCGGCCGCAAGATCGGCTGATTGCGATACGGGCTGGCGGCCCTGCGCTTTCCCTTCCCACCAAAAATCGCGACGCAAAAAAAACCGGCTCATGAGCCGGTTTTTTTTTGCGTCGCCCTGAATCAGGGCTTGGCGGCGGGCGCAGGCGCCGGCGCGGGGGCCGTGCCACCTGCCGCGGGTGCGGCGTCGCCACGGATGCGTGCGGCGATTTCAGAGGCGGCCTGAGCCGACGGCACGCCAAACGCCAGAACGCCACGGTTGAGCGGTTCGCCGATCAGCGGTGCGGCAACCAGTTCCTGATCGATCACCAGGGCGAGCACGCTGCCGACGTTGGCGGTGCTGACGGTGGTGAGCTTGCGCGTGCCGGCCTCGGAGAAACGCAGGCCAACGAAATTCTGGCCTTGACGGTCGACCAGCGCGGCGGCATCGGTCAGGTCAGCGCGCGTGAGGACGGGCGTTTCCTGCAGATAGAGCTTGCCGTCCGGGAGGCTGACTTCACGCAGGCCGGCGCCAGGTTCGCGCTTTGCCAAATAGAAATCCACGCGCGCGGCGGTCGCGGGCGTGGCCGATTGCTGACCCGCCTGAGGCGTGGCCGCGGCGTCGGACGTCTTAGTCGGGGCGGTCTTGCAACCCGCTAGCGCCAATGTCACGACAACGAGGGCGGGCGCCAAAGTGCGTAGGTTCAGTTGCATGCTCGATTCCTTCTTAAGTGGGCTGATGCCAAACGGTAAGACTCTAAGACTGTACACGCGGCGTGTGGAAAAAAGTGTACCGAACCTGCATGTCGGTGTCTGCCTAGACTGAATCCAAATGTAAAGCAGTAATACCAGCCTGCTTGAAAAGCCCTATTTACGCGGCTTGCGGCATTCCCAAGAGACTGACGAAGGCGCCTAGTCCGCTTGGCTCTATACTTCGCGTTCGCAGGGGTACTCGTCCCGCTTCAGGGCGGCGACGTGTTGAGAGAGTCCCTTCGTACCAGTACGGATAATGCCGATGCTGGGAGCGTATTCCCGCCGCGCGTCTTCGCACGCCTGGACGGGAGTCCATCCCGATCGGCTCCAACCACTCGCTTGGAGCTTTCCATGAACGCCAATCCCAAATTCCTGGCCGCTACCGCCGAAGTCGACGCGGCGGCCGTCGCACCGCTGCCCAAATCCCGCCGCGTGTATGAAGTGGGCTCGCGCCCCGACATCCGCGTGCCCTTCCGGGAAATCGAACAGGACGACACCCCGACGATGTTCGGCGGCGAAAAGAACCCGCCGCTGACGGTGTATGACTGTAGCGGTCCCTACACGGACCCCGAAGCGAAGATCGACATCCGCCGCGGCCTGCCGGCACTGCGCCGCGTCTGGATCGAGGAGCGCGGCGATACGGAGCTGCTGTCGGGCCCGACCAGCGATTACGGCAAATCGCGGCTGACCGACCCGAAGCTGACGGCGATGCGCTTTGACCTGCAACGTCCGCCGCGCCGTGCGAAGCCGGGCGCCAACGTGTCGCAGATGCACTACGCGCGCCGCGGCATCATCACGCCGGAAATGGAGTACGTGGCGATCCGCGAAAGCCTGCGCCGCGAACACTACCTGCAAACGCTGCGCGACAGCGGCCCGGACGGCGAGAAGATGGTCAAGCGCCTGCTGCGCCAGCATCCGGGCCAATCGTTCGGCGCATCGATCCCGGCCGCGATCACGCCGGAATTCGTGCGCGACGAAATCGCCCGCGGCCGCGCGATCATTCCGGCGAACATCAATCACCCGGAAGTGGAACCGATGGCCATCGGCCGCAATTTCCTGGTGAAGATCAACGCAAACATCGGCAATTCCGCGGTCAGCTCGGGCATCGGCGAGGAAGTGGAAAAGATGACGTGGGCGATCCGCTGGGGCGGCGACACGGTGATGGACCTGTCCACGGGCAAGCACATCCACGAAACCCGCGAATGGATCATCCGCAATTCGCCGGTGCCGATCGGCACGGTGCCGATCTACCAGGCGCTGGAGAAGGTGGACGGCAAGGCCGAGGACCTGACCTGGGAGATTTTCCGCGACACGCTGATCGAGCAGGCGGAGCAAGGCGTGGACTATTTCACGATCCACGCGGGCGTGCGTCTGCCGTTCATCCCGATGACGGCAGACCGGATGACGGGCATCGTGTCGCGGGGCGGCTCGATCATGGCGAAGTGGTGCCTGGCGCATCACAAGGAGAGCTTCCTGTACGAACGCTTCGAAGAGATCTGCGAGATCATGAGGGCGTACGACGTGAGCTTTTCGCTGGGCGACGGCCTGCGCCCGGGCTCGGGCTACGACGCGAACGACGAGGCGCAATTCGCCGAACTGAAGACGCTGGGCGAGCTGACGCAGGTGGCCTGGAAGCACGACGTACAGGTGATGATCGAAGGCCCTGGGCATGTGCCGATGCAGATGATCAAGGAAAACATGGAGCTGCAGCTGGAACACTGCCACGAGGCGCCGTTCTACACGCTGGGGCCATTGACGACGGATATCGCGCCTGGCTATGACCACATCACGTCGGGTATCGGCGCGGCATTGATCGGGTGGTATGGCACGGCGATGCTTTGCTACGTGACGCCGAAGGAGCACCTGGGGCTGCCGAACAAGAAGGACGTGAAGGACGGCATCATCACGTACAAGATCGCGGCGCATGCGGCCGACCTTGCCAAGGGGCATCCGGGCGCAGCGATTCGCGACAACGCGCTATCGAAGGCGCGGTTCGAGTTCCGTTGGGATGATCAGTTCAACCTGGGACTGGATCCGGATACGGCGAAGGAGTTTCATGACGAAACGCTGCCGAAGGATTCGATGAAGGTGGCGCACTTCTGCTCGATGTGCGGACCGCATTTCTGCAGCATGAAGATCACGCAGGACGTGCGGGATTATGCGGCGGCTCAGGGGGTCAGCGAGAAAGAGGCGCTGGCGAAGGGGATGCAGGAGAAGTCGGTGGAGTTCGTGCGGAAAGGGAGTGAGGTTTATCACCGGCAGTGAGTTGCTGGTGGTGGATTGAGGTTGGGGCGGGGAAAGGCTTGGGCTTGGGCTTGGGCTTGGGCTTGGGCTTGGCTTGGCTTGGCTTGGGGAAGGCAGGGTTCTTTAGACGCCCGGCGCGTCGTGGGCCTGGGGCGGGCGGGGCTCCGATTGCGGTCCGGAGCCTTCGCTCCGGACTGCCCCATCCTCAACCTCGTCCGCCTTCGGCTCCCTTCGGTTTCCGCCGGGCGCATCTAAACGCCCCGCCCACCCCAGGCCCACGCCACACCGGGCTTTGGTTGCTTGATCTTCACGCGTGTCGGGGCGAGTCGGGTTCTTTAGGTTCTTGCCCACGGCGGGGTGGGAGAGAAACGTTTTGCGGTGCCCGCCCCCGGCCGGCCGCGCGGGCGGCCTTTGGGGGCTTACGCGCTGTCTTGCGTCGTGGCGATGCCGCTTCGCGTGTGGCGGCATTTGGTTGAGATATTGTCTGGCACTGTCGGATTCGTAAGACTAAGTGAGGTGTCTGACACCCTGATATGGTCGCTGTCGTCAATAGGATTGGTTTGCTGGTGGAAATCAGTGACACGGGGTGATGCGACACAAGCCTGCTGCTGCGACGATAGATCAGACTGATATCCGTGGGTTGGTTTACCACCGTGCATCGATCCGTCGTGGAAGCTGCCTCGCTCTAGTGACGCAGGTTGCCCCAAAGGGTTCTGTTGAGGGTGTCGTGAGGGTTCTTCCTATCGAGTTCGTGTCGCATCACCTCGTGTCACGGGTATGAGTGTCATTGATGATGTGTGTTGTCGGGCAGCGATTGGCGCGCAATGGCCCAGATGAAGCCGGTCAGTTCCCGCGCCACGGCTACGCAGACTTTATTCGCCTGCACGCCTCGGGCCGATAGATGTGCAAATCTGGAGCACAAACGCACCTGAGCTTTCCAGGCGTGGGTGCGGATACTGGGAGAAAGTGTCGCGCTTCGGTCGCGCAGCGCTTGACTCATGCGCGCCGGGAAGCGGTAGTTCCAGGCCGCTTCGGTCAGAAGCCGCCGGGCGTGTGCGTTACCGGTTTTGGTAATCGAACCCCGGCGTACGCTGTTGCCACTGGAATGCTCCGATGGCACTAGCCCGAGGTAACCCATAAGCTGGCGAGCACTACCAAAGCGGGCGATGTCGCCGATCTCGCACACTAAGCCGATTGCGCTGACCGTATCGATACCACGCAGCGCCCTGAGCGCAGCCACGGTCGGCTCCTGGCGCCAACCTTCAATGGCGTGCTCGAGCGCCGTCGTCAGACGCTGTACGCGATCTTGAGCCGCTTGCACGGCCAGTTGATACTCGGCTAGCGCGATGTAATCGGCAGGATGGTCAAAATGCTGCTCCGCAATCCAGCGTTGGTGCGTCTTGTTCCAGGATGTCTTGCCGGGATAGCGCCGGCCTTGGCGCAGCAAAAATGCCTTGAGCTGCTGGCGCGCTTGCAGGCGCAGGTTGACGGCGTCTTCGCGAGCCCGCCAGAGATTGCGCAGCGCCTCGTGGGCCTGGTCAGGCACCCAGATGGCCTTGAGCTCCCCAGCCCGCGACAGCTCGGCCAGTCGCAAGCTGTCGCGCCGGTCCGTCTTGATGCGCTCGCCCGGGCGACGCGGGGTCAATGACGGCGCAATGATCTCGCAGCGATAGCCCCGATCGCTCAGCGCACGATATAGCCCATAGCCCGTCGGCCCAGCCTCATAGACCACGCTGACCTGCCGTGCGGCACCATATTTGCTTAGGGTCTTGAGCAACGCCTGCACGTCTGGCGTAAGCGTGCTGACAAACCGGCCGGGCTCCCGCCCGGCCTCGCACACGGACATCGCAATGCTGTCACCGTGCACATCCAGACCAACGAAAAACTTGATACGCTCGTCCATGGCTCGTCTCCATACGGTTTGCGGCTGGCTTGCCCCGCCGCATGTGGCTCGGCGCTCTCCTGGAGAGCGCAATCCACGATACAGGAGACGAGCCACCTTCCGATTAACGAGCGACCATAATGTCTGGTGAGATTCACGTCATGCCGAGTTCATCTCCCGAGGGTGTCAGACACCGGCAACGGCAGACGATCTCGCCAAATTCAAGCGGCGTCGAACCAATCGCCACTTGAACTCCAGTGCCCGATGGGCGGCGCGCGTACGGGTCGGCAGGTTGTGGCTGGTCGTCGACGCGCGCCGCCCATCACCGCCCCTCCCTCGTCGGAGAGCACCATTAGCAAACCGATCCCCGCCAGCGCGCAAGCGCACACCGCCCCGACGTCCCAAGGAACCGATGCTGGGTTGCCGCCGCCCGGGCGGCAGCAACCCGGCGGCCCCGCAGATCTCCTGCCCTGAACACAGGTCTTGTAGCGCCACATACCAAAGACCCTAGCAGCACGGCGTCGCGGTCACCGTGGGTGCGAGCGCCGTCGATGCGCCCGAGGGAATCTGAAGGGAAGGCCGAAGGCCTGGACGAAGATGACGAAGGGGCAGTCCGGAGCGAAGGCTCCGGACCGCAATCGTGGGCGATCGTGCCCACGGTGACCGCGGCGTCGGGCGACCTACGAAGATCTGATGCGGCCTACAAACCCCTCACGCAACGCACGAAAACCGCCAACGACTACAACAACTTCCCAGGATTCATAATCCCCGCAGGATCCATCACCTTCTTGATCTCCCGCATCAACCGTAACTCCACTGCATCCTTGCTATGCAAGAAATGCTCCCGCTTCAACTGCCCGATCCCATGCTCGGCAGAAATACTCCCGCCATAACGATTCACTTCATCCAACACCGCGTCCGTGATCGCCGCCCCATGTTCGGCCACCCAGTTGCGGTCGGCGCCTGCCGGGCGGGACAGGTTGTAGTGCAGGTTACCGTCGCCGAAGTGGCCGAAGATGAAGGGGCGGATGTCGGGGTAAAGAGCGCGTACGCGGGCTTCGGCGGTCTGCATGAAGTCGGGGATGCGTTCGATCGGCAGCGACACGTCGTGCTTCAGGTGCGGGCCGTCGGCGCGTTGGGCTTCGGAGATTTCCTCGCGCAGTTTCCAGAGCGTCTGCAACTGTGCCAGCGAGGCCGAGACGGCGGCGTCCAGGCACAGGCCACGTTCGAGTGCCGTGCCGATGACGTTTTCGAGCAGCGTGTTCAGCGCGGCCTCGTCGGTCGTGTCGGCCAGCTCCACCAGCACATAGGCCGGGTAGCGCTGCTCGAACGGTTCCTGCACGCCCTCGGCGTGCGTGAGCACCAGATCCAGGCAATCGCCGGTGAAAAA
The DNA here is from genome assembly GCF_002966795.1 of Achromobacter spanius. Taxonomy (GTDB): domain Bacteria; phylum Pseudomonadota; class Gammaproteobacteria; order Burkholderiales; family Burkholderiaceae_B; genus Achromobacter; species Achromobacter spanius_D. Next base: position 5,949,140 of record NZ_CP023270.1, read on the forward strand.
TTCAAACGCCTGCAGGCGCGCGCCGCATTGTTCGAACAGGATCTCGAAGAGTTGCAGCGCCTGCGCCGGGGATTCGACGGCGGCCAGCACGACCGAGCGCACGTCGGTGCGCGGGTACAGGCGCAGGGCGACGGCGGTGATGATGCCCAGCGTGCCTTCGGAGCCGATGAGCAGTTGCTTGAGGTCGTAGCCGGTGTTGTCTTTGCGCAGGGTGCGCAGGCCGTGGAAGATTTCGCCGGTGGGCAGCACCGCTTCCAGGCCCAGGACCAGTTCCCGCGCCATACCGTAGCGCACCACGTTCACGCCGCCGGCGTTGGTGGCGACGTTGCCGCCGATCTGACTGGAGTCTTCGGCGGCCAGGCTGAGCGGCAGCAGGCGGCCGGCGTCCTGGGCGGCGCGGCGCAGGTTGCCGAGGATGGCGCCGGCCTCGGCAACCATGGTGTTGGCCACGGTGTCGATGGCGCGCACGGCATTCATGCGGTCCAGGCTGATGACGACGTTATTGGCTCCGCCGTCGGGCGTGGCGCCGCCGCACAGGCCGGTGTTGCCGCCGCGCGGCACGACCGGCACGCCGGCTTCCTGGCACAGGGCAAGGCACGTGGCGACCTCGGCCGTCGTGCGCGGGCGGACGACGGCCTGGGCGTGGCCGTTGTACAGGCCGCGCCAGTCGGACAGCCACGGCGCGATGTCCGCCGGGTCGGTGAAGACGGTGTCGGGGCCCAGGGCTTGGACCAGCCGTTGAGAAAAGTCGGATGCGCTCATGAGGTGTGGGATGCGGCGGGAGAGAGAAGATCGAGTTGCAGGCGGCCGGCGGCTTGCTGCAGGTGGCGGATGGCGGCCTGGCGGGCGCGGTCGGGATCGCGCCCGCGGATGGCGTCGAACACGGCGACGTGTTCCTGGTGCACGGCGGCGGTCAGCCCTTCCTGCAGGCGGCTGTTGGATCGGGCGGTGCTGACCGCCAGGCGCAGCTGCAGGTTCAGGTATTGCAGCAGGTCCTGGTAGTAGCTGTTGTGCGTGGCGGTCGCGATGGCGACGTGAAAAGCGATGTCGTGTTCGACGCCGGCCTCGGGGTGGTCGAGATGGGCTTGAAGCGTGGCCAGCGCCGCTTCCATGGCGTCCAGGTCCTCCGGCGTGCTGCGGACAGCCGCCAGCGCGGCCGCGCCGCCTTCGAGTTCCATGCGCAGTTCGTAGACGCTGGCGAGCTTCTTGCGGTCGACCGCGATGCCGGTGGACACCTGAAAGCCTTGCGCCCCGGTGCGCGAGACGACGGTGCTGCCCGAACCCTGCCGGCTCTGGATCAGCCCTTGGGCGCGCAGGCGCTCCGTGGCTTCACGGATGACGGCGGCGCTGACGCCGTACTGCTCGGCCAGCACGCGGCCGGACGGCAGCTTGGCGCCGACGGCATGGACGCCATCCGCGATGTCGCTGGCGAGCTGCCGGGCGACCTGCTCGGTGAGGGTGAGGCTCTTGGTCAACATGGGCGGATTATAGACAGATTTTTCAGGTTATCTGATAACTTTTCGCCAGATTCGGACCCATTCGGACAATCGCGCCGTTCCATCAAGCCGCGACTGACGCGCTCTGCAATCCTTCGCTTTCCGCGACTTGCTCGCCCTGATCCACCACGCAGCAGCGCCCGCCCTGCGCCTTGGCGCGATACAGTGCGGCGTCGGCGGAGTCCAGGGCGCCTTGCGGGGTGCGGTTGGCGCCGGACATGATCGAAATGCCGATGGAAAGGCCCACGCAGACGCGGTTGCCGTCGGTCAGCGTGATGGGCTGGGACACGTCGCGCAGCAGGTGTTCGCCCAGCCGGAGCGCGGCCGTGGCGTCGATGCCGGTGACCAGCACGATGAATTCGTCGCCGCCGATGCGCGCGGCGACGTCGTCGACCCGGAGCATGGCCCGCATGCGGTCCGCGATGGTCTTGAGCACCTGATCGCCGCCGGCATGGCCGTGCGTGTCGTTGATGCGCTTGAAGTCGTCCATGTCCATGTAAAGCAGCGCCGCGGCGCTGTCATGGCCGCGGGCGCTGGAGCACACGCGTTCCAGCGCGGCCTGCAGGCCGGCGCGGTTGGCCAGGCCGGTCAGCGCGTCTTCGCTGGCGCGGCGGTCGCTGTCGCGCTCGGCCAGCATCGTGGACACCAGGATGCGGTTGAGCCGGTGCGAGGCAATGACCATGCTGATCAGATAGAACGGGATCTGGATGAAGACGATCGCCATGACCCATTCGCCGGTAAAGAGCGCGCCCAGGCACATGGGGCCAAGACTCAGGAAGATCATGGCGCCCACCAGCCGGGGCGCGCCGTAGTTCCGGAAGCAGATCCCGCCGGCCATGGCGCCGCAGGACACGCCCGCCAGTGTCGCAGCGAGCCAGTCGCCGTTCAGGAAGGTGATGAAGACGCCATAGCCCACGCTGAACGCCCAGAACAGCGCCAGCAGGATATAGAGGTCGGTGTGGGTGTTGCCGCCCTTTGGGGCCGCGCGCAGCGCGGATCGCAGGATGACGACGCGCACCAGCGCAAGCACGACCTCCAGGATCAGCCACGAGATATATAGCGGTTCGGGCCGTCGCCACGCGACGACGCCCGAGATCATCAGCGTGTTGATGACCCCGCCGGCAAAAATGGGAAGCGTGCCGAACAGACTGGCGATGAGCGCCGCGCGGATATCCGCCGGCGTGTCATGCCCGGAATGCGTCAGCCAACGTGTCAGCCGCCACTTGGGCAGGCTGAACTTCAGTCCTGTTTCCACGCCGTCATGTCCATGCCCCTCTACCCGAAATCAGTAGGCTGGCTGGCGTTATAGCAGGTATTTGAAACCTTTAGTATTGTTCTTGGGTGCAATGCGGGTCGAATTCATGCGTGCCCACGGTGGCCGCAGACCGTGCATTCGGGGTCACGCTGCACGTTGACGCTGCGCCATTGCATGGTGCGAACGTCCAGCCAGAGCAAGCGGCCGGACAGACTTTCGCCCACGCCGGACAGCAATTTCAGGGCTTCGGCGGCCTGCATGCTGCCAATGATGCCGACCACCGGCGCGAAGACGCCCATGGTGGCGCAGTTGGCTTCCTCGACGTCGTCGGCTTCGGGAAACAGGCAGTGGTAGCACGGCGCGTTGTCGTCGCGCAGGTCATAGACGCTGACCTGGCCGTCGAAACGGATGGCCGCGCCCGACACCAGCGGCTTGCGGTGCTGCACGCAGGCGCGGTTGATGGCGTGGCGGGTGGTGAAGTTGTCGGTGCAGTCCAGCACCAGGTCCGCCTGCGCGACGGCATCGGACAAGGCCTGGTCCTTCAGGCGCTCGACCCGGGCGTGCACGCGGGTCTGCGGATTGAAGGCGCCCAGCATGTCGCGGCCGGACTCGGCCTTGGGCCGGCCGACGCTTGCGGTGGTGTGCAGGATCTGGCGCTGCAGGTTGCTGAGTTCGACGACATCGTCGTCGGCCAGCGTGATGTCGCCCACGCCGGCGGTGGCCAGGTAGAGCGCGGCGGGCGAACCCAAACCGCCCGCCCCCACGATGAGCACACGCGCCGCCAGCAGTTTTTCCTGCCCTTCGATCCCGAGTTCGTCCAGCAGGATGTGGCGGGCGTAGCGCAGCAGTTGCTCGTCGTTCATTTGTCCTTGCTGGGCTCGACTCCGGTCGGCGTGATCTTCATGCGCTGGGGCGTTCCGCCGCCGGCCTTGGCGTCAGCCTTGGCCTGGGCGCGGGCCGAGCCCTTTTGCACCGGCTTGCCAGCCAGCAGGTTCAGGGCCTGCTGGAGCTGGAAGTCGTCCTTGCCGCCGAATTCAAACACCTTGGCCGGCAGGTCCACGTTGTCCTGGTCGGCGCTGGACTTGATTTCGTTGGTGGTCTGCTGGTTGGACAGGTGACGTTGCAGGTCGGCTTCGCGCGGCAGGCGGAACAGGTCGCCGTCGGCCGTATCGGCAACGACGTAGTCCGGTTCGATGCCGGTCGCCTGGATGGAACGGCCGCTGGGCGTGAAGTAGCGCGACGTGGTGAGCTTGACCGCGGTGGTTTCGGACAGCGGCAGGATCACCTGCACGGAGCCCTTGCCGAACGTACGGTTGCCCAGCACCTTGGCGCGCTTGTGGTCCTGCAGCGCGCCGGCCACGATCTCGGAGGCCGAGGCCGAACCCACGTTCACCAGCACCACCATCGGCACCGTCTTGGTCCAGGCCGGCAGGCCGGACAGGTAGTTGCTTTCGCCGCGGGCGTATTCCGAAGGCGTCGCCAGGTACTTGTGGCGGGCGTCCGGCGTGCGGCCGTCCGTGGACACCACGAGCGCATCGGGCGGCAGGAACGCGCCGGACACGCCGATGGCGCTGGTCAGCAGGCCACCCGGGTCATTGCGCAGGTCCAGCACCAGGCCCTTGGGCGGTTCCTTCGCGCCCAGCTCCTTGAGCTGGCGGGCGAGGTCGGCGCCGGTCTTTTCCTGGAACTGGGCAACGCGCACGTAGGCGATGCCGTTGTCCAGCATCTTGCTGCGCACGCTGCGCACCTTGATGATGTCGCGCACGATCTTCACGACGATCGGCTGCGGGCGGTCTGCGCGCATGATCGTCAGGGTGATGGGCGACTTGGGCGCGCCACGCATGAGCTTGACCGCGTCGTTCAGGGTCATGCCCTTGGTGGGCGTGTCGTCGATCTTGATGATGAGATCACCCGCCATGACGCCGGCGCGAGCCGCGGGCGTGTCTTCGATGGGCGAGATGACCTTCACGAAGCCGTCTTCCGCGCCGACCTCGATGCCCAGGCCACCGAACTCGCCTTGCGTCGCGGTCTGCATTTCGCGGAACGCGTCGGCATCCAGGTAGGCGGAGTGGGGATCCAGGTTCGACACCATGCCGGAGATGGCATTGTCGATCAGGGTCTTGTCGTCGACGGCCTCGACGTAGTTGTTCTTGATGGCGGCAAAGACATTGCTCAGTTGCCTGAGCTCGTCCAGAGGCAGGGGGCTGCCGCGCTGGGCGACCGCAGTCACGCCGACACTCAGCAACACACCAGCCACCGCACCGATGGCAATCAGACCGAAACCGCGAAACTTACGAGTGCCCATGCACACTTCCCGAATTTTGTTTTCGCCGATGGGTTTGGTAATTTACCAACGGTATTTTTCCAACGACATTCATTTACCGACAGCGTTTACGCCGATTGCATTCCAGCAAATCGGCTGCACCAGCCGACACATCTACTGCGCCAGCCATTGGGCCGGGTCCACTGGAGCGCCACGATGGCGAATTTCAAAGTATAGGCCGGATTCCACTTGGCCGCCGGTTGCGCCCACGGTAGCAATAGTATCCCCGCCGGCCACCGCATCGCCCACCCGTTTGAGCAGACTTTGGTTGTAAGCATAGACGGTGAGGTATTGCTGGCCATGATCCACAATGATCAGGTTGCCGAAGCCGCGCAGCCAATCGGCGTAAACCACAGTACCGGGGGCCACCACCTTGACGGGTGTTCCCTCGGCTGCGCGCAGCACCACGCCGCGCCACACGCCCCCGTCCGGACGATCCACCCCGAACCTGCCCTGAATCTGGCCGCGCACCGGCATGGTCAGGCCATGACGCAGACCGTTGCCGCCGCCCAGGGGCGGCGCCTTGGCGGCCTGCTGGGCCGATGCGCTGCGCGTTGGAGTGGCGGGCTCCTCAACTGGTTCCGCCTTTTTGGGGGGATCCGCGGGTTTTGTGGGCGGCGGGGTATCGGCCGGGCCGCCGATGCGCGTCTGCCGCTGATCGGCGGGACGCAGGCCGGCGGCGTCCGGGTCGGCCACGGCCACCGGGCCGCGGTTCTTTTGGGCTGCCGCTTCGACCTGTTCGCGCGCCTGGGCGGCCTCACGGGCTTCGCTATCGCGGCGCGCGCCGTCCTCGGCGGCCTTGCGGTCTGCCTCGGCCTTGCGGCGGGCGTCCTGCGACCGGCGTTCGGCCTCGGCGCGCTTCTTGGCCTCGTCGGCGGCGCGGCGGGCTTCCTCGGCCGCACGCCGCGCTTCCTCGGCACGGCGGGCTTCTTCGGCGCGTTTGCGCGCCTCTTCGGCCTTGCGGGCTTCCTCGATCTGCTTGGCGATGGCCGCGTCCAGATCGGTGATCAGCCGTGACAGGCGTTGGTCGTCGCGGCCGAGCTTGTTGGCCTCGGCGCGCTGGGCGGCGATCTGGCCTTCAAGCTGGGCGAGCAGGCTGGCGCGCTCTTTCTGCTGGGCGACCAGCGCGGTCTTCTGTTCGGAGGTCTCGGCGACCCCCTTTTCGATTTCGGCGCGGCGTTCGTCGGCCTGCGCCTGCAGGGCGGCCAGCCGGTCGATGTCGGCCCGCAGCGCCTTCACGGCGTCGGCCCGGGCACGGGACACGTAGTCCAGGTAGCCCAGATTGCGGCCCAGCACCTGGGGATCGTCGCCGGAAAGCAGCGCCGTCCAGGGCGACAGGCCGCTGGTGTATTGGGTGCGCAGCTGGTCGGCCAGTTCGGCGCGGCGCTTGGCCAGCACGGCCTCCTGCGCGGTGATCTGCTTTTCCAGCGACGCCAGATCGGCCGTCGCCTTGCGGTTGGCGTCGGCCAGCTCCTTCAGGCGCAGGTTGATGCGGGAGATCGACGATTCCGACTGCTTGAGCGCGTCGGCGGCCTCTTTGCGGGCCGCCTCGCGGTCGTCGATGTCCTTTTGCAGACTCTCGATGCGGTCGCGCAAGGCGGCCTGCTGTTTTTCGGCGTCGGACTGACGCCCGGCGAGGTCACTGGGCGCGGCGCGCGCAGGCAGCGTCCCACTGGCCAACATGACCGCCAACAACAACCCCGCCGTGCGACGCATAGAGATATCAGTCCTTCTTGGCCTTGCCCTGAGCCGCGACCGCAGCCATGGCCGCCTCGATCTCGGCGGCATCGCCCAGATAATAGTGGCGGATCGGACGCAGGTCATCATCCAGTTCGTAGACGAGCGGCTGGCCGGTCGGGATGTTCAGGTTGACGATGTCGTCGTCCGACACGTTGTCCAGATGCTTGATCAGGGCGCGCAGGCTGTTGCCGTGGGCGGCGATCAGCACCTGGCGGCCGGAACGGATGGCCGGGGCAATGGAGTCGTTCCAGAACGGCAGCACGCGGGCCACGGTGTCCTTCAGGCACTCGGTGGCGGGCAGCTGGTCGGCCGGGATCTTGGCGTAGCGGCTGTCAAAGCGCGGGTGGCGCTCGTCGTCCAGGTCCAGCGGTTCCGGGGCGATGGCGTAGGCGCGGCGCCAGATCAGGACCTGCTCGTCGCCGTACTTGGCGGCCGTTTCGGACTTGTTCAGGCCTTGCAGGGCGCCGTAGTGGCGCTCGTTCAGGCGCCAGTTCACGCCGACCGGGGTATACATGGCGTCCATGGCGTCCAGGGCGATCCACAGGGTGCGGATGGCGCGCTTGAGCACCGACGTGTAAGCCAGGTCGAAGGCAAAGCCTTCTTTCTTGAGCAATTCGCCCGCCTTGCGGGCCTGTTCGCGGCCGGTGTCGGTCAGGTCGACGTCGGTCCAGCCGGTGAAACGGTTTTCAAGATTCCACTGGCTTTCACCGTGGCGCATCAGTACGAGTTTGTGCATGGTTTGGGGCGCCCGCCGGGCGGGTTAAAGTTGGAGGATGGTTAAGGAATGCGCTCATTTTATAATTGAGTGATTTTGCCCGTGATTTTGCCCCGGCGCACCGCGTCCATGTCCTGGACGCGTCGCATCAGGGTTCGCCCCTACCAGGCTGGCCGGAAGACTTGCCAACCCGCAAGCCGACGTAGCGCCCGCCGACGTACTACAGGAAGCCTTCGTGGACCTTTTGCAATTCTTGCTCGATAAAAACAACATTTTCATCGTCGCCGTCGCCGTCGTATCTGGCGTGATGCTGATCATCCCCGCTCTGCGCAAGGGCCGGACCGGGTCCGCCATCAGCACGACTGAAGCCATCCAGATGGTCAACCAGCGCAATGCCGTGTGGGTCGACGTGCGCCCCGTCGAGCAATTCCAGGCCGGCCACATCGCTCAGGCACGAAACGTGCCGGCAGCCGACATCGAGCAGAAGGCCAGCTCGCTGCCCAAGAACAAGCCGCTCGTGGTGGTTTGCGACAACGGCCGCGAGTCGGCCCGCGCCGCCGCCAAGCTGCGCGCCCAGGGATTCACCGACGTCGTGCCGCTGGAAGGCGGCATGCGTGCCTGGTCGGCCGCCAGCCTGCCGGTAACCCAGAAGGGTTGAAGCAGGGGGACTTGCCCCCATCTACCTATTCTTGTAACCACAGGAGCGCCCTATGAACAAAGTCGTCATGTACAGCAAGGACTATTGCCCCTATTGCTCCCGCGCCAAGGCGCTGCTCGAGCAGCGTGGCGTGGCCGACCTGGAAATCATCCAGATCGACCGCGAACCGTCCCAGCGCGATGTCATGATCGAACGCACCGGCCGGCGCACCGTCCCGCAGATCTTCATCGGCGATACCCATGTCGGCGGTTGCGACGACCTGATGGCCCTGGACCGCTCGGGTGGACTCACCCCCTTGCTGAACGGCTAATCGCCCCTTTTTGCCTCTCCCACCAACGGAAACACTCATGGCTGATCAAGACCAAAACACCCAGCAAGAAGGCGGCAACGACGCGCCCTCGTTCAATCTGCAGCGCGTCTACCTGAAAGACCTTTCGCTGGAAATGCCGAACGCGCCTCACGTGTTCCTGGAGCAGGAAGCGCCCCAGGTCGAAGTGAGCATCACCGTGGGCGGCCAGCGCCTGGCCGAAACCGTGTTCGAAACCACGGTCACCGTCACCGTCACCACGCGCATCAACGACAAGGTCGTGTACCTGGTTGAAGGCACGCAAGCCGGCATCTTCGAAGCGGCCAACATCCCCGAAGAGCAACTTGATCCGCTGCTGGGCATTGTCTGCCCCACGATGCTGTACCCGTACCTGCGCGCCAACGTCGCCGACGCGATCACCCGCACCTCGATGCCGCCGCTGCACCTGACCGAAGTCAACTTCCAGGCCCTGTACGAGCAGCGCATCGCCGAACTGCAACAGCAGCAGGCCGCCGGCGCCAACGGCGCCGAATCGGGCATCATCCTGCCCCCCGGCGCCACCCGCCAGTAAGCACCCCGCGGCGCCCCATGAACCAACCCGCCGAGCCGCGCCTGCGCGTCGCCGTCCTGGGAGCGGGCAGTTGGGGCACCGCCCTGGCGGCGGCCGCCAGCCGCCGCCACCCCACCCAGCTCTGGGCGCGCGAAGCCGCGCAAGCGGCCGCCATGGCCGCCACCCACGAAAATGCCCGCTATCTGCCGGGCATTTCTCTGCCCAAGACGCTGCAATATTCCGCTGACCTGGACGCCACGCTGCGCACCTTGCAGGACGACGCCGCGCGCCGCCTGATCGTGCTGGGCGTGCCCGTCGCGGGTCTCACGTCCATCTGCGAGGCGCTGTCGCAACGGCTGCCCGCACTGGGTCTGCAAGACACGCCCATCGTCTGGACGTGCAAGGGTTTTGAGGCCGACACGGCCAGACTGCCCCACGAAATCATGCGCGAGGCTCTGCCCGGCGCGACCGGCGGCGCCTTGTCGGGCCCCTCGTTCGCGCGCGAAGTCGCGCAAGGCTTGCCCGTCGCCTTGACGGTCGCCAGCACCAGCCCCGCCCTGCGCGAAGCCACCACCGCCGCCTTCCATGGCGCGGCGCTGCGCGTTTACGCCAGCACCGATCTGGTCGGCGTCGAGGTCGGCGGCGCATTGAAGAACGTCATTGCGGTGGCATGCGGCATCGGCGACGGCCTTGCGCTGGGCACCAATGCCCGCGCGGCCCTGATTACCCGCGGCCTGGCCGAGATGACCCGTTTTGGCGTCGCGCTGGGCGCGCAGGCCGAGACCTTCGCCGGGCTGACCGGCCTGGGCGATCTGGTGCTGACGGCCACCGGCGAGCTGTCGCGCAACCGGCGCGTGGGCCTGGAGATCGGCGCGGGCCGCAAGCTGGCCGACATCCTGGCCAGCGGCATCACGGCCGAAGGCGTGCGCTGCGCCCGTGCGGCGCTGGACCGCGCCCGCGCCATCAATGTCGAATTGCCGATCACCGAAGCCGTGTGCGCCGTGCTGTTCGAAGGCGTCGCACCCATGACCGCCGTCTCGGCCCTGCTGGCGCGGGATGCGCGCTCTGAAGGGCTGGGCTGACACGACAACTACCCCGAGGAGACATCCTTCATGACGCAAACCCGCAAGTTCCGGGTCGGCCCGCTGCTGCGTGGCCTTTGCCTGAGCCTGGCCGCCATCCTGCCCGCTGCCGCCCACGCCGACTGGCCCGAGCGCCCGATCCACATGGTCGTGCCCTTCCCGCCCGGCTCGTCGCCCGACATCCTGGCGCGCACGGTTTCCGAGCCGCTGTCCCAGGCCCTGGGCCAGCCCATCGTGATCGACAACAAGCCGGGCGCCGGCGGCAACATCGGCACGCGCATGGTGTCGCAGGCCAAGCCCGACGGCTACACGCTGCTCTACACGATCAACGGCCCGCTGGTCACAGCGCCCACGCTCTATAAGAAGACGCTGGGCTACGACCCGCTGACCGACCTGGAGCCGGTATCGCTGGTCGGCACCAGCCCCAACGTGCTGGTCGTGCCGGGAAGTCTCAAGGTCGACAACGTCCAGGACTTCGTCAAGCTGGTCAAGGGCCGCGGCAACTCGCTGAATTACGGATCGGTCGGCCCGGGCAGCTCGGCCCACCTGGCCATGGAGATGTTCAAGGAACGCGCGGGCGTGGACCTGGCCCACATCCCGTACTCCGGCTTTCCGCAGGTCATCACCGCCATCATCGGCGGCGACGTGCAGGCCGGCTTCATGGTGCCGGCGATCGCCGTGCCGCAGGCGCGAGATGGCAAGGTCAAGCTGCTGGCCGTAACCAGCCTGCAGCCCAGCGACGCGCTGCCCGGCGTGCCCACCATGGCCTCGCAGGGCTATCCGGACTTCGAAGCCATCTCGTGGAACGCGATCCTGGCGCCGGCCGGCACGCCCACGCCGATCGTCGAACGGCTCAACAGCGAACTGGCGCGCATCATCAACAGCGAGGCCGTGCGCAAGCAGCTGGCGCTGCAATACTTCACGCCGGCCCCGTCCACGCCGGAAGCCCTGACCAACCGCATCAAGAACGAGAAGGCGCGCTGGGACCAGGTGATCGACAAGCTGAAGCTGTCGCTGGACTGATCTTCAGACCGAGGGGCGGCGCCTACGCGCCCCCTTCGTAACCCTGCTGGCGCCAGGCCTCGAACACCGTGACCGCCACGGCGTTCGACAGATTCAGACTGCGCTGGCCGGTGCGCATCGGCAGCCGCAGCCGCTGCTGGGGCGGAAACATCGCCTGATGCTCGTCCGACAGGCCGGCGCTTTCGCGGCCAAACACGAACACATCGCCCGGCTTGAAACTGACATCGGCCACGCTGCGCTGCGCGTGCGTGGTCAGCGCATAGATGCTGGAGGCGACCGCGCCCGTGTCGTCCAGCGCCTCTTGCAGCGTGTCGTGCACGCGCACGGGCTGCCACTCGTGATAGTCCAGCCCCGCGCGCCGCATGCGGGCGTCATCCAGCTCGAAACCCAGGGGACGCACCAAATGCAGTTGCGCGCCGGTATTGGCGCACAGCCGGATGGCGTTGCCGGTGTTGGGAGGGATCTCCGGGCAGACGAGAATGACGTGGAACATGGCGCGCGCAAAGGGGGAAAGGTCCGCGGCCTGGAAGCGGCCGCGCGAGCGTGATTGTCGCCGATTTGGCGGCGGGGTCTGGAACGGCGATGCACACAAGCTCATGGCGTGCGCGCCGCCACCAGCACCGTCACGCTGGCCGCGCCCGCCGCCATCAAAGCCGCCGCGGCGGCGCCGACGGTGCTGCCGGTGGTCATGACGTCGTCCACCACCGCCACATGCCGCCCGCGAACCGGGCCTATGCACACAAACAGGCCCGCCGCCCCCCGCTGCCGCGCACGCCGGCCGAGCGTGGACTGCCGGGGCGCTTCTCGCCGCCGTGCGAGCAGGAGACGCGGCGCCGGCAGCGCCAGTTCGGCGGCCAGGCTGCGCGCGATCTCGGCCGCCGGGTTCATGCCCCGCTGACGCAGCGAGGCGCGGCTGGCAGGGATAGGGACCAGGACCACGTCGGGCGGCAGGACGGAATCCGCCCCGCCCGTGGCCTCCCGCAGCGCCTGCGCCATCATTCGCGCCAGCACCGGCGCCATGCTGAGCCGCAACTGCGTCTTGAGCATCAGGACCAGCGCGTCGCCAGGCGGCGCGTAATCAAACGCCGCGACAGTGCGGCTGAAGGACTGCGGATCCGCCAGGCAAGCCGCGCAATGCTGTCCGCCGGCTTGAAGGCGCAACGCGCAGCGCGGACACCTTGCGAAAGCCCCCTCCGGCCCGGCCAGGATGTCGGCCTGACACCCCGCGCACAGCCGCGCGCCCGCGACCCGCGCGCCGCACAACGGACAATCGCAACCCAGGCCCGACAGCAGCCGTCGCCCCATGTCGCGTAGGGACAATCGGAACCTGCCGCCGGGATGGGCAATAATGTGAGCCATCCCTGATCAAACCATGCTCCGCCCCGGGTGATCCCGCGAGCGCGACCGAAATGTCCCTGCCAGAAACCGCAACGCCCCCCTCCCTGCCCCTCGTCAGCGCCGACGTGCCGCGCCAGTTCGCCCGCCGAGGCGACCTGGCCGACGCCCAGTTCCTCTATGGGGAAGTCGCGCGGCGCATGCTTGGCCGCCTGCAATACATCCGCGTGCAACCGCAAGCCATGCTGGACGCCGGTTGCGGCGCGGGCGAGAACCTGCCGCTGCTGCGCGAACGGTATCCCGAGGCGGCCTACACCGGCCTGGACAACTGCGAGCCGCTGCTCGGCGAGGCGCGCAAGCGCCACGCGCCGGGCGGGCTGTCGGCCTGGATCGGCAAGCTGGCGCGCCGCGGCCCGGCCGCCCCCGCGTTTGTGAACGCGGATCTGGCCAACACGGGCCTGCCGCCCGAATCGCTGGAACTCGTGTGGTCGAACATGGCCATGCACTGGCACCGCGAACCGCACGCCGTGCTGGCCGAATGGCGCCGCATCCTGAAAGTGGGCGGCCTGGCGATGTTTTCCTGTCTGGGGCCGGCCACGCTGCGCGAACTGCGGCAGGCGCTGGTAGACGCCGGCCTGCGCACGGCCACGCCGTCCTTCGTGGACATGCACGACTTCGGCGACCTGCTGGTGGAAAACGGCTTTGCGGATCCGGTCATGGACCAGGAGATCCTGACGCTGACCTACCGCAGCCCGGAAAAGCTGTTGCAGGACGTGCGCGCGCTGGGCGGCAACCCGGCCGAAGGACGCCGTGGCGGGCTGGTGGGCCGCGATTGGCGCGACCGCCTGTGCGCGGCGCTGGAAGCGCAACGCAACGCGGACGGCCTGATTGTCTTGAGTATCGAAGTGGCCTACGGCCACGCCTGGCGCGCCGCCGCGCATCGGACCGTGGCGGGCGAAACCCGTCTGTCCATCAGCGCGATCGGCGGCCGGCAGCGCGGAACCCCCTGATCGGGAAGTCCCGCAGCCGCCCGGCTTAGTGCAGGCGTTCCGGAACGGTGACGCCCGGCTCGGACGCCGACAGACCCTGCATGGGTTCGGATGTTGCCCGGATGCGGCGGCGAAGCACCGCGGTCGGCTCTGCCGGCGGCGCAACGGGCGCCGCCGTGCCGCGCCAGGCGTTCGACATGGCCTCCACCACCAGCGGCAGATCGCGCAGGCGATGGTACTGGCTGCGCAGCCAGCGGGCGTCGTTGCCGGCGCGCATGGCGTCGTCGCGCAGGGCGGCGATCATGTCGCCCGTGCCCAGTTCCTCGGCCACCGGCATCAGACGCTGGAACAGCGCGCGCATGTGGTCGATCAGGCGCACGCGCTGCCCGTCGGGCGTGACGTAGCTGCCCTGCAGGCCAAAACGGCAGGCCTGGAAGTGATTGCTGCGATAGGACAGCCAGGCGTTGTCGCTGGGGTCTTCCTCGCGCATCAGCAACACGGCCAGCGCCTGGGCAAACGCGGCCACCTGGCACGCGCGCTCCACCGTCAGCGGCGTGTCGCACACGCGGATCTCTACCGTGCCGAATTCGGGCTTGGGACGGATATCCCAGTACAGGTCCTTGATGCTTTCGGCCAGGCCGAAGGCGCGCAGCTGGGACAGGTGGGCCTCGAACTGGTACCAGTCCTTGACCTCGGCCGGCATGTGACCCGCCAGCGGGAAGCTGTTGACGGCGTTCAGGCGCGAGCACGAGAACAAGGTGTCCACCCCCTCGCAGTAGGGCGAGGAAGCCGTCAGCGCGATGAAATGCGGCACGTAGGGCGACAGACGCCGCAAGAGCTTGATGGAGTCGTCGCCGCTTTTCACGCCCAGATGGATGTGTTGGCCGAACACCGTAAATTGACGCGCCAGGTAACCGTACATTTCGGCCAGGTACTGGAAGCGTGGGGTATCCGAGATGGAGCGTTCCTGCCAGCGCATGAAGGGATGGGCGCCGCCGCCCGCCACCGACACGCCGACCGCATCGGCCGCTTCGACCAGGGCGTCGCGCATCTCGCGCATTTCGGCCAAGAGGCCCATGGGGTGATCGTGCACCGAGGAATTCAGTTCGATCATTGACCGCGTGATTTCGGGTTTGACGCGGTCGGCAATAGGATGATTGGCCATCTGGGCCAACAGTTCGTCAGAGGCTGCAGCAAGGTCAAAACTGCGGGGGTCGATCAGTTGCAACTCAAGTTCGATGCCCAGGGTGTTGGGGGCCGACGAAATGAACGGGATTTGTTCCATCTCGGACTCCTTTGAATGTTTGATGAGGGTACGCGCCGTTCGACCTTGAAGCCCGGCAACTTCCCGGGGGGCACTAGACGGCGGCTTGTGAACGCATGATAGCCGCAGGTTTGTGGCAAAACGATTGAAAATCGTGACATTTGTGTGCAACATCGCGAATCATCCGGTTTTGCCCTCTGAGAGAAAGTGAGCAAGCGCTCACAACACAGGATTGACGCGGGTCGCGGGCGCACGTGCGGCTGAAAGCCAGCGCTGGCGGGGATTTCGAAGGGGGATGGGATAACCCGAATTAGGGTTATCCCTTATGAAAAGACGCCTTTTCGGCGCCTATTTGCGCCAGAAGATCGGCGTGAAGAGCACCAGCACCGTCAGCAGCTCCAGGCGGCCGATCAGCATGGCAAACGTGCAGACCCAGATCTGGAAGTCCGACAGCACCGCAAAGGTGCCCATGGGACCCACCGGCCCCAGACCGGGCCCCGTGTTGTTCACGCTGGCGAACACGGCCGAGAACGCGGTAATGGGGTCCAGGCCCGACAGCAGCAGCAGGCTGGTGAACACCGCGATGGACATGCCGTAGAACAGCATGAAGGCCAGCACGGAAGACATCGTGCGCGTCTCCACCGCCCTGCCATTGATCCGGACCGGGCTGACGGCATGCGGGTGCAACATGGTGACCAGCTCGTTGCGGGCCTGCTTGATCAGCAGGATGGCGCGGATCATCTTGATCCCGCCCCCCGTCGACCCGGCCGACGTCGCAAAGCCCGACAGCAGCAGCATCGTCAGCGGCGCAAACAGCGGCCACTGCGCGAAGTCGGTATTGGCATAGCCGGTGGTGGTGGCCATGGATATGGTGTTGAACATCCCGTAGCGCAGCGCTTCCAGCGGATCGGTATAGACGTCCTTGATGAACAGGTACACCGAGATGACCAGCCCGACCCCCAGCACGACGACCAGGTACGGAATGGCCTCCGGACAGCGCCAGTAGGCGCGCGGGCTGCGCTGGCGGAAGGCATTGAAGTGCGTGGCGAAGTTGATCCCGGCGATCAGCATGAACACCATCGCCACCATTTCGACCGCGACGGAATCAAAGTGCGCGAAGCCGTCGTCCCAGGTGGAAAAGCCGCCCAGCCCCATCGTGGTGGCCATGTGGCACCAGGCCTCGAACCAGGACAGCCCCGCCAGCCGGTACGCCAGGAAACAGAGGATGGAGAACACGAAATAGACCGCGTACAGGGCCTTGGCCGTGCTGGCGATGCGGGGCGTCAGCCGCTCGTCTTTCATGGGCCCCGGAGTCTCGGCCCGAACCACCTGGTGTCCGCCGACGCCCAGCAGCGGAAGAATCGCGACGGCCAGCACCAGGATGCCCATGCCGCCGATCCAGATCAGCGTAGCGCGCCACAGATTGATCGACGGCGGCAAGGTGTCCAGGTTGGTCAGGACCGTGGCGCCGGTGGTGGTCAGCCCGGACATCGCCTCGAAATAGGCCCCCGTGAATGACAACGGCAGCCCGGCGCCATGGAAGTACAGCAACAGCGGAATGGCCGCCAGCAGCGGCAGGCCGGCCCACACCGCCGACACCAGCACGAAGCCGTCGCGCGCACGCAGTTCGCTGCGGTTGCGCCGGGTCAGCGCGGCCAGGCCGCCGCCGATCCCGACCGAAATCAGGAATCCATCGCGGAAGGCGTCGCGCGCCGCGTCGCCGCCCACATAGGCGATGAACAGCGGGATCAGCATGGTGAGGGCGAACATCACCATGGTGAGGCCCAAGATGTACAGGGTGGCCAGGACGCGCTTCATGGGGGTCTATCCGGCCGCGCACGGCCCACGCAAGGGGCGGAGAGCGCGGCGCATCAGAAAAAGGACGCCGAAACCTGAAACAGCTTTTCCACGCGCGGCATCTGCTGGCGCGAGGGCACGAAGACGATGACGTGGTCGTCGGTTTCGATCACGGTGTCGGCGTCCGGCAGGATGATTTCCTCGCCGCGCACCAGCGCGCCGATGCTGGCGCCCTTGGGCAGGCTGATCTTGCCCACCGCGCGGCCCACCACCTTGGACGTGGAACGGTCGCCGTGGGCGATGGCTTCAAGCGCCTCGGCAACGCCCTGGCGCAGCCGGTGCACGGCCACCACGTCGCCCCGGCGCACGTGGCGCAGCAGTTCGCTCATGGTGGCCTGAGACGGCGACACGGCGATGTCGATGTGGCTGCCCTGCATGAGCTCGCCATACGCATGGCGGTTGATCAGCGCGATCACCTTGCGCGCGCCCAGCCGCTTGGCCAGCAGCGAGGACATGATGTTGTCCTCGTCGTCGCTGGTCAGGGCCAACCAGGTGTCCATGTCCTCGATGTTTTCGCGCTCGAGCAGCGCCTCGTCGGTGCCGCTGCCGTGCAGGATCAGCACGCTGTCCGGAAGCTGCGTCGCCAGGTATTCGCAGCGCTTCAGGTCGTGCTCGATGATGCGGACGCTGTACTTTTCCTCGGCAAGCTGGCGCGCGAGCCGCAGGCCGATGTTGCCCCCGCCCGCGATCATGACGCGGCGCACCGCGCGCTCGGCGTCGCGCAGCTTGCGCACGGCGCGCCGCGCGTGGTCGGAATCGACGACCAGCACGACTTCGTCGCCCGGGGCGATGACGGTGCCGCTGCCCGCCCGCAGAGGACGGCCGTCGCGCAGCACGTCGATGACGCGCGCCTTGACGTCCGGCCAGACGTCTCGCAGCTTGTCGACGGAAGAATGCGCCATCGGGCTGCCATGTCCCACCCGGACGGTCACGACGCTGACGCGGCCTTCGGCGAATTCCACGACCTGCAGGGCCTCGGGGAACTCGATGAGGCTTTGCAGGTAGGTGGTGACGCTGCGTTCGGGGCTGATGAGCGCGTCGATGCAGAAGCCTTCTTCGCTCATGAGTTCCGGATGCTCGGGAAATTCAGCGGAGCGGATCCGGGCGATGCGGCGGGGGATGTTGAACAGCTGGCGCGCGACCTTGCACGCAACCATGTTGGCGGTGTCGGACACCGCACAGGCGATGAACAGATCGGTGTCGGCGGCGCCGGCGTTTTCCAGAACGGAAACCTGCGAGCCGTCACCCAGGACGACACGCAGGTCAAAGTGCTCTTGCAGGTACTGCAGTTGGGCGGGGTCGGAATCGATGACCGTGATGTCGTTTTGCTCGGACACCAGGTTTTCCGCCACGCTGGTGCCTACGCGACCAGCGCCCATGATCAGGATCTTCATGTGCTGCGCTTGCGCGCGGACTCGATGCCCAATTGCTTGAGCTTGCGGTAGAGGTGGGTGCGCTCCAGCCCGGTCCGTTCGGACACGCGCGTCATGCTGTGGCTTTCCCTGACCAGGTGGTACTCAAAGTAGATGCGCTCGAACTCGTCGCGCGCCTCGCGCAGCGGCTGGTCCAGCGAGATGCTGCCAAGCTGGCCGTTGGACGTGGCCGGCGCATCGTTGGCGGACACGGCGGCCAGCGCGGCGGGCGGATCCAGTTCGTCTTCCAGCGCCACGACCGGGCTGGCGACAGCCGGATTGGCGGCGGCGGGCGCCGCATGCGGCACGCGGCCGCGCGCCAGGCCCGCGGCAACGGTCTTGAGCAGACGCTGCAGCGTGATGGGCTTTTCGAGGAAATCCATGGCGCCGATGCGTGTGGCTTCGACCGCCGTGTCGATGGTGGCATGGCCGCTCATCATGATGACCGGCATGTCCAGCAAGCCCTGCGAGCCCCACTCTTTGAGCAGGCTGACACCGTCGGTGTCGGGCATCCATATATCCAGCAACACCAGATCGGGACGCATGCGAAGACGAGCAGCGCGCGCTTGCGCCGCGTTTTCGGCCAGCTCGACCGTGTGTCCCTCGTCGTAAAGGATTTCCGACAAGAGCTCGCGTATACCGACTTCGTCGTCAACCACCAGAATTCTGGCCATAAAGCATCCACCTATTGCGTAGCCGCATTATCCTTTTCTTGCGCGGTGGCGTCCATAGTGTCGGACCCGGGCGCGAGCCGGGTCAACAGGATGGAAATCCGCGCCCCTCCTTCCTTGCGGTTGGCAAGGTCGATACGTCCGCCATGCTCTTCCACGATCTTGCGGACGATTGCCAATCCTAACCCAGTCCCGTGGGACTTTGTGGTTACGTAGGGCTCAAATGCGCGTTGCATGACCTGCGGCGGGAAGCCCGGACCAGTGTCCGCCACCGTGAAACGCAGCGCCTGATGCGCCACGCGATCGGGCTGTTCGCTGCGCATGAGCTGGGTCGTCACGCTGACGCGGCCCTGCCCGCCCAGTTCCGCGATCGCGTCGCGCGCATTGGAAAGCAGGTTGTGGATCACCTGCCGAAGCTGGGTGGGATCGCCCTCGATGTCGGGCAGGTCGGCGCCCAGGCTGACGTCAAGATTCAAGGCCTTTTCCGTCAGGCGCGACGAGGCGCCCTCGGGCTCCCAGCCATAAAGCGACAGCACGTCCGCCACCAGCGCGTTGAAATTGATGCGCTGCATGACGGCCGGCGGCGTGCGCGCGTACTCGCGGAAGTCGTCCACCATCTGCTTGAGCGACGCCACCTGGTTCACGATCGTGTTGGTGGAGCGCGCCACGATCTGCGCCTCGGCGGGCGGCAGCTTGCCTTCCAGCTTCATGGCCAGACGCTCGGCCGAGAGCTGGATCGGGGTCAGCGGATTCTTGATTTCGTGGGCCAGGCGGCGCGCCACCTCGCCCCACGCCACCGTCCGGTTGGCGGAAATGACTTCGGTGATGTCGTCGAACACCACCAGATAGCCGTTGCCGCGCCCGTCCACGCGCAGGTGCGTGCCCCGCGCCAGCAGGGTCAGCGGCTGGGATGCGGTCTCGCCTTCGGCCTGAGCGGGCGCAATTTCAAACTGCTGCTGCCAGTGCTGGCGTTCGGAGCCGACCGCCGCGTGCGTCGAAAACGCCTGGCGCACGATATTCGCAAATTCCAGCATGCCGTCCGCGGTCTCCAGCGGGCGGCCGATGACCGAGCGCAGGTCCGCGCCCAGGATGGTCTGGGCGCCCTGGTTGACGGTGGTGACGCGGAACGATTCGTCGAACACCAGCACGCCGGAAGACAGGTTGGACAGCACGCTTTCCAGATAGACATTGGAGCGCTCGAGCTGCTGGCGGTTGCTTTCGACCATGCGGCGCGCCTCGTCGAGCTGGCGGGTCATGGCATTGAACGACCGCGTGAGCTGACCGACTTCGTCACGTTCCGGCGGCTCGGGCAGGGGCCGGTAGTCGCCCACGCCCACCGCCTGCGTGCCGCCCGCCAGGCTGAGCAGCGGGCGCACCAGCCGCTTGGACAGGGACAGCGCGACCGCGATGGCGCCGAACGCCGCGAGCAGCAGAGCCAGCGTCAGCGTGATGCCGTAAAGCTTGCGCAGGCCCAGGCGCGACAGCGCCAATTCCTGATAATCGCGAAAACCTTGCTGCACGAGGTTGGCGTTGTGCGCGATCTGTTCGGGCACCGGTTGCAGCAATTGCAGCCAGCGCGGCTCGGAGGCCGGACCGAGCAGGTTGTCGTAGCGGTCCGGACCAGTCAGCGGAATCACCACCCGCAGATGCAGGCCGCCTTCGGCGCCCGGCGTGACGGGGTCGTCGGCTTCGGCGGCGGAATAGCCGCGCGCCAGCCGCAACTGGTTCATCACCGTGGAGGGCGGCATGGCCGGCAGAAGCTGGCCGTACTGGCTGGTCGAGAACGCCACCATGCGGCCGCTGCCGGTGAACACCATCGCTTCCTGCACGCCGTTGGCCTCGCGCAGCCGGGTCAGCGCCAGCGTCACGCCGCTGTCGGTGCTGCGGTTCAGTTCCACAGCCATCGAGCGGGCCCGCGCGTCCAGGTCGGCCAGCAGCGAGTCCAGCGCGGCCCGGCCCAGATTCAGGCCGGCTTCCAGCGCCGTGTCCACGCGCACGTTGAACCAGGATTCGATCGAGCGCGACATGAACTGCACCGACACGGTGTAGATGAGGGCGCCGGGCACCACGCCGATCAGGGCGAACGCCAGGGAAAAGCGGGCGGTGAGCCGCGCGCCGAACTGCCGGCGCCGGATCTGCCTGGCCAGCCGCACCGTCAGCGCCACCACCCATATGAAGAGCGCCAGCGCGAAAATGCCGTTCAGGACTAGCAGCGTGTCGTAGTAACGCGCAAAACGCGAGGCGTTTCCGGTGGACCAGGCCAGGAGGCCCAGCAGCGCCAGGCCGCTCACGGCGCCGACCATCAGCGCCAGTCGAAGCAAAAGCCTCATGAGGGATCTTTCTCCTTGTCGCCCAGCATGAACGAGAAGTCCATCCACGGCGTCGCCTGCGCCCAGGAGCTGCTGTTCAGCGCGTTGACCTGGAACGGCCTGGGCAACAGCGACGTATCCAGCCTCAAGCGCACCTGCCCGTTGTATTGCGACCCTGCATCGAACTCGCCGGCCTTCGCGACCCGCCAATTGCGGATATGCCGGATGGTGCTCATGGCGTCGTCCAGCGAGGCCACCGGAAAGGACAGCTCGCCCACGCCCGCCCGCCACTGACGGGTCAGCGCGTTATAGACCACCCGCCAGGTGCGCGACGTGTCCACCAGCGACTCGTCGAACCAGTACCAACGTTCGCGGGTGATGGTCAGGTCGGCCGTGAAATACAGGGCGACGCCGCGCTGGGCGGCGTCGCGCAACTGCTGATTCAGCTCGAATTCGATGTCCGCGTCGATTTCCAGGTTGCCGTCGCGCACCACCGGTTCCACGCGCGTGACGCGCGGCTCGGACGCGTGAGCCAAGCCCCCCGGCGCAGTCAAAAGCACGGCAGATACCAGCAACAACCCAAGAAATACGCGCGAAATAATGGACATACGGCACCGGAACTACGTCATGCCCCTATTCTTCGGGATTCAGGACTGCTTGGCAAACAAGGCATAGAAAAACCCGTCGTGTTGTGCCGCGGGTGTTGCATCGACCGCAACTGGCAGCAATTGGCCGGGCGCGTCCAGGCGGATCGCGTCGGGGTGGCGCTGCAGGAATTCCAGAGCCTGGCGCGTGCCTTCGATCGGGAACACCGAGCAAGTCACATAGAGCAGCCGGCCGCCGGGGGCCACGGTGGACCACAGCGCGTCCAGGATCCGAATCTGCAGGCTGGCGGTGCGGCGCAGGTCGTTTTCGCGGCGCAGCCAGCGGATGTCGGGGTGGCGCCGGACGATGCCCGATGCCGTGCACGGCACGTCGGCCAGTACCGCGTCAAAGGGCTTGCCGTCCCACCAGGCGTCCAGGTCGGCGGCGTCGGCCGCCTTCAGCCGGACGTGGCTGCCGCCCAGGCCCAGCCGCGCCAGGTTCTGTTCGACGCGGCCAAGGCGGTCGGCGTCGGTATCCAGGGCAAGCAGGTCGATGTCGGCGAGTTCCAGCAGGTGCGCCGTTTTGCCGCCGGGCGCCGAGCAGGCGTCCAGCACCCGCATGCCGCTCGCCGGCGCCAGCAATTCAGCCGCGAGCTGCGCCCCCGCGTCCTGCACCGACCACCACCCCTCGGCAAACCCCGGCAGCTGCGTCACCGGTTTGGGCGTGGCAAGCACCACGCCCGACTGGCCCACGGCTTCTGCCGCCAGACCCGCATCGTCAAAGGCGGCCAGCACCTGCTCGCGCGTGGCGCGGCGGCGGTTGACCCGCAAGGTCAGCGGGGCCGGCAGGTTGGATGCCGCCAGGATCTCGCGCCACTGCTTCGGATACGCCACGGTAAGTTGCTTGACCCACCAGCCGGGATGATTGAATTGCGCCTCGGGGCTGTCGGCCACCGAGGCCTCCAGCGCGGCGCGCTCGCGCAGGAAGCGGCGCAGGCAGGCATTGAGCATGCCCTTGAAGGACGCCAGCGCGCGCGAGCCGGACGCCGCGGTCACCGCCTGGTCAACGACCGTGTGCGGGGCGTAGACCGGCATGCCGGGCAGGCTCGCTGCGGCATCGCCCTCTTCCTTCAGCAGCGTGAGCGACACCAGCAGCAGGGATTCGAACAGCACGCTGGGATAGCGCTGCACCATCTCGCGGCCGACGGCGTCGGCCCAGCCCAGGTAGCGCATCGCATGGAACGACACGGCCTGCGTGGCCGGACGCAGCGCGCCATCGACCTCGGCCAGCGCCTCCGTGAGCGAGCGGCCGTCGAGCACGTCCTCCACCACCCCCGCGCTGGCAAGAAGAACGGAAGAAAGCGGGGGGGCCAGATTGGGGGAGTCAGGACGGGTGGACATGGTGCGAAATCAAAGAGTAAGACCGCTATGGTAGCCCGGACCTGGACGGACGGCGGCGCGCGCGGCACACTGGCTCCCTGCCCCGGAGCCCCGCCATGTCCTTTGCCACATTGCTGCTTTTTGTCCTGGCCTCTGCCGTCGCCATCATCACGCCCGGGCCGACCACGCTGCTCGCCATGAGCAACGGCTCGCGCCACGGCGTGCGCGCCGCCTGCTGGGGCATGGGCGGCGCGGTGCTGGCGGACCTGGTCCTGATCGGCGCCGTGGCCTGCGGCCTGGGCGTGCTGCTGGCCGCCTCCGAGGTCGCCTTCCAGATCGTCAAATGGGCGGGCGCGGCGTATCTGGCCTGGCTCGGCTGGAAGCTCCTGCGCTCGGACGCGGCGCTGACCCTGCCGTCCGAACACGCCCACGATGCGCGCCCGGCCGGCCTGGCGCTCGGCCTGCGCAGCTTTGTCGTGGCCCTGACCAATCCCAAGGCCCTGCTGTTCATGTCGGCCTTCCTGCCCCAGTTCATCAACCCGGCCGCCCCCCTGCCCGCCCAATACGCCATCCTGGCGGGCGTCCTGGCGCTGCTGAACGTGGCGACGATGCTGGCCTACGCGGCGCTGGGCGCGCAGATGGTGCGCGCCTTCCGGGCGGGCGGCCTGCGCTGGCTGAACCGGATCTGCGGCGGGATGCTGATCGGACTGGCGGGCATGCTGGCGCTGTATCGCCGCGCCGCGGCCTGAACTCCAGATCCGGCGTACTGCCTCGTCACCTTTCCGTCCCCGGTTGTCAGCCCGGCGCGGTGCGATAGCGCTATCCCCGCCTACGGCAATGCCGTATAATCCTGCGCTGCCCCGCTATCCCTTCGGTGCGGCCGCCAGTTCAATCTTGCCGGCGGGCATAGACGCCGCACCGCCCCCTCCCAGTGATTGAGTTATGAAGAAGGCTGTACCGCCTGCCCGGCCCGTCCGGTGGCAGGCGTCGCATATCAGCGAAGCGCGCAATCGCGTGGGCCTGCCGCAGGCGGATTTCGCGGAGTTGTTGGGCGTGAGCGTGCGCACCTTGCAGGATTGGGAGCAAGGCCGGCGCAACCCCTCCGGCGCCGCGCAGACTTTGCTGCGCGTCGCCATGCTTCATCCGGAAACGCTGCGCCACCTGTCCTCCCAGGACGCCCCGGCCTGGCCCTGAATCTTTGACGATGACCCCGCCGCACGCCGAATGCCCGTGCGCGAACCTACGGTGAATTAGATTGGAAGTTATTGAACAATCCCGGCCCGGCAAAGGCGCCGGCACTGCCCCCAGCAACGGCAACAACGCCACGCTCGACGCCATCACGGCTGCCGCGCAAGAGGCCAACCCCGGCCGCGCGCCGCGCGTCGGCTTCGTGTCGCTGGGCTGTCCGAAGGCGCTGGTCGACTCCGAACGCATCCTGACCCAGTTGCGCACCGAAGGCTACGAAGTCACGCCCGAGTACAACGACGCGGACGTCGTCGTCGTCAACACCTGTGGCTTCATCGACAGCGCCAAGGCCGAGTCGCTGGAAGCCATCGGCGAGGCCCTAGCCGAAAACGGCAAGGTCATCGTGACCGGCTGCATGGGCGTCGAGGAATCGGTGATCCGCGACGTGCACCCCAGCGTGCTGTCGGTCACCGGCCCCCAACAATATGAAGAGGTCGTGCGCGCCGTGCACAGCGCCGCGCCCCCGCGCACGGACCACAACCCCTACGTGGACCTGGTGCCGCCGCAGGGCGTCAAACTGACGCCGCGCCACTACGCCTATCTGAAGATCTCCGAAGGCTGCAACCACCGCTGCAGCTTCTGCATCATCCCCTCGATGCGCGGCGACCTGGTCAGCCGTCCCGTGGGCGACGTGCTGAACGAAGCCGAGCGCCTGGTGAAGGCCGGCGTGAAGGAATTGCTGGTGATCTCGCAGGACACCAGCGCCTATGGCGTGGACATGAAGTTCCGCAGCGGCTTCTGGAACGGCCGCCCGGTCAGGACGCGCATGACCGAGCTCTGTATGGCCTTGTCCGAGATGGGCGTCTGGACGCGCCTGCACTACGTGTATCCGTACCCGCACGTGGACGAAGTGATTCCGCTGATGGCCGAGGGCAAGATCCTGCCCTACCTGGACATCCCGTTCCAGCACGCCAGCCCGCGCATCCTGAAGCTGATGAAGCGCCCGGCCTTCGAGGACAAGACGCTGGCGCGCATCAAGCGCTGGCGCGAGATCTGTCCGGACCTGACGATCCGCTCGACCTTCATCGTGGGCTTTCCCGGCGAAACCGAGGAAGACTTCCAGTACCTGCTGGACTGGATGCAGGAAGCGCAGCTCGACCGCGTGGGCTGTTTCCAGTATTCGCCCGTCGAAGGCGCGCCCGCCAACCTGCTGGACGATCCGGTGCCGGACGACGTCAAGCAGGACCGCTGGGAGCGTTTCATGGCGCTGCAGCAGACCATCTCGGCCGAGCGCCTGGCGCTCAAGGTGGGCCGCGAAATCGACGTACTGATCGACGAGGTCGATGAAGACGGCGCCGTGGGCCGCAGCGCGGCCGACGCGCCCGAGATCGACGGCTGCGTCTACGTCAGTTCCGACAAGCCCCTGCAACCGGGCGACATGGTGCGCGTGCGCGTCACCGATTCCGACGAATACGACCTCTGGGCCGACGCGATCTGATCTAGCTTCATGCAGACAAACGCCGTCCGGCGCATCGCGCGCCGGACGGCGTTTTGCTTTGACGGCTTAACGCCGCGTCACTTATCCAGGAAGTCCGACAGATCGTCGGCATGTTCCTCTTCGACCGCCAGGATTTCCTCCAGCAGACGACGCGTGGTGGAGTCCTGCTCGCCGATGTATTCGATCATCTGGCGATAGCTGTCGATGGCGATCCGCTCGGCGATCAGGTTTTCCTTGATCATCTCTTCCAGCGTATTGCCCTCGACGTATTCCGAGTGGCTGCGATCCAGCAGCCCCTTGGGCGACAGATCCGGCTCGCCGCCCAGCTGCACGATGCGTTCGGACAGCTTGTCGGCGTGCTCCTGTTCCTGCGCCGCATGCTCGGCGAATTCCGCGGCGACGGGTTCGGCATTCAGCCCGCGGGCCATGAAGTAGTGGCGCTTGTAGCGCAGCACACAGACCACTTCGGTCGCCAGCGCTTCATTCAACAGCTTGAGCACGGTTTCACGGTCTGCGCGATAGGTGTCGGTGATGGCTCCGGACTCGATGTCCTTGCGCGCCTTGGCGCGGATCGCCTGCACGTCCATGTTGAACGGACGATTCGTTTGCTGCGGGGTGCGGGTTGCTTGTTCCATATCGTTAGCTCCTCTAGTCAGTGAAAGCAGCACGACGCTGGACTTCCAGTCGTTTTCGCAATATTCAGTCTACCGGCCATGCCGGAACATGCTGTGTCCAAACATTGCCCGCGCATCACGCGCTTGCCCGCACGGCCCGCAAAAAGCCTCCTGCGCAACCTTGCGTAAACTATCGGCTTCGCGAAAGGCATCGTGACGCAATCTGTAACGCGGCCGGCAATTTCCCACCGTTTTTATGACTCTGAAGAATATCTGCGTGTATTGCGGCTCCAACCCGGGCACGCGCCCGGACTACGTCGAGCAGGCCCGCGTGCTGGCGCGCGAACTCGTCAAGCGCGACCTGGGCCTGGTGTACGGCGGATCGATCGTCGGCATCATGGGTGTGGTGGCCAACGAAGTGCTGGCTGGCGGCGGCCGCGTGATCGGCGTGATTCCCGAACTGCTCCTCAAAAAGGAACAGGCGCACCTGGGGCTGACGGAGCTGCACACGGTGCAGAACATGCACGAGCGCAAGGCCATGATGATGGAGAAATCCGACGGCTTCATCGCCCTGCCCGGCGGCGCCGGCACGCTGGAAGAGTTCTTCGAGGTCTGGACCTGGGCGCAACTGAACATGCACCAGAAGCCCTGCGGATTGCTGAACGTCGCCGGGTACTACGATGCCCTGATGCAATTCATCGACCACACCGTCGAAGAAGCATTCATCCGTCCCCAGCATCGCGACATGCTGGTGGTGGAAGAAGACCCCGCCTTGCTGCTGGATCGCTACGCCATTTACGAGCCGCCCAACGTCTCGAAGTGGTTCGATCCGGTCAGAAAGCCCTGACACCGACGCTTGAGACTTGAACGGAAGCCCACCGCAATGCCCACCGATTCGTTGTTCCCCGCCTGCACCGAGTCCGTATTGCGCGACTATTTTCACGCCAAGGACGAGAACCGCCCGCATTACATGGCCCGCGCGTTCGCGCCGGACGCGGTCTTGAAGATGGCGCTGCGCACGCAGGCCATCGCCTTTCCGCCCGAATCGCATGGTCTGGCCGCCATCACCGACACGCTGGTGCGCAAGTTCGGCCAGACCTACGACAACGTCTACACCTATTACCTGTCGCGCCCGGACGCCGACGCGCGCCTGTCCGAGTACCACTGCGACTGGCTGGTCGGCATGACGGAAAAAGCCACCGGCAACGTGCGCGTGGGCTGTGGCCGCTACGACTGGGAGTTTCAGCCCGACCCGTATCGCGCCAAGCGCCTGACCATCACGATCGAAACCATGGTGAGCCTGCCGCCCGCCGACACGGCCGCGGTGTTCGGCTGGCTGCTGGCCCTGGAATATCCCTGGACCAGCGCGGCGCGCGTGGTCGCCGGCGCCCCGCCGCTTGAAGACCTGGCGCCGGTCGTGCACTATCTTCTTCACCCGCACGGCGTGTAGGGCTTGCGCAAGGCGCCTGTGAAACGGGCGTCCTTGCCCGGCCTGCCGGCACTGGATTCCAAGAATTGAAATACGACATCGCAGCCTTCGACTTTGACGGAACCTTGGCAGACACCATGCCGTGGTTCAACTCCATCCTCAACACCGTGGCGGACAAGTACAACTTCCGCCAGATCGATGCGGCCGAACGCGAGCAACTGCGCAGCCGCGATGCGATGGAGATTCTGAAGTACCTGAACATCCCGCTGTGGAAGCTGCCCGCGATCATGACGCATGTGCGCACACTGATGCAGGACATCGACCCCAGCGTCCAGTTGTTCGACGGCATCCCCGAAGCGCTGGCCCGCCTGAAGGCGAGCGGCCTGCGCCTGGCGGTGGTCAGCTCCAACTCCGTCGAGAACGTGCAGCGCGTGCTGGGCGAAGAAACCGCCGCGCTCTTTGACGACTACGAATGCGGCACCGACCTGTTCGGCAAGGCCGCCAAGATCGACCGTTTGCTCAAGCAGCACGGCACCGCGCCGGAGCGCTTTCTGCTGGTGGGCGACGAAATGCGCGACATCGACGCAGCCCGCAAGGCGGGCGTGCGCGTCGGATCGGTCGCCTGGGGCTACAACCATCCGGACGCGCTGCGCGGCCGCGGTCCCGATGAACTCTTCCTGACGGTCGACGACCTTCCCAACGCACTGGCGTAACGCTCAGATCCCATGCACACCGATCCCGCCCACCTGATTACCGACGCCAGCACCCTGCAAGCGCTTTACGGTTCGCCCGGCGAAGCCTCCCTGAAAAAGGAGGTGGACCATGTGCATCCGCACTACCGCGCGTTCATCGAGGCCGCGCCCTTTGCATTGCTGGCGACCGCGGGTCCGGACGGACTGGACGCCTCGCCGCGCGGCGATCCCGCCGGTTTTGTCGTGGTGGAAGACGAAAAGACGCTGCTGTTGCCCGACCGCCGCGGCAACAACCGCGTGGACAGCCTGCTCAACGTCGTCGCCGATCCGCGGGTAGCCCTGCTGTTCCTGGTGCCGGGCGTGGGCGAGACGCTGCGCGTGAACGGCACCGCGCGTATCAGCGTCGACCCCGCCCTGCTGGCGCGCTTCGAGATGGACGGCAAGCTGCCGCGCTCCGTGCTGATCGTTGACGTGCACAAGGTCTACTTCCAATGCTCGCGCGCGGTGCTGCGCTCGCGCCTGTGGGATCCGGACACGCAGATTCCCCGCACCGCGCTGCCCAGCGTGGGCTGCATGCTTTCCGACCTGACGTCGGGCACCTTTGACGGCGTGGCCTACGACCGCGACCTGCCCGCCCGCGTGGCCAGTTCGCTTTACTGAACCCGGAGGCGCGCATGGCACGCAACGTTGAAATCAAGGCGCGGGTCGACAGCCTGGACGCCATCGAACACCTGGCCGCCGCGCTGTCCGGCAAGGAACCGACTTTCGTCGACCAGGACGACACCTTCTTCACGTGCGCCAATGGCCGCCTGAAACTGCGCGCCTTCGCGGATGGTTCGGGCGAGCTGATCTTCTATCAGCGCGCCGACGACAGCGGCCCCAAGGAAAGCTTCTACGTCATCTCGCCCACGGACGAACCCGACTCTTTGCGCGCCGCCCTGTCGCACGCTTACGGCGTGATCGGCCGCGTGAAAAAACACCGCACGGTATTCATGGCCGGACGCACCCGCATCCATCTGGATCGGGTGGAAGGCCTGGGCGAATTCCTGGAACTGGAAGTGGTGCTGCGCGAGGACGAAACCGTCGAGGCGGGCATGGAAGAAGCCCGCACGCTGATGGCCGGGCTGGGTGTCGCGCCCGAGCAATTGCTGTCGGGCGCCTACCTGGATCTGCTGGCGGCGCGCCGCAAGGACTGATTCCTCGCACGCGGCCGGGCGTGATCCGTCTTAGAACGGGTTCAGGCCGGCTGCCAGCCGCGCACGAACACATCCACGGGTTGGCGCTTGCCGCCCGCTTTTTGTAGCTCAAGCAGGCGCAGCACGCCCTGCCCGGTGGCAATGTCGATGCCGGCCGCATCGGCGCGCAGCACGCTACCCGGTGCGGCAGTGGTGGCCTCGTCTAGCGCCTGGGCGCGCCAGACCTTCACCGCATCGGGCAGTCCCGGCAGGCGGATGCTGGCGCCGGGCACCGGATTGAAGGCGCGCACGCGGCGCGCCAGCAATTCGGCCGGCTGCGTGCAATCGAGCGCGGCTTCGGCCTTGTCCAGCTTGGCCGCGTAGGTCACGCCGTCTTCGGGCTGCTTGCGCGCGGTCAGACCGCCCTTGGCCAGCGCGTCCAGCGCCTCGACGATGGCTTGCCCGCCGGCCAGCGCCAGCGCGTCGTGCAACTGCGCCGCATTGGTGTCGTCAGAAATCGGCACGATGCGTTCGAGCAGCATGTCGCCCGTATCCAGGCCCTCGTCCATCTGCATGATGGTGACGCCGGTGCGCGCATCGCCCGCTTCAATGGCGCGCTGGATCGGCGCCGCGCCGCGCCAGCGCGGCAAGAGGCTGGCGTGGATGTTCAGGCAACCCAGGCGCGGCAGTTCCAGCACCCATTGCGGCAGGATCAACCCGTACGCGGCCACCACCATGACATCGGGCGCCACGCTTTCCAGCAGGGCGCGGGCTTCGGCGGCCTCGTCGGGATAGCGGCCATCCAGGCGCAGGCTGCGCGGCTGGGCGACCGCAATGCCAGCATCCAGCGCGGCCTGCTTGACCGGGCTGGGCGTGAGCTTCAAGCCCCGCCCCGCCGGCCGGTCGGGCTGCGTCATGACCAAGGGGATTTCGTGGCCGGCGGCCCGCAGGGCGTCGAACGCGATACGGGCGAATTCCGGGGTGCCGGCAAAAACAATGCGCATGAAGTTGGCTGCTGAAGAGGTGAACGAAGGCGGCAGGGCGAAAATGGGCCGAAGTCCGGCCCGGGGATCAGGCGCGCAGCGCTTCCCGTTCGGCCTTCTTGAGCCTCGTCTTGATGCGGTTCTGCTTGAGGTTCGACAGGTATTCCACGAACACCTTGCCTTCCAGGTGATCCAGCTCGTGCTGCACGCACACGGCCAGGAGGCCGTCGGCTTCGAACTCGAACGGCTTGCCATCGATGTCCAGCGCCTTGCAGCGGATGCGCGATGCGCGTTCCACTTCGTCGTAGACGCCGGGGACGGACAGACAGCCTTCTTCGTAGATCTTGTAGTCGTCGCTGCGCCAGGTGATCTCGGGATTGATCAGGGTCAGCAGCGCGTTGCTGTCTTCGGACACGTCGATCACGACCACGCGCTCATGCACGTCGACCTGGGTCGCGGCTAGACCCACACCCGGCGCGTCGTACATGGTTTCGGCCATGTCGCGCACGAGTTGGCGAATGCGGTCGTCGACCTCGGCAACCGGCTTGGCCTTTTTGTGCAAGCGCGGGTCCGGGTAGCGAAGGATGGGAAGTAAAGCCATTGAATGGGGATGCCAGTAGGAATGCTTGTCCGAGAGTTTAATTCATTAGAGTCTTGATTTCTAATAGTTTTCGGCTAATCCAGAGATTGCGGACATTGCTGCGGCACCCATTTTTGGGACGTTCCAGACGCTGGCTCGCTGCGCGCATATCCGTCCACCCGTCGCCCGCGGCCGCGCGCGGCGCATGCGACACTCTCGGACCCCCGGCGCCTTTTCCGCGTCCTTTTCCTCCCGTTTCATGCCGCTGACGCAATCCACCGAAGAACTCGCCGCCTGGCTGCGGCTGTCCCTCGAACCCAACATCGGTTCGGCCACCGCCTGCATGCTGCTGAGCGCGCTGGGCCTGCCCGACCAGATCTACGCGCAACGCGCCACGGCGCTGTCGCGGCACGTGCCCGAAGCGCTGGCGCGGCAATTGGCGGCGCCCATGCCGGCCGACATGGCGCAGCAGGTGGAGCACGCGCTGGAATGGGTGCAGGCGCCCGGCCGCCACATCCTCACGTTGGCTGATCCCACCTATCCGCAAAGCCTGCTGACGATCGCCGACCCGCCGATCCTGCTCTATGTCGCGGGCGATCCCGCCTTTCTGCAAGGACCGTCGCTGGCGGTCGTGGGCGCGCGCAACGCCACGCCCGGCGGCCAGGAAAACGCGCGCGCCTTTGCCCGGCATCTGGCAGGCAGCGGCTGGCGCGTCGTCAGCGGCCTGGCGCTGGGCATCGACGCCGCCGCGCACGAGGGCGCGCTGGATGCCGGCCCGCAAGGCGCCGGCACCGTGGCGGTCATGGGGACGGGCATCGACCGCATCTATCCGGCCAGCCACCGCGATCTGGCGCATCGCATCGCAGCGCACGGCGCGCTGGTGTCCGAGCTGCCGCTGGGCACCGGCGCGCGGCCGCAGCATTTCCCCAAGCGCAACCGCATCGTGGCGGGTCTCGCGCGCGGCGTACTGGTGGTGGAAGCGGCCAAGCAGAGCGGATCGCTGATCACGGCGCGGCTTGCCGGCGAATGCGGGCGCGAGGTCTTCGCCATCCCGGGTTCGATTCATTCGCCGCTGTCGCGCGGCTGCCATGCCCTGATCCGCCAGGGCGCCAAGCTGGTCGAAACCGCCATGGACATCACCGATGAACTCGGCGGCGGGCCCACGCCGGCGCGGCCCGCGCGCAAGGAGGCCGCGCCTGCCGCCCCCCCGGCGAATCCGGTGCTGGACGCGTTGGGATTTGACCCGCTGCACCTGGATGCCATCCAGGCGCGCTGCGGGCTCGAAACCGCCGCCCTGCAGACGCAACTGGTCGAACTGGAATTGCAGGGCCGCATCGCCCGGCTGGACGATGGCCGCTACCAGCGTTTGCACTAGCACTGCAGCGGGGCCGGATGCGATGGCGCTAATATGTTCGGCAGCGCCGCAGCCTTGTAGCGCCGGTCACCCAATACCGATACAGGAAGAGACATGGCATTGCCCTCCCGCGTGAAGATCGTCGAGGTATCGCCTCGCGACGGTCTGCAAAACGAAAAGGAATTCGTCCCCACCGACATCAAGGTGGAGCTGGTCAACCGCCTGGCCGCCGCGGGCTTCCCCAATGTGGAAGCCGCATCGTTCGTGTCGCCCAAATGGGTGCCGCAGATGGCCGACGGCGCCGACGTGATGGCGCGTATCGAGCGCCGGCCCGGCACTATCTATTCGGTGCTGACGCCGAACATGAAGGGCTTTGAAGCGGCGCTGGCCGCCCGCGCTGACGAGATCGTGATCTTCGGCGCCGCCAGCGAGGCCTTTTCCCAGAAGAACATCAATTGCTCCATCGCCGAATCCATCGCGCGCTTCGAACCCGTGGTGCAAGCCGCGCGCGAAGCCGGCATCCGCGTGCGCGGCAGCATCAGCTGCGCGCTGGGCTGTCCCTACCAGGGCGAAGTCCCCGTCGAAGCCGTGGTGGACGTGGCAGAGCGCTACCTGGCGATGCAGGTCGATGAGATCGACGTGGCCGACACCATCGGCGTCGGTACGCCCAAGCGCGTGCGCGAAGTGATGGCCGCGGTCACGCGCGTCGTGGACCCGGCGCGCATCTCCGGCCATTTCCACGACACCTATGGCCAGGCGCTGGCCAACATCCTGGCGGCGCTGGAGACCGACATCTCCATCTTCCACACCTCGGTGTCCGGCCTGGGCGGCTGCCCCTATGCCAAGGGCGCCACCGGCAACGTCGCAACCGAAGACGTGCTGTACATGCTGCGCGGTTTGGACATCGACACGGGCGTGGACTTCGACGCCGTGGTCGACATCGGGCAATGGATGTCCGCGCATCTGAACCGCAAGGGTTCCAGCCGCGCCGGCAACGCCATTGCCGCCAAGCGCGCGGCTTGATCCCCGCCGCATGACCCGCACCGCATGACCACACAGAATGCCCCCTCCGCGCCCGAAGACCTTGCGGCGCTGCTCCGAGCCATCGGCCCGTTGCCCCTGTCGGGCCAGGCCTGGCCGGACTGGGTGCGCATTCTGACGTGGGTATTGCTTGCCGTGCTGGGCGTGCAGGTCGTGACCACCGCGATCCGCGCGCCCTCGCAGCCCTTCGATACGCTCTTGGCGGTGGCCGTGGTGCTGTGCTTTGTGGCGCTGCTGTTCGTGTCGTGGCACATGCAGACGTCCATCACCACGATCGACGACCGCGGCATCCGCCAGACCTGGTTCACCCGGCGCGAAGTGGCCTGGGAAGACGTGCGCATGGCGCGGTTTGTGCCGATGGTGTTTTCGAAGCGGCTCGTGGTGTTCACGCACCGGGGCAAGCCGGTGATTTTTCAGGGCGGCACGCGGGAACTGCGCGTGGCGTTTGTGAAGATCGCCCAGTTGTATAAAAGCGCTTAAAGCCCCATTTTCTGCGTGTCTGACAAGCCCCATTTTCTGCGTGTCTGACACCAGCCATATCTAAACAACCGTCAAGACAAAGACGACCATCAAAACAAAGACGACCGTCAACTCCATGACGGCCGTCCAAAGTTAGCCGGTGTCAGACACACGAGGTGTCAGACACGCGGGGTTATCGAATGGGCAACGCGTACAACAACCCGCCTTGCGTCCACTGCGCATTCAACCCGCGCTTGATCTTCAGCGGGCTGCCCTCGCCCACATTCCGCTCAAAGCTCTCGCCGTAGTTGCCCACCTGCTTGACGATGTTGTAGGCCCACTTCTCGTCCAGCCCAAGATTGGCGCCGCCACCCGGCGTAACTCCCAGGATGCGCTTGATGTTGGGGTTGGCGCTCTTGGTCTGTTCGTCCACGTTCTTGGACGTCACGCCGTATTCCTCGGCTTCGATCATGGCCGACAGCGACCAGCGCACGATGTTCAGCCACGCGTCGTCGCCCTGGCGCACGAAGGGGCCCAAAGGCTCCTTGGAGATGATTTCGGGCAGCACGACGTAGTCGTCGGGGTTCTGCAGCTTGGAGATGCGAATGGACGCCAAACCCGACGCGTCGGTCGAGAACACGTCGCAGCGGCCGGAGGCGAATGCGTTGACGACTTCGTTGAACGTCTCGATGACGACCGGCTTGTAGGTCACGTTGTTGGCACGCGCCCAATCGGCCAGGGTGTTTTCGTTGGACGTGCCGGTCTGCAGGCAGACTGTGGCGCCGTTGATTTCCTTGGCGCTTTTGACGCCCAGCGATTTGGGCACCAGGAAGCCCTGGCCGTCATAGAAATTGATGCCGGCATGGATGATGCCAAGCGCCGTGTCGCGCTGCTGCGTCACGGTGGTGTTGCGCGTCAGCACGTCGACTTCGCCGGATTGCAACGCGGTAAAGCGTTGCTGCGAATTGAGCGGCACCACCTTGATCTTGTTCGCGTCGCCGAACACCGCCGCGGCGATGGCACGGCACAGGTCCACGTCCAGGCCTTGCCATTTACCCTGCGCGTCGGGCGCGGAAAAGCCCGCAAAGCCCGTGGTCGTGCCGCAAGCCACGGCGCCGCGCTGTTTCACGACGTCAAGCGTTGCCGCCTGCGCGCCCTGCGCTGCCGCCATCAAGAGCGCCGCGCCCACCAACCCTTTTGCAATGTTCATGACCTGAATTCCTTTCTGCTACCGGGCGCGAAAGCCCGCCAAGGCGAGAAGCTTATAGACATGAAGCGCCCCCGCCAAATAACGAGCGCTTATTTAGGTATGCCGCCGGCGGGTGCCGGCGGCCTGCGCAGAAAGGATAGCAATGCGGGGCGGGCGTGGCGCTGCGCGCCGTCAAGCCGCCAGCGAGATCGACACCGGTTCGTTGGCCTGGCACGCGTCCAGCGCGCGGCCCAGGCGGACCATGCCCTGCGCGATCTGGCTTTCGTTCATGGTGGCAAACGACATGCGCATGGCAAAAAGATCCGCCTTCGCCGCGTCGGCGTAAAACGCCTTGCCGGGCACATAGACCACCTCGTGTTCAATGGCGTAGGGCAACAGACGCGTCGCATCCACATCGCCCGTCAGCCGCGCCCAGAAGAACATGCCGCCCTCGGGCTTGCTGAACGTGATGCGGCCGTCGAGCTCGCGCGCCAGCGCGTCGGCCATGGCAGCGCAGCGCAGACCATAGGCGGCGCGGATGCGCGGCACGTGTTCGTCGTAGCGGCCATTGGCCAGATACTGGGCGACGATTTCCTGGATCCAGGCAGAGGACGCCATGTCGTCGGCCGCCTTGGCGCCAACGCAGCGGCGGCGGATCTCGGGCGGCGCGACCAGCCAGCCGATGCGCAGCGCGGGCGCCATCGTCTTGGACATGCTGGCCATGTACACCGCCCAGTGGCGGGCTTCGCCCTCGGCCAGCGCCGCGATGGGCGGCACGGCTTCGCCGGCAAAGCGCAGTTCGCTGTAGGGGTCGTCCTCGACGATCAGGAAGCGGTGCTTGACGGCCAGCTCCAGCAAGCGCAGCCGGCGCTCACGCGTCAGGGTGGCGCCGCAGGGATTCGAGAACGAAGCAACGACGCAGACCATCTTGGGTTTCACCCGCGCGGCCAGTTCATCCAGCGCGTCCACGTCGATGCCGTCGGGGCCCGACGGCACGGTATGCACCGTGGCGCCCGTGTAGCGCAAGGCCTGCACGGAGTTCGGGAATGCCGGCGACTCGATGATGGCATGGTCGCCCGGCTGCAGCATCACGCGGGTCAAGAGCGCCAGCGCCTGCTGCGAGCCGCCCGTCACGACCAGTTCCGTGTCGGCATTGCAGTGCAGGCCGCGCGCCGCGGACAGGCGCGCCAGCTCGTGCCGCAGGCTGGCCTGGCCGTCGATGTTGGAATATTGCAGGCAGGCGCCCAGCCGCGCCGTGACCTGCGACGAAGCAATCGACAAGCCGTCGACGTCGAACAATTCCTGGGCCGGATAGCCGCCGGCCAGCGAAATGGTGCCCGGGCGCATGGCGTAGGGCATGAGCGATCGGATGGGCGAGGCGGGGGGATTCAGGAAGGGCGTGGCGAAGACGTATTCGGGCGCTGCACTGGACATGGCGTGGGGGCTGAGTAGAAGGGAAACGTGTCGCCCGAATGGGCGGCGCCGGACGGCATAGAACTTTGAAATATAAACAAATCTCCGCAAATTCTAAGCCTGCCAATCAGACAGGGTCAACGGCGGGTTTCAAGGCGGCGGACACCCGTGCGGCGGCGGGCCCGGAACACGTCCTACACTATGGGACTTCCTGTTTTTGCCAGAGAGCAGCATGACCGCCGACGACACCATGGCCGGGCGCCTCGCCCAGATCCAGCAACGCATCCGAGAGGCCTGCGAGCGCGCGGGCCGCGCCCCCGGCAGCGTGACGTTGCTGCCCGTCAGCAAGACCTTCGGCGAGGACGCCATCCGCGAGGCGATGGGGCTGGGCCTGACGCGTTTTGGCGAAAACAAGACGCAGGAGATCCGCCAGAAGGCCGCCGCGTTCGAAGGCGACGGGCTGCAATGGGTGCTGATCGGCCACCTGCAGACCAACAAGGCCAAGGACGCCGCGCGCGACGCCGCCGAAGTGCAATCCCTGGACCGCGTCGAGCTGGCCGACGCCCTGCACCGGCGCCTGCAAAATGAGGGCCGCACCCTGGACGTGCTGGTGCAGGTCAAGACCTCGTCCGAACCCAGCAAATTCGGCATGGAGCCCCAGGAAGTCTCCCCCTTCCTGCGCCGCATTGCCTCGGAATACCCGACGCTGCGTGTGCAGGGCCTGATGACCCTGGCGGTCAACTCGCCTGATCCCAACGAGGTCCGCGCGTGCTTTCGCGCGCTGCGCGAGCTGCGGGATGGCCTGGTTCAAGAAAACATTCCCGGCGTGTCGCTGGACCGCCTGTCGATGGGCATGAGCGGCGACTTTGAACTGGCCATCGAGGAAGGCTCGACGGAGGTCCGCATCGGTTCGGCCATCTTCGGCGCACGGCATTATCCCGACCCGCAATAGGACTTACGGGTGGTGAGCGGAAGGGGCCCAATGCACGGGCCCCTTTTTGCGTAGGCGCGAGGCATAATAGCGACGCAAAAAAATGCGGCGCAAGTTGACGTCGATCAACACGCGGACGCCGCGCTCACGATACCCCGCACGAGGAGACACTTCATGCACAAGCACGCAAAGCGCCTGCTGGCGTTTGCCGCCCTGTCGCTGGCCGCCACCGCGGCCGCAGCCCAATCCTGGCCCACCCAACCGGTCCGCTGGATCGTTCCCTACCCCGCCGGCGGCGGCACCGACGTGGTCGCACGCACGGTCGCGAGCAGCCTGGAAAAGACGCTGGGCCAGACCATCGTGGTCGAGAACCGTCCGGGCGCCGGCACCATCATCGGCGCCACGGCCATTGCCCAGGCGGAACCCAACGGCTACCTGGTGGGCACTGCCGACTCGGGCACGCTGGCCTTCAATTCGTCGCTGTACGCCAAGCTGTCCTACGACCCCGCCAAGTTCACCTACATCGGCGGCATCGCCAAGTTCCCGCTGCTCCTGGCCGTGAACGTCAACTCGCCGTACAAGACGGTCGAAGACGTGCTCGCCGCGGCCAAGAAGGAACCGGGCAAGCTGACGTCGGCCTCCGCCGGCGCGGGCTCGCCGCATCACCTGGCGCTGGAACTGTTCAAGCAGCGCACCGGCGCCAACGTGCTGCACGTCCCCTACAAGGGCGCCGCGCCTGCCATCCAGGATCTGCTGGGCGGCCAGGTGGACATGATGTTCATCGACCTGGGATCGGGCCTGCCCAACGTCAAGGCGGGCAAGCTGCGCGTGCTGGCCGCCGCCACGCCCGAGCGCGTGACCGTGCTGCCGGATGTCCCGACGATGGCCGAGCAGGGCGTCGCCAACTTCACGGCCTACGCCTGGCAAGGCCTGGTCGGCCCGGCCGGTTTGCCTGAACCGGTGGTGAAGAAGCTGTCGGCCGATCTGGACGCCACGCTCAAGTCGCCCGCGGTGTCGCAGAAGATGCTGGACATGGGCGTCATCCCCATGGCGATGTCGGCGCAGGACTTCAAGACGTATGCCGATCAGGAGCGCAGCGCCTGGGCGGACGTCATCAAGAAGGCGAACATCAAGCTGGAGTGATCGATCCGGCATCACGCAGCAATGGAAAAGCCGCGGTCGTCAGACCGCGGCTTTTTTCATGGGCGTGCTTGGGACGGTGTCAGACACCCAGCGGAGATGGTCGTCAGCTTGCAGCGGCATCTCACCGGGTGTCTGACACCTGGGTCAGCGACTATTGGCGTCCTGACGCCCGATTCATCCCGCCACGACCGGAATCTGCCGGGGCTGTGCCTCACGCACGCGCGGGATGCGCAGCGTCAGAAGGCCCTGCTTCAGGCTGGCGCTGATCTGCGCGCGGTCGAACTCCTGTCCCAACCGGAACGACCGGCGAAAGAGCGGCGCACGCATTTCGCCCAGCACGAGCCGCAGATCGCCGGGCGTCTCGACCGAGGCTTCGCCTTCGATTTGCAGCACGTCGGACTCGACGTTGATGCGCAGCGCTTCCTTGGACACGCCGGGCAGGTCCGCCAGCAGCGTGATGCCCTCCTTGTCCTCGAAGATATCCACGGCCGGCACGGTCACGCCGCGCCCGTCGCGCTTCTCAGAAACGGCCGCTTCGGCGGGCACGGTCAGGTCTTTGCGTTCATTCATGATCGATACTCCTATGCGGTTGCGTTGGCGGGTCACTGCACGGTCACGGTGCGCGGCTTGGCCGATTCGCGGCGCTTGATGGAAATGGCCAGGCAGCCGTCCGTGTATCGCGCCTGCACGTTGTCCGGATCCGCGTCGGCGGGCAGCTCGATGATGCGCGTATAGCGGCCCTGCGTGCGTTCGCGCGCGTAATAGCGGGCGCCTTCGGGAAGCTCCTGCGGCTTGCGTTCGCCACTGATGGTCAGAAGGCGCTTCTCGATCGACACGTTCAGGCCTTCAGGATCCATCCCGGGAATGAAGGCGACGACTTCAATGGAATCGCCCGACACGCCGACGTTGACGGGCGGAAAGTACGCCTGCGGCGTGGCACGCAAGGCAGCAGGTACGCCGGCATTGCGCAGCACGCGGCCCATGTGCTCCTGAATCGCGTCGAACGCGCTGGCAAAGCCGCTATCGTTGAAAGGAAAGTTGCTCATGAAGGTCTCCTCGAACGAAAAAAGGGACCGATACAGACGCGCCGCAATCGCCACAACGCGACCGCACGTCTGATCGCTTCAACCCCGAGTATGGGATCGGCTTTTTTCGGTTTCAAGAGGGGCGTCGGCCACAAAAAAAACCGCGGCCATCACTGGCCGCGGTTTCTGTTTGGCGCGTGCTGACGCCTACACCAACACCCGTTCGATCCCGCCCGCATTGGCGCGGCGCACGTAGTCTTCCATCCA
The DNA here is from genome assembly GCF_002966795.1 of Achromobacter spanius. Taxonomy (GTDB): domain Bacteria; phylum Pseudomonadota; class Gammaproteobacteria; order Burkholderiales; family Burkholderiaceae_B; genus Achromobacter; species Achromobacter spanius_D. The sequence goes on from NZ_CP023270.1 coordinate 5,989,068, forward strand.
GCCTTCACCCAGGATGTGGCGAGCCATCTCGACCACGATGTAGTCGGCTTCCATCTTGGTGTCGCCCTCGTAGCGCGACAAGCCCTGCAGGCACGACGGGCACGAAGTCAGGACCTTCACATCGCCCGTGAAGCCGTCGCTGCGCATCGCGGCGTCGCCCTTGAGCAGTTCTTCCTGCTTGCGAAAGCGCACCTGCGTCGAGATGTCGGGACGGCTGACCGCCAGCGTGCCGGACTCGCCGCAGCAGCGGTCGCTCTTGACCGCGCCATCGCCCACCAGCGCGCGCACCGTCTTCATGGGTTCCTGCAGCTTCATCGGCGTGTGGCAGGGGTCGTGGTACATGTAGCGCACGCCCTTGGCCCCTTCCAGCTTGATGCCCTTTTCCAGCAGGTATTCGTGGATGTCGATCAGCCGGCAGCCCGGGAAGATCTTTTCGAATTCATACCCGGCAAGCTGGTCGTAGCAGGTGCCGCAACTGACCACCACGGTCTTGATGTCCAGGTAGTTCAGCGTGTTGGCCACGCGGTGGAACAGCACCCGGTTGTCGGTGATGATCTGCTCGGCCTTGTCGGTCATGCCGTTGCCGCGCTGGGGATAGCCGCAGCACAGGTAACCCGGCGGCAGCACGGTCTGCACGCCCGCGTGCCACAGCATCGCCTGCGTCGCCAGGCCGACCTGCGAGAACAGGCGTTCGGAACCGCAGCCCGGGAAATAGAACACCGCTTCCGTGTCGGCCGTCGTGGCCTTCGGGTCGCGGATGATCGGCACGTAGTTCGCGTCTTCAATGTCCAGCAGCTTGCGCGCGGCCTGCTTGGGCAGTCCGCCCGGCATCTTCTTGTTCACGAAGTGCACCACCTGCTCGCGCAGCGGCGGCTTGCCCACCGTGGCCGGCGGCTTGGCGGTCTGCTTCTTGACCAGACCCGAGAACAGGTCGTGCGCGGCGCGCTGCACCTTGTAGCCCACGCCCACCATCGCCTTGCGGGTGGCGTTGATGGTGGCCGGGTCCTTGGCGTTCAGGAAGAACATGGCGCTGGCCGTGCCCGGATTGAACGACTTGCGGCCCATGCGGCGCAGCACGGCGCGCATGTTCATCGACACGTCGCCGAAGTCGATATCGACCGGACAGGGGTTGTAGCACTTGTGGCAGACGGTGCAGTGGTCGGCCACGTCCTCGAACTCTTCCCAGTGCTTGAGACTCACACCGCGCCGGGTCTGTTCTTCGTACAGGAAGGCCTCGACCAGCAGCGACGTCGCCAGGATCTTGTTGCGGGGCGAATACAAGAGGTTCGCGCGCGGCACGTGGGTGGCGCACACAGGTTTGCACTTGCCGCAGCGCAGGCAGTCCTTGATGGACTCCGAGATGGCGCCGATGTCGCTCTGCTGCATGATCAGCGACTCGTGGCCCATCAGGTTGAAGCTGGGCGTCCAGGCATGGCGCAGGTCCGCGCCGGGCATGAGCTTGCCGGCGTTGAAGTGACCGTTGGGATCCACGCGCCGCTTGTAGTCCTGGAACGGGGCCAGTTCGGCTTCGGTCAGGAATTCGTACTTCGTCAGGCCGATGCCGTGCTCGCCCGAAATCACGCCGTCCAGGTCGCGCGCGATCTGCATGATGCGTTCGACGGCGGCATGGGCCTCGCCCAGCATTCCGTAGTCGTCCGAGTTGACGGGAATGTTGGTGTGCACGTTGCCGTCGCCGGCGTGCATGTGCAGCGCGACGAACACGCGGCTCTTGAGCACGCGGCCATGGATGGCGACGAGCTCGTCGACGATCTTCTTGTAGGCCGCGCCCGAGAAGGCGCGCTGCAGGCCGGCCAGCACTTCGGTCTTCCAGGAGACGCGGATGGTGCGGTCCTGCACCACGTCGAAGACGCGGGCGGCGGGTTGTGCGGCCAGGCGTGCGGTCAGCGTGGCGTGAAGCTCGCCCAGGCCAAGGCCTTCGAGCTGCGGCAGCGCGTCGCCCAGCGGCAGGTCCAGATTGTCCAGCAGCCACTGCCAGCGCTGGCGCGTGGCGGCGATCAATTCGATTGCCTGGCGCGTGCGCTCGGCCAGCACCTCGGCGCGGGTGGTTTCAATGTCGGCGTCGTCGATCTTGCCGACCGGCAGCGGCGTGCACAGGTAGGCATCCAGCTCGCCCAGCAGCTTGAGCTTGTTGCTGGTCGACAGTTCGATGTTGATGCGCTCGATGTGATCCGTGTATTCGCCCATGCGGGGCAGCGGGATCACGACGTCTTCGTTGATCTTGAAGGCGTTGGTGTGCCGCGCGATCGCGGCGGTGCGCGAGCGGTCCAGCCAGAATTTCTTGCGCGCCTCGGGGCTGACGGCGACAAAGCCCTCGCCGTGGCGCGTGTTGGCCAGGCGCACGACTTCGCTGGCGGCCGCGGCCACCGCATCGTCGTCGTCGCCGACGATGTCGCCGATCAGGACCATCTTGGGCAGCACGCCGCGCTTGCTCTTGGTGGCGTAGCCGACCGCGCGCAGGTAGCGTTCGTCCAGGTGCTCCAGGCCGGCCAGGATGGCGCCGCGCGCCTTGCCTTCGCCGTCCAGGTAACCCTTGACCTCGACGATCGACGGGATGGCGTCTCGCGCCTGCCCGAAGAATTCCATACAGACCGTGCGCGTGTGGCGCGGCATGCGGTGCAGCACCCAGCGCGCCGACGTGATCAGGCCGTCGCAGCCTTCCTTCTGGATACCGGGCAGGCCCGCCAGGAACTTGTCGGTGACGTCCTTGCCCAGGCCTTCCTTGCGGAAGACGCGGCCATGGATTTCCAGCGTTTCGGTCTTGAGCAGGCGTTCGCCGGGCTTGCCCTTGCCGTCGAACCACTTGAGCTCGAAACGGGCCAGCTCCACATCATGGATCTTGCCCATGTTGTGGTCCAGGCGCGTGACTTCCAGCCAGTTGCCGTCCGGATCGACCATGCGCCACCAGGCCAGGTTGTCCAGCGCGGTGCCCCACAGCACGGCCTTCTTGCCGCCGGCGTTCATGGCGATGTTGCCGCCCACGCACGAGGCTTCGGCGGATGTCGGGTCCACGGCGAACACGAAGCCGGCCGCCTCGGCCGCCTCGGACACGCGTTTGGTGACGACGCCGGCGCCGGCATGGATGACCGCCACGGGCTCGGTGAGCCCGGGCAAAATACAGGACTCGACCTTGCCCAGCTTGTCGAATTTTTCGGTATTGATGACCGCCGACTTCCAGGTCAGCGGGATGGCGCCGCCGGTGTATCCGGTGCCGCCGCCGCGCGGGACGATGGTCAGGCCCAATTCAATACAGGCGGTGACCAGCGCGGCGATCTCGTCCTCGGAGTCGGGCGTCAGCACGACGAAGGGATACTCCACACGCCAGTCGGTCGCGTCCGTCACGTGCGACACGCGCGACAGGCCGTCGAACTTGATGTTGTCGCGCGCCGTGATGCGGCCCAGCACCTTTTGCGCCTGCTTGCGCATCATGGCGGTCTGGTCGAATTCGCCTTCAAAGGCCGCGATGGCAGAACGCGCGCGGGCCAGCAGACCGACGACCTTTTCGTCGCGATGCGGATCATGGCCGGCTTCAGCCGGCGCGCTGGGGTCGCGGCGCTTGTCGATTTCGCCCAGGCGGTGATGCAGCGCTTCGATGAGCTGCTTGCGGCGCTTGGGATTGTCGAGCAGGTCGTCCTGCAGATACGGATTGCGGCGCACGACCCAGATATCGCCCAGCACTTCGTACAGCATCCGGGCCGAACGGCCGGTGCGCCGTTCGCCGCGCAGGTCGCTCAGCAGGCTCCAGGCGTCTTCACCCAATAACCGGCCCACGATTTCGCGGTCGGAAAACGACGTGTAGTTGTAGGGGATTTCGCGCAATCGCGCGGGTGCGGCGGGCGGCATCGCCCCGTTCAAGATGTGGCTGGCGAGTGGGGCGTTCATGGCGGCAAGAAGGGGGCCCTTAAAAAAGTATTTTATGCCATTGTCCCGACTTGACCCCTAATTAGTCTGGCAAGGCGTCCAAAAGCGTGGCGGGGACGTCATGTATCGTCCCCGTTTAAGACCGCCGTCAGGGCTAGATTTTCCCGGGAAAAAACCAGAGCAGCCCGGCGGTCATGAACAGATAGCGCATGAATTTGCCGATGGCCATGTAGAAAACGCAGGGCCAGAACGACAGGCGCAGCCAGCCGGCAACCGCGCACAGGGGATCGCCCACGGCAGGCAGCCAGGACAACAGCAGCGCGGGCGGTCCCATCCGGTGCAGCCAGTCATGGGCGCGCTCGTTCCAGCGTCCGCGCATGCGGCCGCCTTCGGTCGCATCGGGATGCGGATGGGGGTGTTTCTCCTTCCAGCGCTCGACCGCCTTCTCGGCGCCCAGGCCCATGGCGTAGCTGATGGCCCCGCCCACGGTATTGCCTGCGGTGGCCACCAGGATGGCAGGCCAGAACATGTCCGGCGAAAGCTTGATGTAGCCGAACACCGCCGGCTCGGAACCCAGCGGCAGCAGCGTCGCGGACACGAGCGAAACGGTGAAGATGGCCGACAGGCCCACGGAGGGCAGCGCCAGCACCCCCAAGAGCCAATGAACTGCGGATAAGAGACTTTCTTCCATGGTTGCGGCAGTGTAGCCGCGGCAAACCCGGAAGGCGACACGCATTTCCCTGCAATAATCCAGGCCAGTCCCCACTCTTGCCCTGTCGCGCGGTCCATGTCCACTGATTATCTGAAACGCATCCTGACTTCCAAGGTTTACGACGTCGCGGTCGAATCCCCGCTCGAGGCAGCGCCCCTGCTGTCGCAGCGGATGTCGAACACGATGCTGCTCAAGCGCGAGGATACGCAGGCGGTGTTCAGCTTCAAGCTGCGTGGCGCCTACAACAAGATGGCCAACCTTGCCCCGGCGGCGCGCAATCGCGGCGTCATCGCGGCTTCGGCCGGCAACCACGCGCAGGGCGTCGCCCTGGCGGCCGCCCGCCTGGGCTGCCGCGCGGTGATCGTCATGCCCACGACCAGCCCGCAGGTCAAGATCGACGCCGTGCGCCGCCTGGGCGGCGAGGTCGTGCTGGCCGGCGAAAGCTTTTCGGACGCCTACGCGCATGCGCAGGTGCTGGAAAAGAAAGAGAAGCTGACCTTCGTCCATCCGTTCGACGATCCCGACGTGATCGCCGGCCAGGGCACCGTCGGCATGGAAATCCTGCGCCAGCATCCCGGCCACATCGACGCGATCTTCGTGGCGATCGGCGGCGGCGGGCTCATCGCCGGCGTGGCGGCCTACATCAAGCAGCTGCGCCCCGAGATCAAGATCATCGGCGTGCAGACCGAGGACTCCGATGCCATGCTGCGCAGCGTGCGCGCGGGCCGGCGCGTTCAATTGAACGACGTGGGCCTGTTCTCGGACGGCACGGCGGTCAAGATGGTGGGCGCCGAAACTTTCAAGCTGGCGCGCAAGTACGTGGACGATTACGTGGTGGTCAACACCGATGCCATCTGCGCCGCCATCAAGGACGTGTTCCAGGACACGCGCAGCGTGCTGGAGCCGGCTGGCGCGATGGCCGTGGCGGGCGCCAAGCAATACGCGGCCGAACACCACCTGAAGAACAAGACACTCGTGGCCATTGCCTGCGGCGCCAACATGAACTTCGACCGGCTGCGCTTCGTGTCCGAACGCGCCGAGGTCGGCGAAATGCGCGAAGCCGTTTTCGCCGTCACCATGCCCGAGCAGCGCGGGAGCTTTCGCCGCTTCTGCGAATTGGTCGGCGAACGCAGCGTCACCGAATTCAACTACCGCATCTCGGACGCGGACCGTGCCCACGTGTTCGTCGGCATCCAGGTCTCTTCCGCCGCGGAACCCGACAAGATCGCGGCGAACTTCCGCCGCCACGGGTTCGACACGCTGGACCTGACCCACGACGAAATGGCCAAGACCCACCTGCGGCACATGGTGGGCGGCCGCTCGGCGCTGGCGCGCAACGAACTGCTGTACCGCTTTGAGTTCCCCGAGCGGCCGGGCGCGCTGATGCGCTTTCTGAACGCGATGAATCCCGACTGGAACATCAGCCTGTTCCATTACCGCAACCAGGGCGCGGACTATGGCCGCATCCTGATCGGCATCCAGGTGCCGCCGGCGGACAAGAAGCAATTCCGCAACTTCGTCGCGGAACTGGGCTATCCGCATTGGAACGAAACCGACAACCCGGCGTACAAGCTTTTCCTGTAGCGCGCGGGATTCAGCTGTCCTGAATGCGAGAGGGCCTCCTTGCGGAGGCCCTTCCCTTCTGTGCGCGAGGCGCGCCCGGCTGAACCCGATCTAGGGGGGGTTCGCTGTCACTCAGCGGGCCACGGAGAATGGCCCGCACATTCAGCAAGGTTCAGCCGGACGTCCTGTTGCTTAGAAACGGTGGCGCAGGCCGACGGCGACAGCCGTGTCGGTCGCGTCGTGCTGGAACGCGTAGTTGTCGCCATACGAGGCGTACGCGTACAGGTTCGTGCGCTTGGTGAAGTCGTACGTGTAGCCAAGGCTGTACACGTTGAACGTCGCGTCGTCGCCCGTCAGCTTGTCGTTGCTGGCGGTGGCGCGCTGCCACGAACCGAACACGGCGTGGCGGCCCAGCGGCACGGTGGCGCCGATCATGTACGAGTTGGCGCGGAAACCATCAGCCAGCTTGAACGAACCCAGCTTGTTCATGCCGTCGGGCGTGGTGCCCATGTTCTGTCCGACGAACCAGCCGTCACGGGTCTGGCCGAACGCAGCCGCAACCTTCACGACTTCAAAGTCGTACGAACCGCCGACGATGTATTCCTGGATGCGCGCCGCGTCCTTGCCGCCAACGCGGTCGTTGGACGGGTTGAAACGGTCATAGGCAGCCGCCAGGTTCAGCGGGCCGTTGACGTACTGCACACCGGCGGTGATCACGCGGTTGTTGTTGCCCGTGGCGAAGCCCTTCTGCGTCGTATCGGCGACGGTGTCGTCCGCGCTGAACGCGTAGCCGAGGCCGACCTTCAAACCACCCAGGCTGGGGGTTTGATACAGGACCATGTTGTCCAGGCGCATCGTGTTGGCGCTGCCGAACGTCGTACCCATGTTGGCGTTGTTGTAGCTGATCGAGAACGGGTCGATCGAGCCGAAGTACTTCGACGCCAGGTTCGTCTGACGGCCGAATTCCAGACGGCCCCACGAATCGCTGTCCAGGCCCACCGTTGCTTGGCGGCCGAACAGGCGGTCGTTCTGCAGCGAGTTGCCGTTCAGGGGACCGAAGCCGCCTTCCAGCGTGAACACGGCGCGCAGGCCGTCGCCCAGATCTTCCGTGCCGCGCAGACCAAAGCGCGAACCGCTGCTCACGCCCTGAACCGCACCGATGCGGCTCTGCGAGTTGCCCTTGAACTTCACTTTTTCGTAACCGAGACCAGCGTCGATCAAGCCGTACAGCGTCACGGAATCAGCGGCCTGCGCGGCGCCGGCAAAGCCGGTCAGCAACGCGACGGCCAAAAACGTCTTCTTCATTTGAATCCCCAAAATGGCGAGATGAAAGGCGCATTGCGGGGCGCCGCCAAACACCGCGGGCCCTCGCATGCCGCAACGTTCAATCGAGCGGCGATGCACTGGGCGTAGTGTCCGGCTTGTAGCAGTTCGTAGTAACCCGGATTTCGACGAACTACTTTCCATGGTTGGGATAATGACGCGAAGCTGAAGCCCCGCCTTGATCCAAAACGCTTGCTAAGGCCTTGATCTCAAATATGAATCATTGCTCGCATCACAGCATCGCAAGATTGGATGCAGCTTTCCTTGTCCTTCCTGCCGGCAACATATGTAGTGCGGGCGGAATAGTTTTGCGGCGTAAACGCCACACTGTTTCGGCAGGGATAAAAACGCGGGGCACAAAAAAACCCCTCGGCGTCACAAGGGGTTCTTTCGGCGACCTGCCGGGCGGCGCGGCGCGCCAGTGCTGGAACTCAGCGGCCCTTGGGCGGGTAGTCCAGCTCGCCAAACGTGTATTCGCCGCGCGCCTTGGCGTCGGCCAGTTCCTGGCGGACTTCTGCACGGCTCTTGCCGGCGGTCTGCGCCACGGTCTTGGGCGGGTAATCCAGTTCGGCGCTCGTCACCTGGCCTGCGGCCTTGGCGCTTTGCAGTTCCTGCTGCACCTGTTCGCGCGACAGGCTGGTGGTCTGAGCGACGGCGGGCGGATAGTCCAGCTCGCCAAACGTGACGGTGCCTGCGGCCTTGGCGGCTTGCAGTTCCTGCTGAACCTGTTCACGCGTCTTGCCATCGGCGTGAGCGGCGGACATGCCGACTAGGGTAGCGGTAACCATGAGTGCGGTTGCTAGGGCTTTCATTTTGATGACTCCATCCTAAACGTTGCACATCGTCTTGCGCCGGGTTGGCGGCATTCGATATGACAATTTGATTGCTGGGACGAAGTATCTGGTTATTAGCGCTTAGTAAAAACCCTTAATTTGGTGAACATATTTGCACGGATGGGACAATTGCAAGTCGTATCCGTGATGGGCGCCGCGCATGAAGCGCCATGCCGACTCATGCACTATGGCGAAGGCCCTTGCCGCCATTCAGTTTCCCGCAAGCTAGGTAACGCAATCGCAACGCGCCACGCATGGGCACTGTTGTGCAAGGTGGAGAAATAGACATTTCTACTGGCGGGACAATAATTCCATTTATGATACGAATCTGCCAGAAATGGAAATTTGAGTCTCGAGGGCATTCATGGACATCCAGCTTAACGACATCGCGCTATTCGTCGAGGTCGCCAAGCGCAAGAACTTCAGCCACGCCGCCGAAGCCCTGAATATCCCGACCTCCACGCTGTCGCGCCGCGTCAGCGAGCTGGAACGCAGCGTCGGCATGCGGCTGCTCAATCGCAGCACCCGCAAGATCGATCTGACCGAAGCGGGCGCCATTTATTTCGAACGCTGCCGGCACATCGTCGAAGAGGCGCGCATCGCCCATGACCAATTGCTGGACATGGCCGTGCAGCCCAAGGGCCGTCTGCGAATCTCGCTGCCCACCAGTCTTGCGCAATTGTTCCTGCCCGCCGTGATCCGCGAGTTCCGCGAGCAGCATCCCGACATCGAGTGCGACTTCGACCTGAGCATGCGCCCGATCGATCCCATCAGCAATCCGTTCGACCTGATCCTGCGCTTTGGGCAACAGCCCGATTCCAGCCTCATCTCGCGCAAGATCGTGCTGATGGCGCACCAGCTTTATGCGTCGCCGGAATACCTGGCCCGGCACGGCGAGCCGCGCGTGCCGGCGGACCTGACGCACCACGAATGCCTGCGCCCGACCATGCGCGAGGAGTCATCCTTCTGGATGCTTCATTCGGGCGACAAGGTCGAGCGTGTGCAAGTGTCTGGCCGTCTGTCGGCCAATAACGTCGGGATGCTGGGGCGATTGGCCGGCCAAGGGCTGGGCATCACGCCGCTGCTGGTGTTTGATGCGATGGAGCGCGCCATCAAGCAGACGGGCCTGGTGCGCGTGTTGCCGGAATGGAGCCTGACTCCCCTGCCCTTGTTTGCGCTGCTGCCTTCGCGCATGCTGCCCGCCAAGACAAAGGCGTTCCTGGACTTCATCCAGCCTCGCCTGTCGGACGCATAGCACGCGGAACGCGCCGAAGGACGGCACCGCGCTGCGGTACCGTCAAGCCGGCACGGACTACGGCGTCGTGTCCGCGCCGTACTGACAGACCGTGTAGAGCGGCGTGCCGGTGGCGGCCACCTTGGCGGAACCGCCGAGATCCGGCAGGTCGATGATGGCGGCGGCTTCCACTACGTTGGCGCCCAGGCGCTGCAGCAGCTTGATGGCCGCGAGGATGGTGCCGCCGGTGGCGATCAGGTCGTCCACCAGCAGGACGCGCTGGCCCGTGCGGACCGAATCGGTGTGCATCTCGACGGCGGCGTTGCCGTATTCCAGCGAGTATTCCTCGGCCACCGTTCGATAGGGCAGCTTGCCCTTCTTGCGCACGGGCACGAACCCCAGATTCAGTTCATAAGCCAGCACGCTGCCCACGATGAAGCCGCGCGCGTCCACGCCCGCCACCAGATCCAGGCGCTGGCGCATGTAGCGATAGACGAAGAGATCGATCAGGACACGGAACGCACGGGGGTCCTGCAGCACCGGCGTGATGTCGCGGAACGTGACACCGGGTTGGGGCCAGTCCGGAACGCTGCGGATGGTGCGCCGGATGAACTCGGCGTTGTCGGTCTGCATGGATACGGCCCTGAAGAATTGAAGCAAGGCGAACTATAACCGCGCCGCCGCGCTTAAGCCAGGATTGCCGCGCGCGATGACATGTCATGCAATTGCCCATCACGCAACACATGGCAACGATGCACCGCGCCTTCGGGCAACGCCGCATGTGTGGCCAGCACAACGGTGCGCCCGCGCACCGCCTGCTCCAGGTCCGCGAAGAACGCAGCTTCGGCCGCGGCGTCCAGTCCCGCCGTCGGCTCGTCCAGCACGATGACCGCGGCGGGCGCCAGCAAGGCTCTGGCCAGACACAAACGCCGCGCCTGTCCGGCCGACAACTGCGAGCCGGTTTCGCCCGCCCAGGTATCCAGGCCGTCGGGCAGGCCGCGCACGAATTCGCCAAGCCTTGCCGCGTCCAGGGCGCGCCACAAGGCGGCATCGTCGGCAGTGGCATCGCCGATCAACAGATTGGTGCGCAGCGTGCCCAGGAACACGGGCGCATCCTGCGACAGCAGGACGATCCGCCGATGCCAGTCCGCCTGCGCGCATTCGCGCGCATCGCAACCGCCGAACCGGACGCGTCCACCTTGCGGATCCTCCAGCCTGAGGATCAGATGCAGCAGCGTGGACTTGCCCGCGCCGCTTGCACCCACGATCGCCACACGTTCACCCGGTTCGATGCGCAGATTGATGTCCTGCAGCACCGGCGCACAATCGCCGGCCGCGCGGGCCGGGTAGGCAAAGCGCACGCCTTCCAGTTCCAGCGCGCCGTGATTGGGCAGCGGGCGCGGCACGGCCGGGTCCTGCATGTCGGGGTCGCATTGCGTGATCTCTCGGATGCGCGCAGCCGCCGACATCGCGGATCCCATGCGGGAAGCACCGCGCATGATGGGGCCCGCGACCTCGAAGATGCCGATGACGGCCAGCAGCAGGCCGGCCAGGACGGGGCCTTCGATCCGCCCCGCCTCGTGCTCGGCCAGACCGAACCACAGCAGCCCCATCACCGCGACGCCCGCGGCCACCTGCAGAAACCATTGCCCGCGCACGGCCACCCGCGCCTGACTGCGCCGCGCCAGGGCGCTGGCTTCGCACAGGCGCTCGAAGTGCGCCAACGTCTGGTCCTGCGCATGCAGCGCGACCATGTCCGCGTGGCCGTCCACCGCGTCCAGCGTGGCGGCGCGCAGCCCTGCCGCGCTTTCCTGTGCTGCCACGCCAGGCTTGCGCGCCGCGCGCAACAGCCACAACGGCACCACCACGCACGCCGTCAGCAGCGCCAGCGCAAAGATCAGCGCCGCGGCGGGCACCCATTGCCCCAGCACGGCGGTGAGCACCGCGCCGGCGAGGATTGCGGTGGCCAGCGGCGCCAGCACAAACAGAAAGACGGTATCCAGCGCATCGACGTCGTTCGTCATCCGCGCGACCAGGTCGCCGCTGCGATAACGCGCCAACTGGCGCGGCGTCAGCCGGATCAGCGCCGCGAACACCATGGCGCGCAGATCCGCCAGCAGACGCAAGGTGGCGGCATGCCCGACCACGCGGTCGGCGTAGCGCGACACGATGCGCAGGAACGACAGCCCGCGCACCAGCGCGGAAGGCGCGAACAGGTTGAAGACGCTGCCTGCGCCAGCCAGGAACGCCCCGGTCAGGAACCAGCCCGACACGCCCAGCAGACCCACGCCTGCGGCAACGGTGGCCAGCGCGCAGAACAATGCGAGCAAAAGCCCGCCTTTTCGGCGCGCGTACAGGGGCAGGAGCAACAACAGGTTCTTCATGCGTCAATTACCGTGCCGTTGGCGACGCGCGCCACGCGGCCGAAACGTGCGGCCACCGCGGGCGAGTGCGTCGCCAGCACCAGGGTGCGGCCCGCGGAAAACTGCAGGATCTCGTCCAGCACCCGGGCCTGCGTTGCTTCGTCCAGATGGGCGGTGGGTTCGTCCAGCAGAATCAGGCCGGGGTCGCGCAGGAACAGGCGGGCCAGCGCCACGCGCTGTGCCTGACCGCCAGACAGACCGTGGCCGCGGCTGCCCAGCGCAGTGTCCAGGCCTTGCGGCAGGTCCTGCGTGAACTCCAGCACGCAGGCGCGGCGCGCGGCGTCCTGCACTTGCGCATCCGTGGCGCCGGGCTGCCCCAGCCGGATGTTGTCGGCGATGGTACTGGCCAGCAACTGCGGCCGCTGGCCGATCAGCGCCACGCGCTGGCGCAAGGCGGCCTCATCCCATTGCCCCAGGGGCAAGCCATCGATGCGAATATCACCGTCCGCCGGCCGCAGGCGCGCGATAGCCTCGATGAGCGTGGATTTGCCGACGCCGCTGGGTCCCATCAGCGCCACGTGCTCGCCCGGCGCCAGATCAAAAGCGGCATCCGCCAGCACCGGCTGGCCACGGCCCGGCGCCTCGACGCGCAGACCGCCGATGGCGACCGCAGCGCCCTGGCCGGCGTGCGCAGGGCGGCCGCGCAATGCGGACGTGTCCTCGGCTTCGGCTTGCGGCAGGCCATCGAAGAGCACGGCGATCTGCGTCACGGCGGCAAGCGCCGTCGCGCGATCGTGATAGTGGGCCGCAAACTGGCGCAGCGGGGCATAGACCTCGGGCGCCATCAGCAGGCAGAAGAGCCCGGCCTGCAAGGTCAGCGGCGACCAGCGCACATCCAGGAATCCCAGGTAGGTCAGGCCGATGTAGACCGCAACGCCCGCGACGCCCAGCGCGGCGAAGAATTCCAGCACGGCCGAGGACAGGAACGCGATGCGCAGCACCGACATCGTCCGCTGGCGCAGCGCATCGCTGGCCGCCACGACGGACTGCGCCTCGGCCTGCGCGCGCCCATACAGTTTCAGCGTGGAAAGCCCACGCAGCCGGTCAGCGAAAAAACCCGACAGACGGGCAAAGGCGCGCAGGTGGCGGCGGCTGGCGCCTTGCGCGCCCCACCCCACCAGCGCCATGAACAGCGGAATCAGCGGCGCGGTGATCAACAGCACCAGGCCGGCGATCACGTCAACCGGCAACAGCACTACCGAGAAGGCGACGGGCAGCATCGCGGCCGCGGCCATCGCGGGCAGGTACTTGGCAAAAAAGCCATCCAGCGCCTCCACCTGGTCGACCACCGCGCTCGCCAGTTCACCCGAGGCCTTGCCGCGGCTCCAGTAAGGACCTTTTTGCACCAGCCGCTGGAACAGGGACTGGCGCACGTGGCGCTTGATGCGCTCGGACGCATCCGCGCCGGCGCGTTCGCCGGCCCACGTGATGCACGCCCGCAGCAGCATCAGCCCCGCGATGGCGGCGATGCCGCCAATCAGTTCATGCCGCGGCACCTGGCCGACGATCGCCGAATCGAGCACCCTGGCCAGCAGCCAGGCCTGCACGACCAGCAAGACGCCGCTTACCAGCGGCGCGGCGCCCGCAAAAATGAGCGGAAACCGCGCCGACCGGGCCAGCCCCATCAGCCACCGCGACTGCTCGCGCGGCGGCTTCTGCAGGGACGCCGACGGGTCGTGCTCGAGGCTGCTTGCGCCGCCGCTCACTCGTCGCCGCGGCTGGCGCGCGGGTCATGGCTCTGACCTTCACGCAACTCGAACCACATCGCATTAAGAATGGCGAAAGCGCACGCCAGGCCCAGGCCGAGGATCCATGAGAAATACCACATGGTGGGGGTTCCTTTATCAGTACGAGTTGGGCGTGTCGCCCACCGAATCATGGGTGACCTTGCCGCGCATGACGCGATACACCCAGGCGGTGTAGAGCGTCACGATGGGCAGGAAGATGACAACCGCGATCACCATGATCCACAACGTCAGATGGCTGGACGAGCCGTCCCAGACCGTCAGGCCGGCCTTCGGATTGACCGACGACGGCATGATGAACGGGAAGAGCGAGAAGCCCACCGTCAGGATCACGCCGGCGATGGACGCCGAGGACGACAGGAACGCCAGCATGTTGGCGCGCACGGTCAGCAGCAGCCCCGCGAGCACGGCGCCCGCCACGCCCAGCGCGGGCGCGATCCACATCCACGGCCACTTCGCGTAGTTGGCCATCCAGGCGCCGGTCTGCACCGACACGGACTTGAGCATCGGGTCCGACGGCGCGGCCGTGTCGACCACACTGGTGATCGCATGGCCCGGCACGCCGCCCGCGACCCAGAAGCCGCCCGCCACGAAGAGCGCGGCGGTAAGCATTGCGCACAGCCGGCCCCAGTTGCGCGCCCGCGAGGACACGGGATCATCCGTGCGCCAGGCCAGCAGCACCGCGCCATGCATGGCCAGCATCACCACGCTCAGCACGCCGGCCAGCAAGGCGAAAGGCATGAAAAGCTGGAAGAAGTGCCCTTCGTACATCGGACGCAGCGTCACCGCGTCATACGTGAACGGCACACCGAGGATGACGTTGCCCATGGCCACGCCGAACACCAGCGACGCCAGCACGCCCGAGAAGCACAGCACGGCGTCCCAGCGATTGCGCCAGCGCGTGCCTTCCATCTTGCTGCGGTACTTGAAGCCGACCGGCCGCAGGATCAGCGCAAGCAGCACCAGCATCATCGCCAGGTAAAAGCCCGAGAACGACGCAGCGTAAAGCAACGGCCACGCGGCGAAAATGGCGCCGCCCGCGGTGATGAGCCAGACCTGGTTGCCTTCCCATACCGGCCCCACCACGTTGATCACGATGCGGCGCTCGGCGTCAGTCTTGGCGACCACCGGCAACAGCGCGGCCACACCCAGGTCAAAGCCGTCCATGACGGCAAAGCCGATGAGCAACGCGCCCATCAACACCCACCACACCACGCGCAGCGTGCCGTAGTCGAAAGGAATAAGGGTATCCATTTGCGTTTCTCCCCTTATGCGCGCACGGCGGCGTGAACGGGATCGGCAGCGGCATCACCCGGCGCCGGCCCGTCGGATTTCGGTCCGGCCTTGATGGCATGCAGCATGACCTTCACGCCGATGATGAGCAGGATCGTGTACAGCACCAGGAAGATCGTCAGACTGATGACGAGGTCGGTGATCGTGAGGCCCGATGCCGCGTAATACGTGGGCAGCACGCCTTCGATGACCCAGGGCTGGCGGCCGTACTCGGCGACGAACCAGCCGCTTTCGATGGCGATCCACGGCAGCGGCAGGCTCCACAACGCCACCTTGAGCAGACGGGGACTGCTGTCCAGGCGGCCGCGGGATGCAAGCCAGAACGCCACGCCGAAGAACAGGATCAGATACATGCCCACCGCGACCATGATGCGGAACGCCCAGAACAGCGGCGCCACGGTCGGCACGGTATCGATCGCGGCCTGCTTGATCTGCGCCTCGGTGACCTTGCTGAGATCCTCCTCATGGCGCTTGACGAGCAGTGCATAGCCCAGGTCCGGCCAGGTCTTGTCGAACACCATGCGGGCATCGACGTCCTTGGGATTGGCGCGGATCTTCTGTAAGGCCTCATAGGCCACGAGGCCGTCGCGAATGCGATTCTCGGCGCGCAGGATCAGGTCGTTGATGCCCAGCAGCGGCGTGGTCAGCGACCGCGTGCCGATGATGCCCATGACATAGGGAATCTCGATCGCGAAATCGTTGCGGCGCTCGGCCTGGTTCGGGATGGCGAACAGGTTGAAGGATGCGGGCGCGGGCTCGGTGTGCCACATGGATTCCATGGCCGCGATCTTCATCTTCTGGTGTTCGGTGGTGAGGTAACCGCTTTCGTCACCCAGCACGACCACCGACAGCGCGCCGGCCAGACCGAAGCTGGCCGCCACCGCCATCGAGCGCTTGGCCAGGTCGATATGGCGGCCGCGCAGCAGATACCAGGCGCTGATCGACATGACGAACATGGCGCCCGCCACGTAGCCGGCGCTGACGGTGTGCACAAACTTGGCTTGCGCGACGGGGTTGAAGATGACCGCGGCGAAGTCGGTCATTTCCATGCGCATCGTGTCCGGATTGAAGATCGCGCCAACCGGGTTCTGCATCCAGCCGTTGGCGATCAGGATCCACAGGGCCGAGAAGTTGGTGCCGAAGGCCACCAGCCAGGTCACGACCAGGTGGCTGACCTTGGACATGCGGTTCCAGCCGAAGAAGAACAGGCCGACGAAGGTGGCTTCCAGGAAGAACGCCATCAGCCCTTCGAGCGCCAGCGGCGCGCCGAAGATGTCGCCCACGTAATGGCTGTAGTAGGACCAGTTCATACCGAACTGGAACTCCATCACCACGCCGGTCGCCACGCCCAGCGCAAAGTTGATGCCGAACAGCGTGCCCCAGAACATCGTCATCTTCTTCCAGATGGGGCGGCCGGTCATGACGTACACGCTTTCCATGATGGCCAGGATGAACGACAGGCCAAGCGTGAGCGGAACAAAGATGAAATGGTAGAGCACGGTCGCGGCGAACTGGAACCGCGAGAGATTCACGACATCGATATCAATCATGAGGCTGCTCCCAAGGCGTAGACGCGCTGCGGCAACCGGCATGGTTCCCAGGCCGTCTGACGCGCCATGTTAGGGGCGTTGCATACAACTTCATAGAGGTTTCCTGAAAAATCGAGGCGTGACGGGTCAGCCCTTGCCCCGCAATTTGCCGGCGAATCCCAACACCTTCTGCACCTTGGAACCAAGTTTCATGAGGCTTTGCAGGGTTTCGGGCGGCAGCCGTTGAACCTCATCGAACCACCCGGTGGATAGTTCGATGAGCTCCAGCATTTCGGTCATTCGTTGTTGCGCGTAGGCCTCGCTGGGGCCGGACGGCGACTCCAGCAGCGTGTCGCGCAGGAGCGTGAGGGTGGGATCGACTTCGCGCTTGCGCTTCTCTTCCATGAGGATTCGGAAGATCTCCCAGACGTCCTTGGGGGTTTCGAAGTAGTCGCGGCGGTCGCCCACCTGATGGATCAGCTTGACCAGCCGCCAGGACTGCAGCTCTTTCAGGCCCAGGCTGACGTTCGAGCGCGAAAAGCCCAGGGCTTCGGCGATGTCGTCGGCGTTGAGCGGCTGCGGCGCCAGGAACAGCAGTGCGTAGATCTGGCCGACGGTGCGATTCACGCCCCATCGGCTGCCCATCTCACCGAAGTGCAGGACGAAACGTTCAATCTGGGGGGAAAGCGCCATGAGGATCAGCCAGTCACACAACGAACCCTGCACGATATATGCAGTTACGTTGCTTTCAGAAATTTCTGAAATTATCGAACAAACGATGAGAAAGCGCAAACCACGCTTGCATCAGGGGCAAGAGCGCAAACCAACGCCATTCAGAGGGCGCGCACGGCAAATTAGCCGTTCAACGTGACAGCCATACAACACTTGGCGGGCGCGACGGACGGCAAAAACGCCACCGGCCGGTTGGCGGGTGGCGTTCAAGGGGGAAAGCGGGGCGTTGACGGTGGTCGTTACCCCGTCAGCGACGCAGGGATCAGGGCGATCAGCCGGCCTTGACGGTCACGGCGGCGGACACGCGCTTGGCCTTGGCCCTGGCGGCGGCAACGTCCTCGGCCACGGCCAGGCCTACGCCCATGCGGCGCTTGACGAACGATTCGGGCTTGCCGAAGAGACGGATGTCCGTGCCGGGTTCGGCCAGGGCCTCTGCCACGCCATGGAACGACACCGCGCCTGCTTCCACGCCGCCGTAAATGACGCTGCTGGCGCCCGGCTGTCGCAGGCTGGGATCGACCGGCAGCCCCAGCAGCGCACGGGCGTGCAGTTCGAATTCGTTCTGCACCTGGGTAATCATGGTGACCATCCCGGTGTCGTGCGGACGCGGACTGACTTCCGAGAACCAGACCTGGTCGCCCGCCACGAAGAGCTCGACGCCGAAAATGCCCAGGCCGCCCAGCTCGGACGTGACGGCCAGCGCGATGTCGCGGGCACGCTGCAGCGCCGCGGGCGACATGGGGTGCGGCTGCCAGCTTTCGACGTAGTCGCCGTCGACCTGCTTGTGGCCGATGGGCTCGCAGTACCGGGTCTCGACCTGGCCGTCGGCGCCGCGGGCGCGCACGGTCAGAAGCGTGATTTCGTAGTCGAAGCGGATGAACCCCTCGACGATGGCGCGGCCGCCCCCGACCCGCCCCCCTTCCTGCGCATAGCGCCAGGCGGAGACCACGTCGTCGGCGCTCTTGATGACCGACTGGCCCTTGCCCGAGGACGACATGACCGGCTTGATGACGCACGGATAGCCGATGCCGCCGTCGATGGCCCGGCGCAGTTCTTCCTCGGTGTCGACGAAGCTATAGGGCGAAGTCGGCAGGCCCAGGGTCTCGGCCGCCAGGCGGCGGATGCCTTCCCGATTCATGGTGAGCTGCGCCGCGCGGGCCGTCGGGGTGACCCGCGCCACGCCGGCCGCTTCCAGTTCCACCAGCAAGCTGGTGGCAATGGCCTCGATTTCAGGGACAATAACGTGCGGCTGCTCCTGCTCGATGACCTGCCGCAAGGCCTGCGGGTCCGTCATCGAGACCACATGCGCCCGGTGCGCCACCTGATGGCCCGGGGCGTCGGCATACCGATCCACCGCAATGACTTCGACGCCCAGGCGCTGCAGGGCGATGATGACCTCTTTGCCCAGTTCACCGGACCCCAGCAGCATGACGCGGGTGGCCATGGGGGACAGTGGCGTGCCAAGGACGGGACTGGAAATGCTGGACATGGAGCGGGCCTGGAAGAAAAGTTTGAAAGCCATTGAAAGACTCGCCAGCATGCCATACGCCCCTGCGCGGGGCAAACTAGCATACTGAGATTAAAATCCGCCCCATGACCGACCATCCCACCTCATCGTCCGGCACCGCGCTGGCATCCGCGCGCAGAACGCTACAGATTGAAAGCCAGGGCCTGCAAGACCTGTCCGCCCGGCTGGATGACAGCTTCACGCGGGTCGTCGACCTGCTGCTTGCCTGCCGCGGCCGGGTAGTGGTCAGCGGCATCGGAAAAACGGGACACATCGCCCGAAAGATCGCGGCGACGCTGGCGTCCACCGGCACCCCCGCCTTCTTCGTGCATGCCGCCGAGGCCGTCCATGGCGACCTGGGCATGATCACCCGCGAAGACGTGCTCATCGCCATTTCGTATTCGGGGTCGGGCGAGGAACTGCTGACCATCCTGCCCGTGGTGCGCCGCATGGGCGCCGGGCTGGTGGCGATCACCGGCAACCCGCAATCCGAACTGGCCCGCCAAGCCGACATCCATCTGGATGCCAGCGTGGCCCAGGAAGCCTGCCCCCTGAACCTGGCCCCCACCGCCAGCACCACGGCCGCACTCGCGCTGGGCGACGCCCTCGCCGTCGCCTGCCTGGAGGCGCGCGGTTTCGGCCCGCAGGACTTTGCTCGCTCGCACCCGGGCGGCGCGCTGGGCCGCCGGCTGCTCACTCACGTGCGCGACGTCATGCGCCAGGGAAACGCCCTGCCCATCGTCACGTCGGACACCCCGGTGTCGCAGGCCCTGGAGGTCATGTCGGCCAAGGGCATGGGCATGACGGTCGTGACCGACGCCCAGCACCGCCCGCTGGGCATCTTCACCGACGGCGACTTGCGCCGTCTGATCGCGCGGCACGGCGACATCCGCAGCCTGACCGTCGAGGTGGGCATGACGCGATCGCCGCGCAGCATCAACCCCGAGGCACTCGCCGTCGAGGCCGCCCGGCAGATGGACGAACAACGGCTCAATCACATGCTGGTGATGGACAATGACGGCGCGCTGGTCGGTGCATTGCACATGCACGATCTGATGGCCGCTAAAGTGGTATGACTATGAACCTCTCTGCTTCCGTGAATCACCCGGCCGAAGCGCTGGTGCTTGCCCGTATCCCCGCCATCGTGCGCGAACGCGCCGCGGCCGTGCGATTGATGGTCTTCGACGTGGACGGCGTGCTGACCGATGGCAGCCTCTATTACGGCGAAGGCGGCGAACTGCAAAAACGCTTCCACGCGCTGGACGGCCACGGGCTGCGGCTGCTGATGGAAGGCGGGCTGAAAGTCGCGCTGATCACGGGCCGTTCCGGCCCCATCGTCGCGCGTCGCGCGGCCGAACTTGGCATCGCCGAAGTGATCCAGGGCGTGCGCGACAAGGGCACCGCCCTGACCGAACTTGCGCAGCGCTGCGGTGTCCAACTGAATCAAACCGGCTACATGGGCGATGACATCATCGACCTGCCGGCCTTGCAGCGCGCGGGCTTTGCCGCCAGCGTGCCCAACGCCCCCGGCTACGTCAGCCAGGCCGCGCACTGGGTTTCGACCCTGCCCGGCGGAAGCGGGGCCGTGCGCGAATGCTGCGATCTCCTCCTGGCCTCGCAAGGCCGCCTGGGCGCCTTCCTGGCTGCGCCGGGCCTGCTGGGCCCAGGGGCGATCCAGTGATTCCGCCCTCAACGAATACGCCCTCGCGGCGCACCCGATGAAAGAACGTTTTCCCTCGCTGATCGCGCTGTTCCTGCTGCTGGTGCTGGTCACCAGTTCGTGGTGGGCGGCCGATTACGCGCAGCGCGCCATCCAGGTGGACCCGCCGCGCCGCGTCACCCACGAAATGGATGCGTGGTCGCGCGAATTCGTGATGCTGCGCACCGATCCCACGGGCAAGCCCATCAACCGCCTCGAAGGCGACTACATGGAACACTTCCCCGACGACGACTCGTATCACGTCACGGCGCCGCGCGCAGTGGGCCAGCGCGAGTCCAATCCGATCACGGTGGCGGTTTCGAAGACGGCCGTGATGGAACAGGGCGGCAAGCGCATCGTCATGCAAGGCGATGCCCATGTGCTGCGCCAGCCCGACGCCGAGAACGACATGCTGGACGTGCGCAGCCAGCAGCTCATCATCCTGCCCGACGAAGATGTGGTCTTCACCGACCTGCCCGCCACGGTCCTGAAGGGCCGCTCGCGCATGCAGGGCACGGGCATGCACTACAACAACAAGACTCGCCAATTGCAGGTTTCGGCATCGACCGACGTGGAAATTGCCGGTTCGGAAGGCAAACAGCAGCGCCGTACCGAAATTCCTGCCAACAACACTAACCAGAAAAAACCATGACCGACCTTCGGACCTTCCTCGCCCCGACGACCCGCCTGATGGGCGCCGTGCTGTTGACGGCCTGCGTGCTTGCGCCGGCGCAAGCGGCGGAACCGAAAGCGGCCACGCCGGCTGAAGAGCCCAGCACGCTGATCCTCTCGGACACGCTGCACTACGACGACGTGAAGAAACAAAGCGTGTTCACCGGCAACGTCAACATGACGCGCGGCCTGATGACGCTGACCTCCGATACCTTGCAAATGAACGAGGACGCGCAGGGCAACCAGTACGGCACGGCCACCGCCAACAAAGGCAAGGTGGTCACGATCCGCCAGGAGCGCCCCGAGAACTTCGAACTCATCGAAGGCAAGGGCCTGCGCGCCGAATACGACGGCACCAACAGCACGTTCGACCTGATCGGCCAGGCCATCGTGACCCGCTACGTCTGTGGGAAACCGTTCGATACCATTCGCGGCGAGCGGGTACGCTACAACGAGAAGTCCGGCACCTACGAAGCGCAAGGCGGCCCGAACTCCGCCGCGGCCGGCGGACGCGTGCGGTCGCTGGCCGAACCGCGCGCCAAGCTGGACGCCGCCGTCGCCGAATGCCGCAAGCAGCAGGCAGCCAAGAAAGGGCGCTGAAGCGCTTCCCCCGCAACACCAATCGCAGCCACGATGAACCAACCTTCAGTGCCGACCCCCGTGACCTCCGCCCCTTCGGGCGTCAAGCAGGGCAGCCTGCGCGCAACCGGACTGCGCAAGACCTACAACGGCCGCACCGTGGTGCAGGACGTGTCCCTGTCCGTGGTCAGCGGCGAAGTCGTCGGCCTCTTGGGCCCCAATGGCGCAGGCAAGACCACCAGCTTCTACATGATCGTCGGCCTGGTGCCGGCGGACGCCGGCCGCATTGAAATCGACGGCTCCGTCATCACCGCGATGCCCATCCACAAGCGCGCGCGCATGGGCCTGTCGTATCTGCCGCAGGACGCCTCCGTGTTCCGCCGCCTGACGGTGGAGCAGAACATCCGCGCGGTGTTGGAATTGCAAGTGGGTCCGGATGGCCGGCCGCTGTCGACGCCCAAGATCAACGAACAGATGGAATCGCTGCTCGAAGAGCTGCAGATCGGGCACATCCGCAGCAACGCCGCGATCTCGCTGTCGGGCGGTGAACGCCGGCGCGTGGAAATCGCGCGCGCGCTGGCCACCAGCCCGCGCTTCATCCTGCTGGACGAACCGTTTGCCGGCGTGGATCCCATCGCCGTCATCGAAATCCAGCGCATCGTGCGCTTCCTGAAGGGCCGCGGGATCGGCGTGCTGATCACCGACCACAACGTGCGCGAAACGCTGGGCATCTGCGATCGCGCCTACATCATCAGTGAAGGCAAGGTGCTGACCGACGGCCACCCCGACGAGATCGTGGGTGATCCCGCCGTACGCCGGGTGTACCTGGGCGAACACTTCCGTATGTAACCGCCCGCTGAAAGACCCCGTAACGCATGAAAAAAGACCGCCATACGCTCTTGGACTCAGCCATAAAAATGCCATGAAGTTGCGGTAGGTCAGCTTGTTTTATCGGCCCGAGTCTATACACTAGAGCTAAACGAACCCTGCTTATTGAAGGAGAACGCCAACGAACTTACCGCGCCTTTTGCGCACTTTTTTCCTCTTTTAGAAGGAGAGCACACTATGAACCTGAGCATCTGCGGTCGTCACCTCGACGTCACCCCGGCCATCCGGGAATATGTCATGAACAAACTGGCGCGAGTGCTGCGGCATTTCGATCACGTCATCGATACCCAGGTCATGCTCTCAGTAGAGCCCCTGCGGCATAGAGCCGAAATCACCATGCGTCTGAGCGGCAAGGACATTCATTGTGAAGCAACCGATGAAAACCTCTATGCGGCCATCGACCTTCTTGCTGACAAAGTCGACCGTCAGGTCATCAAGCACAAGGACAAGGTAAGAAGTCATTCAGCAGAGTCCGTGAAGCGGCAAGCGGCGACCCTCTCGCCACCCCAGCAGTAACGCGCTTCATGACCGCTCACCTGAGCGACTAGCAGTACAGCGATCCCAGGATCCTGCCTAAGTCCCGGTGTCCCGCTAGACCTTGCGTCCAGCTGGGGCATCGGCAAACTCCCCCCCGCACCACCCAATTCCCCCTGTTTCATCCCGCTGCCGCCCTTGCCGGCCAGTTGTCGTTTTCCCTGCGTTTGTCCGATACGAGGCTGTCCGGGAACCCTGCCAGGCTCAGAATGTCCACAACGTAGCGCGATCAGACTATGCTGTCGCTCTTGTGGTCCCGTTGGCTCATCGGTCTTGCGAGGCCCGGGTCCGTTGATTGTTGCAGTGCGTCATATAACCATATAATGACCTGATGAATCATTTGTCGCGCATCCTACCCGCCGGCAACGTCGTGCTCGATATGCTCGCCACGAGCAAGAAACGTGCGTTCGAACAGGCCGGTCTGCTTTTTGAAAACAACAACGGCTTGGCACGCGCCCTCGTGTTCGACAGCCTTTTTGCCCGCGAGCGCCTGGGGTCCACTGCCCTGGGTCAGGGCGTCGCCGTGCCGCACGGCCGCGTGAAAGGTCTGGAGCAGGCACTGGCGGCGTTCATCCGCCTTGCTCAGCCCATCACCTTCGACGCGCCCGACGGACAGCCCGTGTCGATGCTGCTGTGCCTGCTGGTGCCTGAAACCGCCACGCAGCAGCACCTGGACATTCTGGCCGAACTGGCCCAGCTCATGTCCAACAAGGCATTGCGCGAGGCTCTGGCCACCGAGCCGGATCCGGCCATCGTCCACAGAATGCTCACGACCGGCCAACTCTGATCCCACGCGGAATCGCTGCCATGCTCACGGTGCAGGAACTCGTCGACGACAACGCCGACAAAATCCCCTTTAACTGGATTTCGGGCCAGGGCGCCGCGGACCGCGCGATTCCCGATGACGGCATGGCGGCCGCCGATCTCGTCGGCCACTTGAACCTGATCCACCCGTCGCGCATCCAGGTGTTCGGCCAGGAAGAGCTGGCGTACTACACCCGCTTCGACCTGCGCCGCCGCATGCACCACATGGACGAGCTGCTGATCGGCGGCGTGCCGGCGATTCTGCTGGCCGATGGCCTGACGCCGCCGCAAGACCTGGTCGACCAGTGCGACCAGCACCAGGTGCCGCTGCTGTCCACGCCGGTTGCCGCCGCGCAGCTCATCGACCTCTTGCGCATCTATCTCGGCAAGAAGCTCGCGCCCACCACCACGGTGCACGGCGTGTTCCTGGACGTGCTGGGACTGGGCGTCCTGATCACGGGCGAGTCGGGCCTGGGCAAAAGCGAACTGGCGCTCGAACTGATTTCGCGCGGTCACGGCCTGGTGGCCGATGACGCGGTCGAGTTCTCGCGCACCGCGCCCAACATGATCGAAGGCCACTGTCCGCAACTGCTGCAGAACCTGCTGGAAGTCCGCGGCCTGGGCCTGCTCGACATCCGGACGATCTTTGGCGAAACCTCGGTGCGCCGCAAGATGCGGCTCAAGCTCATCGTGCACCTGGTGCGCGCCACCGCGCAGGACAAGTTTGAACGCCTGCCGCTGCAGGACATCACGCAGGACATGCTGGGCCTGCCCGTGCGCAAGGTGATGCTGCAAGTGGCCGCGGGCCGCAACCTGGCCGTGCTGGTCGAGGCGGCGGTGCGCAACACCATCCTCAAGCTGCGCGGCATCGACACCCTGGGCGAATTCATGGAACGCCAGGCCATGGCGATCCTCCAAAGCAGCAAATGAGCCCGCAACGTCGCCCTGCGGCATCGTGAGCCTTTACGAAACCCTGGCCGACGAGATCGCCTCGTCGATCGCAAGCGGCGTCCTGCGGGCCGGCGACAAGCTGCCCTCGGTGCGCGACGCCTGCGCCGCGCGCGGCGTCAGCCCCTCCACCGTCTTCCAGGCCTATTACCTGCTCGAAGCCCGCGGCCTGATTCGCGCGCAGCCGCGTTCGGGCTACTACGTCAACGCCCCCGCCGAATCGCTGCCGCCCGAACCGGGCGCCTCGTGCCCCGACGGCGAATCGACCGAACTGGCAATCAGCGAGCGGATCTTCGACATCCTCGGCTCGGTGCGCAACCGCGACGTCACGCCGCTGGGCTCGGCCTTCCCCTCCCCGCTGTTGTTTCCGTTGCCGCGATTGGCGCAGGCCATGGCCGCGCATCTGAAGCGCCAGGATCCGCGTGACACCGTCGAAGACCTGGCGCCCGGCAATCCGCGCCTGCGCCGGCAGATCGCGCTGCGCTATCTGATCGGCGGCATCAACCTGCCGGCCACCGACATCGTCGTCACCAACGGCGCGCTGGAAGCGTTGAATCTTTGTCTGCAGGCGGTCACGCAGCCGGGCGACACCGTCATGGTCGAGGCGCCCACCTTTTACGGTGCGCTGCAGGCGCTGGAACGCCTTGGACTGAAAGCGCTGGAAGTGCCTACGCATCCGCGCACCGGCATCGACCTGGAAGCAATGCAGGCGGCCATCCAGCGCCATGCGCCTCGCGCCTGCTGGCTGATGACGCAATTCCAGAATCCGCTCGGTTGCCTGATGCCCGACGACAGAAAGCGGCAGTTGGTCGAACTGCTTGCGCGGCACGACATTCCGCTGATCGAAGACGACGTCTATGGCGAGCTGTACTTCGGCACGACCCGGCCCGTGCCCGCAAAGGCCTACGACACGCGCGGACTGGTGCTGCATTGCTCATCGTTCTCGAAATGCCTGGCGCCGGGCTATCGCATCGGGTGGGCCAGCGCCGGACGCTATGCCCAGCAGGTGCAGCGCCTGAAGCTGTCATCGACGCTGTCGGCGTCGGGTCCCGCGCAGGGTGCGATTGCCGAATACCTGGAACAGGGCGGCTACGACCGCCACCTGCGCCGCCTGCGCCAGACCTTGCAGGCGCAGCAGGAGCGCATGGCCGACGCCATCGCGCAGGCCTTTCCCGCCGGCACGCGCGTGACGCGGCCGCAGGGCGGATTCTTTCTATGGCTGGAACTGCCCGCCGCCGTGGATGCGCTGTCGCTGCACCGCCAGGCGCTGGCGCGCGGCATCAGCGTGGCGCCCGGCCCGATCTTCTCGGCCAGCGGCCAGTTTGGCAGCGCGTTACGCCTGAACTACGGGCATCCGTGGGAAGCCGGCATCGACGCGGCGATCCGCACGTTGGGCGACCTGGCGCACGAAGCCTGCCGGGCGGCTGCCGCAGCGCGCTAGCCGGCGCTAATTCAACGTCGACGACGCCCGCGCGCGCTTGACCTCCAGCGCGCTCGTCCCGCCCGCCTCGTTGCCCCAGCTATTGCGGATGTATGTCACGAGCATCGCAATGTCGTTGTCGTTGAGCACCTGGCCGAACGGCGGCATGCCGTGGGGACGTGGGTTCGCGGCTGTGGCGGGCGCATACCCGCCGTCCAGCACCATGCGGATGGCGTTGACGGGCGACGGCGCGGTCACCGACGGGTTGCCGGCGAGCGCGGGCCACGCAGTGCCGCTGCCCTTGCCGTCGGCCTGATGGCATTGGGCGCATTGCTGGCTGTACAGCTTGCCGCCCAGTTCCATGGCCGCGGGCGCAGGGGCAGCTGCACGCGTATCCGTCGCGGGCGGCGTGGCAGGCAGCGACTTCAGATAGACGCCGATAGCCAGCGCGTCGTCGTCGGTCAGGTGCTGCGTGCTGCCCAGCACGACTTCCGCCATCGGCCCGCTGACCGTCGAATGCGCGGCAATGCCGGTCTTGAGCAGCGTGGCGATGTCCTGCGCCGTCCAGCGTCCCATGCCGGTCTGCATGTCGTTCGTGAGCGGCGGCGCGTACCAGTCCAGCACGGGAATCACGCCACCGGCCAGCGCGTCGCCCGCGCGCGTCGCGCCCAGGCTGTTGCGCGGCGTGTGGCAGGCCGCGCAATGACCCAGCCCTTCGACCAGATAGCGGCCGCGATTCCATTGGACCGACTGGCCGGGGTCCGCTTCTTGCACACCCGGCTTGAAATACAGCGCGCGCCACGCCGCCAGCAGCATCCGCTGGTCGTACGGGAACTCCATCTCGGGCGGACGGTTGGCCTGCTTGACGGGCGAAATGCTGCGCAGATAGGCATACAGCGCGTCGGAATCGCTGCGCGTGACACGCGTGTACTCGGTGTACGGAAACGCCGGGTACAGCAGCGTGCCATCCTTCGATTTGCCGTTGTGCAGCGCCTGCCAGAAGTCGTCGGCCGTCCAGGCGCCGATGCCGGTATCCGGGTCGGGCGTGATGTTCGGGCCGTAGACCGTGCCGAACGGCGTGGGGACGGGCGTGCCGCCGGCAAACGCCTTGCCGCCCCGGCTGGTGTGGCAGGCCATGCAGTTGCCGGCCAGCGCCAGGTAGCGGCCGCGCTCGATCTGCGCGGCGCCCTCGGCCGCCGCCGCGGCGGGGCCGGTGCTGGCATCGTCGCGCGTGCCCAGCCAATACAACCCGCCAGCGGCCACCACGACCACCAGCAGCAGAACAATTAGGATTCTTTTCATCAGCGTCATTCGCGGCCCCGTTCAGCGTTGCGCCTGGCTGCCGCATTCCGCGGGGAGCCGGACCGAGTTCGCGGCGTCGGGCACGTAGGGCTCGACGACGGGCTGCGACGACAGCCACGCCGCCAGGGCGCCGATGTCGTTGGGGGTGAGCTTGTGAGAGATGTCGGCCATGCAGTCCGGCGCGGCGGCGCGGCGCAGGCCGTTCTTCCAGCCGCCGATCTGCGCGCCGATGTAGTCGCGTGGCAGGCCAAGCAGGCCCGGGATGGCGGGCAGCATGCCGGAGAGGACCGCACCGTGACAGGACGCACAGGCGGGCAGGCCGCGCGCCGCATCGCCCTCCTTGGCAAGCTTGCGTCCGGCCTCCAGCGTGGCGGCGGACACGTCCGCGCGAACGGGCGCCGGATACGGCACATGCTGCTCGGAAAAATACGCGGCCATGTCGCGCAGGTAGTCGTCGGGCAACCCAGCCAGCAGGTGCGTCATGGGCCGGTACTGACGGCGCCCATCGCGAAAGTTCAGAAGCTGGTGATAGAGATAGTCCTGCGGCTTGCCGGCCAGCCGCGGATAGTAGCCGTCGGCGCCCGCCCTGCCCTGCGCGCCGTGACAGGCCGTACAGGCCGCGACGCGGGCCGCCATGGTGTCCGGCTGCAGGGTCGGCGGCGCCGCCTGCTGGGCCAGCGACGGCGCGGACATAAACACAACAGCCGCAGCGGCAAAGGCGCTGCGGAATGCCCAAAACCGCGGCAGTGAAACACTACAAGAGGAAATGAGGGCTAACATCTAGGTCAAATTCCCACACCCCGAATCGTGACGGCGGGGCGCGTAAAAGTGGAACTGCGATGGAACTGCGGCGTCTGCGGCCCCAAGCTTACGTCAGGGCATGCAGCAGGGAACAGGCGCAGATCCTGAGTTTATGGCCATATCAGATGCTATCCCGCCGGCATCGTCCTGGAAAAGCGTGCCACAATCATGTCCATGTTGAAAGTCGTCCTCGTCACCGGCATTTCCGGTTCCGGCAAATCCGTCGCGCTGCGCATGCTCGAGGACGCAAGCTACACCTGTGTCGACAATCTTCCCGTCCGCTTCCTGACCGAATTCATTGCGCAGGCGCGCGATGAAGGCATGGAACGCGTTGCCGTCGCCATCGACGTGCGCTCGCCGGGCGAACTTGCCGAACTGCCCGACGTGGTCACCGCGCTGCGCGCCATGGGCACGAGTCTTCGCGTGGTCTTCCTGGATGCCAACACCGCCACGCTGGTGCAGCGCTACTCCGAATCGCGCCGCCGCCATCCGCTGACCGACCGCCTGCAACGCGGCGGCACGGCGCCGTCGCTGACCGAGTGCATTGCGCTGGAAAGAGAGCTGCTGGCGCCGCTGCGCGAGCAGGAACACGTCATCGATACGTCAGAGCTCACGCCCGGCCAGCTTCGCGCCTGGATCCGCGATCTCATCAAGGCAGACCGCGCGCCGCTGGTGCTGACGTTCGAATCGTTTGCCTACAAGCGCGGCGTGCCGGGCGACGCGGACTTGGTGTTCGACGTGCGCTGCCTGCCCAACCCCCATTACGACCGCAACCTGCGTCCGCTGACGGGCCGCGACGAACCCGTTGCCACGTGGCTCGCCGGGTACGAGCAGGTCGGCCTGATGATCGATGACATCGCAGGCTTTCTGAAGCGCTGGCTGCCGCTGTACACGCAGGACACCCGCAACTACCTGACCGTGGCCATCGGTTGCACCGGCGGCCAGCACCGTTCGGTGTATGTCGTGGAGCAACTGGCGCTGCGCTTTGCCGACCACGACCCGCTGCTGGTGCGCCACCGCACCCAACTGCCCGACGAAACCGCATGACGCTTTCCCGCCCCCTGCATTTCCTCTTTGTGCTGCTGCTCGCGATCGCGGTGGCGGGCTGTTCCTCCACCGGCGGACGCAAAAAGGGCGGCTACTACAAGGACGACGGACCGGACGCCAACCCGCCGTCCAACCTGGATCAGATTCCCGACGCGGTGCCCAAGCTGGAACCCTACGCCAGCGGCGCGAACCGGCCTTATGTCGTGTTCGGCCAGCGGTATGTGCCGGACACCACCGGCCAGGCCTACAAGAAGCGCGGCATCGCCTCGTGGTACGGCAAGAAATTCCACGGCAACTCCACGTCGATCGGCGAGACCTACGACATGTATGCCATGACGGCCGCGCACACGACGCTGCCGATCCCCAGCTACGCGCGGGTGACCAGCATGGTCAACGGTAAGACGATCATCGTGCGGGTGAACGACCGCGGCCCCTTCCACAGCGACCGCATCATGGACCTGTCCTACGTCGCGGCCTACAAGCTGGGCATCATCGGCCCGGGCAGCGGGCAAGTGGTCGTGGAAGCCATCCAGGCCGAAGAGATCCGGCGCCTGGCCTCGCAGGGCGCGCCGGCGGCACCCGTGCCGGAACCGGAATCCGCCACGGGCTCCACGCCGGTGATGGCGCCGGTGGCGTCCACCCCCGTGGCGCTGGCGCCCCAGCCTTTGGCGCCCGCTTCGCCCAGCCCCGCTCCGATGCTCCCGGCGGCCGGCGCCGGGGCAGGTACAGGCAGCATTTACCTGCAGGTGGGCGCGTTCAGCCAGCCCGGCAATGCGCAGTCGCTTGTCAGCCGCATCAATACGCAGCTCGGCGCCGAAGGCGCGCCGCCCGCGACGGTGGAACAGGCCAACAATCTGTACCGCGTTCGGATCGGTCCGTATCCCGATCGCCAAAGCGCGCTCAATGCCGTGCCGCTGGTGTCCGACCGCATCGGCATCCTGCCGACCATCGCGTCGCAGTAAGCAGAAACACGCCTACCAGGGCAGCTCCGCCTGCCCGTCGCACACGCGGCGCGCGTGCGCGCTGCGGCTCACATAGCGGTTGCCTTCATGCGCCAGCAACGCCTGCTTGCGCGGCAATCCGCCGCCAAATCCCGTCAGCGAGGTGTCCGCGCCGATCACGCGGTGGCACGGAATGATGATGCTGATGGGATTGCGGCCCACCGCGCCACCCACCGCCTGCGCGCCCTTCGGCCGGTTCACCGTGCGGGCCAGTTCGCCATAGCTGGTCAGCGTGCCGAACTCCAGCGCGCACAGCGCATGCCAGACCTCGTGTTGAAACGTGGTGCCGACCGGGTCGAGCGTCACGTCGAACACGCGGCGCTCGCCGGCAAACCATTCATCAAGCTCGCGCCGCGCCTGTTCCAGGAACGGATCGCTGTCGGTCAGCGTCCATCCATCCGGCGGCGGCAGCAGCGCCTGATCGGTGAACCACGCGCCGCGCAATCCCTTCGGGCTGGCCACCAGGCGCAGATCGCCCAGCGGCGTGGGCATGTCGCGGTAGGTCAGCCGCTCTTGCGGGTCGGCGGGCTTGTTGGACACGACGGTCGAATACACCATGGCTTATTCCTGCGCCTTCTTGCGGATCAGGGCCCGGTTGTAGAGCACGTCGCGCGGCTGGCCGGTGACCTTGGCCGCCACGCGTGCGGCGTCGCGCACGGACAGCGATTCCAGCAAGGCGTCCAGCAGGACGTCGTGGGCGGGATCGACGTCGTCGGACTCAGGTGCGTCCGCCTCGGCATGGACGATCAGCACGAACTCGCCTTGTTCGCGATGCGCGTCGGCGGCCAGCCATGCCGCGGCCTCACCCAGTTTGACGGTGCCGATCTCTTCAAAGCGCTTGGTCAGCTCGCGCGCGACGGTCAGTTCACGTTCCGGGCCGCAGACCTCGAGCAGGTCGGCAAACGTGGCCGCCAGGCGGTGAGGCGATTCGAACATCACGACCGGCGCGGGCAACGCGCACCACTGGCGCAGCCAACGCTGCCGGGCCACCGCCTTGGGCGGAGCAAATCCCGCGAAGGCGTAGGCGGGGTTCTCGTCCGTGGTGACGCCGCTCCCCATCAGGGCCGCGATCACGGCGCTGGGGCCGGGCACCGGCACGACGGCAAAGCCGGCGGCGCGCACGGCCCGGACCACGCGGGCGCCGGGGTCGCTGACCGCCGGCGCGCCGGCATCGGACACCAAGGCCACGCGCTGGCCTTGCGCCAGGCGCTCGCAAATGGCCTGCGCCGCGGCGGCCTCGTTGTGGCGATGCGCCGCCATGAGCGGCGTGCCGACACCCCAGGCATCGAGCAGCGTGCGGCTGGCGCGCGTGTCCTCGGCGGCGATCACGTCAGCCCGCTGCAGGGCGTGCCAGGCGCGCAGGCCCAGGTCGCCCAGATTGCCGATGGGCGTGGCCACGACATACAGCGTCGAGGCTGGCCAATGCTGGCCAGCCACACGTTCCGACACGCGGGACCAGGCATCGCCGGCAGTGGGAGGTGAGACGTTTTGATTCATTGCTGCCTGCTGACACGGAAAACCATGTCAGTGTAGCCGCCTATGCACGCTGCTTTTGGATTCCCATGACGGACGACACCCTGCGCCTGGCCTGCGAACTTGCCCTGGCCGCCCGCCGCCGCGCCGCAAAACGCAAGCGCCGCGTGGGGCGCCAGCCTGCCGACCGCCCGCCCCCGCGCCGCTCTCCCGCCCAGCGGCGCGGCGACCACCATGAAGCAGCTGCGCTACGCCTGCTGGCGGCGCGGGGCCTGACGCTGC
Source organism: Achromobacter spanius (assembly GCF_002966795.1). GTDB lineage: Bacteria > Pseudomonadota > Gammaproteobacteria > Burkholderiales > Burkholderiaceae_B > Achromobacter > Achromobacter spanius_D. The sequence continues at coordinate 6,021,291 of NZ_CP023270.1, forward strand.
TGGCGCGCAACCTGGCCTGCCGCGCCGGCGAAATCGACCTGGCCATGCGCGACGGCGACACGCTCGTCTTCGTCGAGGTCCGGGCGCGCGCAAGCTTGCGCTTCGGCGGCGCCGCCGCCAGCATCGGCCGCGAAAAGCAGACGCGGCTCGCCCGGGCGGCGGCGTATTGGTTGCCCGAACTTGCCCGCCGGCACTGGGGCGGCTCGGCCCCGCCCGCCCGCTTCGACGCGGTGGTTTTTGACGGCGGCGACCCTTCCTGGCTGCGCGGCGCATTCTGGCTGCCATGATGCGACGGGCCTGGCCCGGCGCCCGCCCACGCTCTCGTTGCGCAAGGACAGAACCGCGGCCCGGCCCCGTGAGATAATCGCGCCCATGGATATGACCTCTCGCATGACGTCGCACTTTCGCGATGCCATGGCCGCTCACGAACAAAGCATGAACGTCCTGGCCGAACCGCTGGCGGTAGCCGTGGACGTGCTGTTCGGCGCCCTGGCGAACAACGGCAAGATTCTGGCTTGCGGCAATGGCGGATCGGCTGCCGACGCGCAGCATTTCATCGCGGAACTGGTGGGCCGCTTCGAACGCGAACGCCTGCCGCTCGCGGGCATTGCGCTCAACACCGACACCTCCATCCTCACGGCGGTCGGCAACGACTACGGCTTTGACGAAGTCTACGAACGGCAGGTCAACGCCTTCGGGCAGGCCGGCGACGTGCTCGTGGCCATCTCGACCAGCGGCAATTCGCCCAACGTGGTCCGCGCCATGGAAGCCGCCAGCGCCCGCGAGATGCATGTCCTTGCCCTGACCGGCAAGGGCGGCGGCGTCATGGGGGAACTCATTACCCCGATGGACGTCCATCTATGTGTTCCCAGCGATCGCACCATGCGCATCCAGGAAGTCCATATTCTGCTGCTGCACGCGCTGTGCGACGGCATCGACGCTCTTCTGCTTGGAGACACCGAATGATTCTTGACGCCAGACCCGCAGTCCGCCCGCTGATGCTTGCCGCCGCGCTATCGACCGCGGCGCTTTCGCTGACGGCCTGCGCGCCCTTGATCGTGGGCGGCGCCGCCGCCACCACGGCGGTCGTGGTCACCGACCGCCGCACGTCCGGCGTCCAGCTCGAAGACCAGAACATGGCGTTCAAGGCGCAGAGCCAGATCGCCCAAAAACTGGGCGACGCCGCGCGCGTCAATGCCATGGCCTACGGCGGCCACCTGCTGCTGACGGGCGACGTGCCCTCGGAAGAAGCCAAGAGCCAGGCCACCGCCATCGCGCAAAGCGTCGAAAACGTGAAGCAGGTCATCAACCAGCTCAACGTCGGCCCCATCGCGTCGTTCGGCCAGCGCTCCAACGACACCTGGCTGACATCCAAGGTCAAGACCACGCTGCTCAACACCAAGTACGTGCCCTCCGGCACCATCGCGGTCACCACCGACCGTGGCGTCGTCTACCTGATGGGCAAGGTCACCCAGGCCGAAGGCGACTACGCCGCCAATGCCACCGCGGACGTCGGCGGCGTGACCAAGGTCGTCAAGCTCTTTGAAACCATCAGCCGCGAAGAAGCCATCCGCCTGTCGGGCAGCGGCTCCAAACCGGCCACCACCGAAAGCAAGGCGCCCATCGAAAGCGGCACGGGTCCGGCCACCGACAATGCGGGCGGCATGGGCGGCACGAGCAGCGGCGTCGAAGCAATGCCCATCAAATGAAAAAAGCCATCGTAGCCCTCGCAGTTCTCGTGGCGGTCGGCATCGGCGCCTGGTTTGCCATGCGCCCGGCCCAGACCGCGCCCGACGTCACCTTCACCACGCTCGAAGGCAAGACCTTCTCCATGCAGGACCTGCGCGGCAAGGTCGTGCTGGTCAAATTCTGGGCAACCAGTTGCGTGACGTGCGTGAAGCAGATGCCCGACACCATCTCCGCCTACAACGAGTACGCGGACAAGGGGTACGAAGCCATCGCGGTCGCCATGAACTACGACCCGCCCAACTTCGTGCTCAACTTCGCTGAAACCCGCAAGCTGCCGTTCCCGGTTGCGCTGGACACCAAGGGCGAGATCGCGCGCGCCTTCGGCGACATCCGCCTGACGCCCACGGCGTTCCTCATCGACAAAGAGGGACACATTATCAAGCGCTATCTGGGCGAATACGACAAGGCCGAGTTCCACGCCACGGTGGAAAAGGCCCTGGCCGCCGGCTGATCTGCCGTCTCGGCGCGCCCCCAAGAATCGCCCGCCGCTTGCGGGCGATTTTTTTGTGCGGGCAGTTCAAACCACCCGCACTCCGTACATCAAAACGCGGGAACCACCGCGCCCTTGTACTTTTCCTGGATGAAGGTCTTGACCTCCGGCGAGTGCAGCGCGTCGACCAGCTTCTTGATTCCCGGCGCGTCCTTGTTGTCGCTGCGGGTCACGAGCACGTTGGCGTAGGGCGAATCGGCGCCTTCGATGAACAGCGCGTCCTTGGTCGGCACCAGGCCCGCTTCCAGCGCGTAGTTGGTGTTGATCAGCGCCAGGTCCACGTCGTCCAGTGCACGCGGCAGCATGGCGGCTTCGAGTTCGCGGAACTTCAGCTTCTTGGGATTCTCGACGACATCGGCGGCGGTCGCCAGGATGTTGGCCGGGTCCTTGAGCTTGATGACGCCCTGCTTTTGCAGCAGCACCAGCGCGCGGCCGCCGTTGGACGGGTCATTGGGGATGGCGACCGTGGCGCCGTCCTTCAGGTCGGACAGGCTCTTGATCTTCTTGGAGTAGCCGCCGAACGGCTCGACATGGACCAGGGCCACCGGCACGAGGGTCGCCTTGCGATCCTTGTTGAAGCTTTCCAGGTACGGCTTGTGCTGGAAGAAGTTGGCGTCCAGTTGCTTGTCCGCCAGTTGCAGGTTGGGCTGCACGTAGTCGCTGAACACCTTGATGTCGAGCTCCACGCCTTCCTTGGCCAGCTTGGGCTTGACCACTTCAAGGATCTCGGCGTGCGGCACCTGCGTGGCGCCCACGACGACCTTTTCGGCGTGGGCCGCATTGGCGGCAACCAGGAGGACCGACGCCGCCAGGGCGGAACGGACAAAGTTCAAACGCATGTCTTGCCTCTTTTATGGTGAAAATCGGGGATCGATGTCCCGCAGGTTCGGGCAGGCCCCCTTTTGCGGGGCGTGCCGTTGTGAAAACGCCCCCAATTTACCTGAATGCCCGTTATTTGTCGGGCATATGGACATAGGTTTGCAGCATAAGAAACCTGTGGGGACTACAATCCGTCGTATGCTTGCGCTAGCCGCGTTCCAACCGCGTTCTTGTGCAGGCATTTTTTTAACGCCGATCAACTTTTCTGTTATTTATCTGCCGACTTAGCTGCCATGACCGACACCCCCGACCCTGCTGCCGTTTCGTCTCCCGCCGTCAAAGCCGCCGTGCTGTCCGAGGCTCTGCCGTATATCCGACGATTTCACGGCAAGACCATCGTGGTCAAGTACGGCGGCAACGCCATGACGGAAGAGCGATTGCAGCGCAGCTTCGCGCACGATGTCGTGCTGCTCAAGCTGGTGGGTCTGAACCCGGTGGTGGTCCACGGTGGTGGTCCGCAGATCGATGACGCCCTGCGCCGCATTGGCAAGCAAGGCACCTTCATCCAGGGCATGCGCGTCACCGACGCCGAGACCATGGAAGTCGTGGAATGGGTGCTGGGCGGCCAGGTCCAGCAGGACATCGTCATGATGATCAACGAGGTCGGCGGCAAGGCCGTGGGCCTGACCGGCAAGGACGGCGGCCTGATTCAGGCCCAGAAGAAGCTGATGGCCAACAAGGACAACCCGTCCGAGCCCATCGACATCGGCTTCGTCGGCGACATCACGATGGTGGAGCCCGCCGTCGTGAAGGCCCTGCAGGACGACCAGTTCATTCCCGTCATCTCGCCCATCGGCTATGGCGATGACGGCACCGCGTACAACATCAACGCGGACGTGGTCGCCGGCAAGATGGCCGAAGTGCTGGGCGCCGAAAAGCTGCTCATGCTGACCAACACCCCGGGTGTGCTGGACAAGGGCGGCAAGCTGCTGCGCAGCCTGTCGGCCCAGACCATCGACGAGCTCTTCGCCGACGGCACGATCTCCGGCGGCATGCTGCCCAAGATCTCGTCCGCGCTGGATGCCGCCAAGAACGGCGTGAACTCGGTGCACATCGTCGACGGCCGCGTGCCGCACTGCCTGCTGCTGGAAATCCTGACCGACCAGGGCGTCGGCACGATGATCAGCTCGCACTGATGAAGCACACCCCCGCAGCACGGCGCGCCGCGCGAGCCTCATGATGCAAGTGCGACGCCAGTTGCTGCGGCCAGCGGTGCGGATGCGCCGCTCCCGCGGGATTGCCACAGGCGCGCCCGAGCGCCTGTGGCTGTTCGATCTGGACAACACGCTCCACGACACCTCGCACGCCATCTTCTCCAAGATCGACCACGGCATGACCATGGCGGTGGCCGAGGCGCTGAACGTGGACGTGGACGCCGCCAACCTCGTGCGGTCGCAATACTGGAAGCGCTACGGCGCCACCATGATCGGCATGGTGCGCCACCACGGCGTCGACGCCCACGAGTTCCTGCATCGCAGCCACGACTTCGACGTCGCGCCGCTGTTGCGCTCGGAAAAGGCGCTGGCCTACAAGCTGCGCCGCCTGCCCGGGCGCAAGGTGCTGCTGACCAACGCGCCGCTGCACTATGCGCGCTCCGTCCTGTCGCACCTGGGCATCCTGCGTCAGTTCGACAGCCTGTGGGCCATCGAGCACATGCGGTTGCACGGCGAATTCCGGCCCAAGCCCTCCGCGGCGCTGCTGCGCTACGTGCTGGCGCGCGAAGGCGTGCCCGCCCACCGCGCCGTGCTGGTCGAAGACACGCTGGCCAACTTGCGGGGCGCCCGCCTGGCTGGCCTGAAGACGGTCCACGTGTATCACCCCGGCACACCCTTCGGCCGCGGACGCTCGCACCGCCCGGCCTACGTCGACTTGCGGGTAAACTGCGTCAGTGATTTATTGTTACGCCGGCGTCCCTTGCGGGGCTGACGGCACGCAGTATCCCCTCCACCCGTCATCCTGCGCGAAGCAGTCCCTTCCATGGCGAGCAAACCCGGCGAGCGCAAGACCCAGATTCTGCAGACTCTGGCCGAAATGCTGGAGCAGCCGCACGCGTCCCGCATCACCACGGCCGCCCTCGCCGCGCGCCTCGAGGTCTCCGAAGCCGCCCTCTACCGGCACTTCGCGAGCAAGGCGCAGATGTTCGAAGGGCTGATCGAGTTCATCGAAACCAGCATCTTCACGCTGGTGAACCAGATCGCCACCGCCGAGCCCTACGGATTGCCGCAGGCCCACAAGACAGTCTCCATGCTGCTGACCTTCTCGGAACGCAACAAGGGCATGACGCGCGTGCTGACCGGCGATGCGCTGGTCACGGAAGACAACCGCCTGCAGGAACGCATCAATCACATCAACGACCGCATCGAGGCGTCGTTGAAGCAATCGCTGCGCATCGCCATCACCGACGGCGGCCTGCCGCAGGAAGCCAATGTTGCCGCGCACGCCAGCCTGCTGACGCATCTGGTGCTGGGCCGCTGGCTGCGCTACGCGCAGAGCGGATGGCGGGTCACGCCCACGCTGCATCTGGACGAACAGCTACGCCTGGCCCTGGGCTGACGCGCCAGCATTAGCGCCGTTTCACGGAACAATTCCGGCTTCTTGCAGGGCAAATCGAACTCCATCGTGTCCCGATTGGTTCGCGTCGATGCAACACTCGCACGCTTGCCCCGCCACGGGGGCGACGAGCATAATGCCCAGGACGAGTTTTCCACAAGCGCTGTTTGCCACCTTCTTGACGTTCATCAATACGGGTTTTCCACAATGCCGTCACGATCATCCTGTAGCGTCGAAACACCGGACTGATTTACCCCGTGCTCGCGGGCGGTGTTTCGTCAGTTTGACCTCAACTGGAGAAGGATATGGCTGCGGAAACCGCTGTCCCCGCCTCGCAAGCCCCCCAAAAAACCAAAATTCCCATCGGGCTCATCGCCGGCATCCTCGTGATGATCGGCGTTTTAATGATGCCCTTGCCGGCAGACCTGCCCGTCGCAGGCCATCGCATGCTGGCAATCCTGGCGTTTGCCGTGGTCGTCTGGATCACCGAAGCCGTCTCGTACGAAGCCAGCGCCATCATGATCACGACGCTGATGGCTTTCCTCCTGGGCACCGCGCCCACCATCAAAGATCCCAACGTTCTGTACGGCACGTCCGCCGCCATCAGCATGGCGCTGACCGGCTTTGCGAACTCGGCGCTGGCGCTCGTCACCGGCGCCTTGTTCATTGCCGCCGCCATGACATTCACCGGACTGGACCGGCGCATCGCGCTGGTGACGCTGTCCAAGGTGGGCACCAGCACGCGCCGCATCCTCATCGGATGTATCGCCGTGACGATCGTGCTGAGCCTGGTCGTGCCCAGCGCCACCGCGCGCAGCGCCGCCGTGGTTCCGATCATGATGGGCGTGATCGCGGCCTTCGGCGTGGACAAGCGCTCGAACATCGCCGCCGGCATCATGATCATCGTGGCCCAGGCCACCAGCATCTGGAACGTCGGCATCCAGACCGCCGCCGCGCAGAACCTGCTGACCGTCGGCTTCATGGAAAAGATGCTGGGCGAACGCGTGGCGTGGTCGGACTGGCTGATTGCCGGCGCCCCCTGGTCGCTCATCATGTCGGCCGTGCTGATCGTCGTCGTGCTCAAGCTGCTGCCGCCTGAAAGCAACAGCATCGCCGGCGGCAAGGAAGCCGTCGAGAAATCGCTGCTCGACCTGGGTCCCATGACCGGCGCGCAAAAGCGCCTGATGGCCGTGTCGGTCATGCTGCTGCTGTTCTGGTCGACCGAAGGCAAGCTGCACAAGTTCGACACCACTTCGACCACCTACTTCGGCCTGGTGCTGCTGATGCTGCCGCGCTTTGGCGTGATGACGTGGAAAGACGTGCAATCGCGCATCCCATGGGGCACGGTGATCGTGTTCGGCGTGGGTATCAGCTTGGGCACGGCGCTGCTCACGACGCAGGCCGGCCAGTGGCTGGGCAACCAGGTGGTGCATCACACCGGCCTGGACCACCTTGGCCCGCTCGCCATCTTCGCCATCCTGGCGGCCTTCCTGATCGTGATCCACCTGGGTTTTGCCAGCGCCACCGCGCTGACCTCGGCCATGCTGCCCATCCTGATCTCGGTGCTGGCAACGCTGCCGGGCGACTTCAGCCGCCTGGGCATGACGATGCTGCTGGGCTTCGTGGTCAGCTACGGATTCATCCTGCCCATCAACGCACCGCAGAACATGGTGTGCCTGGGCACCGAAACCTTCAACGCCAAGCAGTTCGCCAAGGTCGGCATCATCGTGACCATCGTGGGCTACCTGCTGATGCTGCTGATGGGCATGACCTACTGGCGCTGGCTGGGCTGGCTGTAAGGAGTCGTCATGAAAATCACGATTGCCCAAGCCAACGAATACGGCCGCCGGGTGCTGATGGCACAAGGCGTGCCGGAAGACATCGCGCGCGATGTGGCCGAACATCTGGTGGAATCCGACCGCGTGGGCTACACGAGCCACGGCCTGTCGATCCTGACAAACTACCGCCGCGTGTTGTCGGAAGGCCTGGCCCAACCCGACGGCCGTCCCGAACTCCTCAACGACCGTGGCGCAATGCTGGCCTACGACGGCCACCACGGACTGGGCCAGTACGTGGGCAAGGTCGTCATTGAAAAGGCGATCGAGCGCACGCAGGAACACGGCCAGTGCATCCTGACCCTGCGCCACAGCCATCACCTTGGCCGCATGGGCCATTTCGGCGAGATGGTGGCGGCCAAGGGACTGATCCTGCTGGCCTTCACCAACGTGATCAACCGCTCGCCCACCGTCGCCCCGTTCGGCGGCGCGCAGGCGTGCCTGACCACGAACCCGCTGTGCTTTGCCGGCCCCCTGCCTGGCGGCCGTCCGCCGTTCATCGTGGACATGGCCACCAGCTCGATCGCGGTGAACAAGGCGCGGGTGCTGGCGGCGAAGGGTGAGCAGGCGCCGCCGGGGTCGCTGATCGACGCCGACGGCAACCCGACGACTGACCCGGGCGCGCTCTTTACCGATCCTCCCGGCGCATTGTTGCCATTCGGCGGCCACAAGGGCTATGCGTTGGGTCTGGTGGCGGAACTGCTCGCTGGCGTCCTGTCGGGCGGCGGCACCATCCAGCCCGAACATCCGCGCATCGGCGTGGCGACGAACAACATGTTCGCGCTGCTGCTGGATCCGCAGGTGGACTTCAATACCGACTGGCGCTCGATGGAAGTCGGCGCATTCATCGACTACCTGCATGCTTGCAAGCCGCAGCCGGGGGTGGAATCCGTGCAGTATCCGGGTGAGTACGAGGCGCGGAATCGGGCGGTGAATGCGGATTCGGTGGAGTTTGATAGCCGGATATGGGATGGACTGACGAAGTTGGCTGCGGAGTTGGGGGTGCCTGAAGCGTTGCCTTAGGGTGCTTTGAATGGCGGTGGTTAGGCTGGCATTGAGTCAGGTTCTTTAAACGCCCGCCGCAGCGGGGGCTTGGGTGCGCGGGGCTACGATTGCGGTCCGGAGCCTTCGCTCCGGACTGCCCCGTCCTCAACCTTGTATGGTGTGAATGCGTCTTTCGAAGAAGAAAGACGCTGGGGTGAGGGACGTCGTCAACCATCAGCCGGTTGCACCCGGACTGCCACTACGAGAGCATCCCACCCCGCCTCACGCGTCGATAAGGAATCTAGCGGCCGAGACCGCCGATTGATCGCAAGGTAACGCCCGAGGCGTGGCTACCCCAGCGGACTTAACGTATCGCAGGGAGAGCTGTCATGCAAACTTCAATCGTTTTTATTGGGGTCGATGTCGGCAAGTTTGAGCTTCAAGTAGCCGCGTCTGACGGAGAGATCGTGACGGGCGTCTTGCCCAACAATCGCTCCAGCATCGTGGGCTGGTTAAAGCGTCTGCCGGCCACTAGTGTGATCGCCATGGAAGCGACAGGAGGCTATCAAGAGCTCCTGGCTCGTACGGCGCATGAGCGCGGATTTGAGGTTTATGTCCTTAATCCGACCCACGTCCATCATTACGCAATCTCGTTGGGGAATCGCGGCAAGACAGATCGATTGGATGCCGCCGTCATCGCGCAATACATCGCGCAGCATCAAAAAAAACTGCATCGTTACGAACCAATATCTCCAGAATTGCAGCAAGTCAGAGCACTTCAGGCGCTGAGATCGACGGTGGTCCGTGTAGGCACATCCTTGCGTTTGTCGGCACAGCGACATGGTTGCGTAAGCAGCCATCAGAAGAAGGCACTCGCAAGTTTGACGGCTTGGTCAGAGCAACTCGAACGGGAAATGATCGCCAAGATTAAGGCCCAGAGTGACTGGGCCAAGACATACGGTCTGCTGACCGGCATCTGCGGCATAGGACCGATAACCGGCGTTGCCCTGACGAGCTTGTTCAGCCGGATCGAATTTGCCAGCAGCGATGCGGCGGTAGCCTTCTGTGGCCTGGATCCGAGGCCGAACGAATCCGGAAGAAAAGTTGGTCGGCGCCGGCTAAGCAAGCAGGGCGATAAAGCGGCGAGGACATTGCTCTACAACGCGGCTAGCTCAGCGGCGCGCACGGAACAATTCAAGGATTACTACGCCATGCTCAGGGCTCGAGGGCTGGCCTCGACTGCGGCCTTGGTCATAATCGCCCGCAAACTCCTGCGGATCGCGTACGGAGTATGGCGAACAGGTCAACCCTTTGATTCAGAGAAATTGCGACCAGCAATTGCTTGACCAAGACCATAGAATCTCGTTGCCGCCTCCGGCGGCTGCCTTCGGATTCCGTCGGGCGCATCTACACGCCCCGCGCACCCAAGCCCCCGCTACGACGTGCTCCAGTCGCTTCAGCTTTGCTGGTGGCGGGGCGAGTTGGGTTCTTGAGGTTCTTGCCCACGGTGGGGAAAAGAGAAAAAGCTTGCGGTGCCCGCCCCCGGCCGGCCGCGCGGGCGGCCTTTGGGGGCTTACGCGGCGTCTTGCGTCGTGGCGATGACGCTTCGCGTGTGGCAGCATCGGATTGAAATACCGTCCGACACCGCGGGATTCGTAAGACCAAGTGAGGTGTCTGGCCCCCTGGTGAGATTCGCGTCATGCCAAGCGCATCGCCCAAGGGCGTCAGACACCGGCAGAACAACGAAAACCGTCGCTCATCCCGGTGTCCGAGCCCAAGATTGCTCCCAGCTTGCCATTAACCGTCACTTGAATTCCAGTGCCCGATGGGCGGCGCGCGTACGGGTCGGCAGGTTGTGGCTGGTCGTCGACGCGCGCCGCCCATCACCGCCCCTCCCCCTTGTTCGTGATGCCATTAGCACACCAACTCGCGCAAGCGCGAAGCGCACTCCGTCGCGACGTCCCCCGGAACCGATGCTGGGTTGCCGCCGCCCGGGCGGCAGCAACCCGGCGGCCCCGCAGATCTCCTGCCCTGACCACAGGTCTTGCAGCGCCACAGACCAAAGACCCTAGCAGCACGGCGTCGCGGTCACCGTGGGTGCGAGCGCCGTCGATGCGCCCGACGGAATCCGTAGGAGTCGCCGCAGGCGAGGACGAGGATGAGGATGGGGCAGTCCGGAGCGAAGGCTCCGGACCGCAATCGTGGGCGATCGCACCCACGGTGACTGCGGCGGCGGGCGACCTACGAAGAACTCCGTGGCGCCAAGGCTACCGACCTAAGAAGAACCCATCGGCAACAAGATCAGCAATTCAACATCAAGTCTTCACAGACCGATGCCGACTAATACTCATCATGATCCCAAACGCAATCCCCATCGTGAACAACGCCG